>NZ_JBSPUF010000015.1:26478-121217 GCF_056861425.1 Stenotrophomonas sp. 21LCFQ19 | reverse complement strand
ACCGTCTCCCTGATGAAATTAGCGCTATGGAACCACCCGATCCCATCCCGAACTCGGAAGTGAAACGTAGCCGCGCCGATGGTAGTGCAGCCTAAGCTGTGCGAGAGTAGGTCATCGTCAGGGTTTTTACCTAGAACCCCGCTGCTCACGCAGCGGGGTTCGTCTTTTTATGTAAGCCAGGGGTTTTAAAGCCTGGTTTCAGTTCCGCAAGGAAACGCATTGGAGCTGGCGCAACGCGCTGCTCAAACCGCCTTCCTGATGAAATTAGCGCTATGGAACCACCCGATCCCATCCCGAACTCGGAAGTGAAACGTAGCTGCGCCGATGGTAGTGCAGCCTAAGCTGTGCGAGAGTAGGTCATCGTCAGGATTTAAACCAAAAACCCCGCTGCCAGAAGCAGCGGGGTTTTTCTTTGTGCGAAACAAAGGCGCACGCGTACCTGTAGGAGCGGCGTAAGCCGCGAAGCTCATAGAAACAACGATGCGGAAAGGCTTGAGCGAAGCCAAAGGCCAGAAGCCAGAAGCCAAAAGCCAAAAGCCAAAAGCCAAAAGCTCCCCTCATCCCAACCCTTCTCCCGCAAGCGGGAGAAGGGCTAAAGCAACAGCAACAGCAAAGGCTAAAGCTGAAGCCAAAGCCAAAGCCAAAGCCAAAGCCAAAGCCAAAGCAGACGCCTTGGGGTTCTGTAGGCGCTGCTTGGAATGCACCTGCCGAACATGGTTCGGCACTACGGTCAGGCTTTCTGGCGTATCTGCGCGGCAGTTGCCCAGCGGGCTGCGATGTTCGGTGCGGTGATGCACACGGCCTCATCGGTGACCGTGGTAACCGCGCGCTCCAACAACTGGATATCCGCTTCATGCTGGCGCGCCACATGCGGGTCTTCAAAGAAGATCGCGCGTTGGCAGCGGTGCTCAAGTACGCGATCTGCAATCTGCGCGTCTCCGCCTAGCGGGCCGCTCTGGAAGCGGTGGATCCATTCCTGGTCGCGTGGCCAGCCGCGGCTCCAGGCCATCTCGTTCAAGCGTTGACCGGTGGTGCCGGTACCGATGCGATGTTCGAACTGCGACAACACGTCGAAGTGCTCCGATGCGAAGGCGAGCATCTGTGGCTTGCGCGCGTCGTGGGCGATCAGTGCCAGCGTCTGCTTGCTGAAGTCATGTAGATCGTCGGCGCCCGGGTCCGGTGCGAGGCCGGCGTGGATGCGCTCCATTTCAATCCAGTCACGTGCGGTGGCCACCGTGGAGATGAAGGGTTTTCCGTGGATGACGCACTGGCGCTTGAGCGCGATGGCTTCCGGGAACACCGATGAGGGATCGACCGGGTCAATGAAGTAGATCGCGCCATCGAGTGTGCGCTCCGGGGTACCCATGCCTACGACTTCGGCCACCAGCTTCATCAGGCCACCTTCGCGGCCGTTGGGATAGCGCTGAAGTCCGGGGTAATCCTGCAGGGGATGGGTGCTGGCGATGGCGTCGTAGGTGCGGCCAACGGCATGCAACTCCACTCCCAGTTCGCGTATCCCGGTTTCGCTGGCGCGCAGCCAGCGGAACAACGCAGCGTCGGCGCTTTCGTGATGGAGACGGTTTGCTGCCAGGCCGATGCGCATTGCGATTTCTCTTTGTGCGGAGTTCTTGAGTGTAGGGCAGCTGCGTGTCGGTTAGTTGGTGGCCTTGGAGCCAAAGCCATGCCAGAGCAAGAGCTCCCCTCATCCGCCCATTCGGGCACCTTCTCCCGCAAGCGGGAGAAGGGAGCAGGTCGTTACTACGCGAACTGGTAGTTCAGAGCCACAGCCACAGCCGAAGCCAAGAGCCGAAGCAGTGAACTCGGCAGTCGTCAGACAAACAATACCGAAGTAGTCCCCTCTCCCGTATCAACGGGAGAGGGGTAGGGGTGAGGGCGCTTTTCGCTTCTAACGATTATTCGCGCTTGCTGAGCTCTACCGCTTCAACAACGCCACAATGCTCTCAGCAGCATCACGGCCTTCAGCAACCGCCGTCACCACCAGGTCCGCACCGCGAACCGCATCACCACCGGCAAACAGCTTGGCGTTATGGGTCTGGAACGGCAGACGCGTAGCACCACCGGCAATGATGCGACCGTTACTGCTGGCCTCCACGCCCTGCGACGAAAGCCATTCCGGCAATGTCGGCGAGAAGCCAAAAGCGATGATCACCACATCGGCTTCCAGCAGCGATTCGCTGCCATCAATGGCCACCGCATTGCGACGACCATTGGCGTCCGGTGCGCTCAACTCGGTCTCGACCACGGTCACGCCGATCACTTCATCATCTGCGCCGGCCTCAATCGCCAGCGGCTGGCGGTTGAACAGGAAGCGCACGCCTTCTTCACGGGCATTGGCTACTTCGCGCGCCGAGCCCGGCATGTTGGCTTCATCACGACGATACGCGCAGGTCACCTTGGCCGCGCCCAGGCGGATCGCGCTGCGCACGCAGTCCATGCCGGTGTCACCGCCACCCAGCACCACCACGCGCTTGCCGTTGAGGTCGGGCAGGGCGATCTGGTCTTCCCAGCCGGCAATCGGCCGGCCCTTCGGGTCGTTGCCACTGACAATGCGGCTGTTCTGTACCAGGAAGGGCAGTGCCGGCAGCACGTTCTTCAGGTCCTGCCCGATCAGGCCACCGTCGGTGTAACGGTAGGCACCGGTGCCGAGGAACACCGCGTCGTAGTCGGCCTGCAACTGCTCGATGCTGATGTCGCGGCCGATCTCCACGCCCAGGCGGAACTGCACGCCCATGCCTTCGAGGATCTCGCGGCGGCGGTCGATCACGCTCTTGTCCAGCTTGAAGCTGGGAATGCCGAACTGCAGCAGGCCACCAATCTGTTCGTAGCGATCGAACACCACGGCCTGCACACCGGCACGCGCCAGGCGATCGGCACAGGCCAAACCCGCGGGGCCTGCACCAACGACGGCCACGCGCTTGCCGGTGCTCTCAACGGCATGCAGATCAGGTTTCCAGCCAGTGGCCAACGCGGTATCGACGATGTACTTCTCGACCGCGCCGATGGTGACCGCGCCGAACTCTTCCAGCGTGCAGCTGCCTTCGCACAGGCGATCCTGCGGACAGACGCGGCCGCAGACTTCCGGCAGCGGGTTGGTCGAATGGCAGAGCGTCGCCGCCTCGTGGATGCGGTCTTCCTGCACCAGCTGCAGCCACTGCGGGATGGCATTGTGCACCGGGCACTTCCAGCTGCAATACGGGTTGCCGCAATCCAGGCAGCGGCCGGCCTGGTACTGCGCATCGCCCTTGTCGAATTTGCCGTAGAGCTCGCCCCAATCGCCGGACGTGCGCAATTCCACCGGAATGCGCTGCGGCATGGTGCGGGGCAGATCGAGGAACTGGAAGGCTTGCTTGCGGCTCATGGGAACTCGTTACGTCTGGAGGAGCCCTTCTCCCGCGTGCGGGAGAAGGTGCCCCGAAGGGGCGGATGAGGGGGCTTTAAAGCTGCCCTCACCCCGGCCCTCTCCCGCAGGCGGGAGAGGGAGACAATGCGTCAGGCGGCGCGGCGCAGGGATTCGGCCAGCGACTCGATGCTGGCGGCCTTGGGTTTGACCAGCCAGAACTTGCCGACGTAGTCGCGGAACTCGTCGAGGATCTGCTGCGCCCAGATGCTGCCGGTCAACTCGCGGTGGCGGCCGATCAAGGTGTGCAGGTGCTGGCGATGGTTCTCGAAACCTTCGGTCGAGATGCGGTGGATGTCGATCAGCTCATGGTTGTAGCGATCGACGAAATCACGGTCGACGTCGAGCACATAGGCCAGGCCACCGGTGAAGCCGGCACCGAAGTTCAGGCCGACCTTGCCAAGCACCGCGACCACGCCGTCGGTCATGTACTCGCAGCAGTGGTCACCAGCACCTTCAATCACTGCCAGTGCGCCGGAGTTGCGCACGCCGAAGCGCTCACCTGCGCGTCCAGCGGCAAACAGCTCGCCGCCGGTCGCGCCGTACAGGCAGGTGTTGCCGATGATGGCAGTGTTCCGCGCCTCGAAGCGGGCGCCGCGCGGCGGACGTACCACCAGGCGGCCGCCAGCCATGCCCTTGCCGACGTAGTCGTTGGCTTCGCCTTCCACTTCCAGGTTCAGCCCGCCGACGTTGAATGCGCCGAAGCTCTGCCCGGCAGTGCCGCGGAAGCGCAGGTTCAACGGTGTTTCGCTCATGCCGTGGTTGCCATGCGCGCGGGCGATGGTGCCGGACAGACGCGTGCCGACCGAGCGGTCGGTGTTGTGGATCAGGAAGCGGTGCTCGCCGCCCTGCTTGTTGGCGATGGCAGCGGCGAGCAGGTTGTCCATCTGCGTGGCCAGGCTGTCCGGCGACTGGTACAGGCGCTGCGCGGCGCAATGCGCGCCGTCGTAATGCGCAGGCGCGAGCAGGCGCGACAGATCGACCTTGACGCCTTCGCGCGGCGACACTTCCAGCTGCTGCAGCAGATCGGTGCGGCCGACGATTTCATCCAGCGAACGCACGCCCAGGTACGACAGCCACTCGCGCACTTCCTCGGCCAGAAGGCGGAAGAAGTTCTCCACGCGCTCCGGCAGGCCGGTGAAGTAACCCGCGCGCAGGCGCTCGTCCTGGGTGGCGACGCCGGTGGCACAGTTGTTGAGGTGGCAGATGCGCAGGTACTTGCAGCCGAGCACGATCATCGGCCCGGTGCCGAAGCCGAAGCTGTCGGCGCCCAGCAGTGCAGCCTTGACCACATCCAGGCCGGTCTTCAGGCCACCGTCGGTCTGCAGGATGGTGCGGCTGCGCAGGTCGTTGCCGACCAGTGCCTGGTGCGACTCGGCCACGCCCAGCTCCCACGGCACGCCGGCATAGCGGATCGAACTGATCGGCGAGGCGCCGGTGCCGCCATCGTGGCCGGACACGGTGATGAGGTCGGCACCGGCTTTCACCACGCCAGCGGCAATGGTGCCGACGCCGGCATGCGAGACCAGCTTCACCGACACCAGCGCATCCGGATTGACCTGCTTCAGGTCGTAGATGAGCTGCGCCAGATCTTCGATCGAATAGATGTCGTGGTGCGGCGGCGGTGAGATCAGGCCGATGCCGGGCTTGGCGTAGCGCAGGCGTGCGATCAGTTCGTTGACCTTGTGGCCGGGCAGCTGGCCACCTTCGCCGGGCTTGGCGCCCTGCGCGACCTTGATCTGCAGCACCTCAGCATTGACCAGGTATTCGGCGGTGACGCCAAAGCGACCGGAGGCCACCTGCTTGATCTTGGAACGCTTCTCGGTGCCATAGCGGGCGGGATCTTCGCCGCCTTCGCCGGAGTTGGAGCGGCCGCCGAGGCGGTTCATCGCAATCGCCAGCGCCTCATGCGCTTCCGGCGACAGTGCGCCCAAGGAAATGGCAGCAGTGTCGAAACGCTTGAACAGTGCTTCGGCCGGTTCCACTTCATCCAACGGCACCGGTGTTGCTGCCGGCTTGAGCTGCAGCAGATCGCGCAGCGCCGAGGTCGGGCGCGAATGCACCGCGTCCATGTACTTGCGCCAGTCTTCGGCATCGCCGGTGCGTGATGCGCGCTGCAGCGTCATCACCACATCCGGGTTGTACATATGGTATTCGCCGCCGTGCACGTACTTGAGCAGGCCGCCTACTTCCGGCTGCGCCAGATCGTTCCAGGCACGCACGGTGAGCTCGCGTGCTTCGGTATCCAGGCGTGCAAGGCCCACGCCGCCAATGCGGGCAGCGGTATCCGGGAAGCACAGTGCAACCACGTCCGGATCGAGGCCGACGATTTCGAACAACTGCGCGCCACGATAGCTGGCAATGGTGCAGATGCCCATCTTGGAGATGATCTTGCTCAGGCCCTTGTAGATGCCCTTGCGGTAGCTGCGGCCGATCTGCGAGACCTCACCGCCCTTCTTCAACTGCAGGATGCCGCGCCGGCCCAGGTCGAACAGCGTCTGGTAGGCCAGGTACGGATACACCGCGGTCGCACCAAAGCCCAGCAAACAAGCCATATGGTGCGCATCGCGCGCGGTGCCGGTTTCAAGGATCAGATTGACGTCGCAGCGCAGGCCAACCTTGGACAGATGGTGATGCACGGCGCTGGTGGCCAGTAGTGCATGCACCATCGGCCGATCAGCAACCGGGTAACGGTCGGACAGCAACAGCATCACCACGCCATCGCGTGCAGCCTGTTCGCACTCGGCGCAGATACGTTCGATGCCGGCCTTCAGGCCTTCTTCGACGCTGTAGGACAGGTCGATCAAGCGATTGCGCTCGACGTACTGCTCCATCTTCAGCAACTGGCGCAGCTTGCGCTGGCTCAGTACCGGCGAGTTGAGGATGACGTGGTTCACCGTCTCCGCACCGGCATGGAAGATGTTGGTCTCCTTGCCGAGCTGGGTGGTCAGCGACATCGCGCACTCTTCGCGCAGCGGATCGATCGGCGGGTTGGTGACCTGCGCGAAGGCCTGGCGGAAGTAGTCGTACAGTGGACGGGTGTGGCGGCTGAGCACGGCGATCGGCGTGTCATCGCCCATCGAGCCAGTGGCTTCCTGTCCGGTTTCGGCCAGCGGCCGCAGCACCTGCTCCAGTTCCTCGGTCGTGAGCTGGAACAGCTTGTGGTAGCTGCGCAGCGTCGCTTCGTCGAACGGTTCCTCGGCCAGCGAGGGATCGATCAGCTCGGTCTGCAGGTAGGTCACGCCCTGGTGCAGCCATTGCTTGTACGGCGCACGTGCACGGTTGATGCGGTCGATCGCTTCGGAATCGAGCAGGTCACCACGCTTGAGGTCGATGGCCATCATCTGGCCCGGACCAAGCTTGCCCTTGCGCACCACGCGCTCGGTCGGCACTTCCCATACGCCGGCTTCGGAGGCGACCAGGAAGTGGCGGTCGGAAGTCAGCATCCAGCGCGCCGGGCGCAGGCCATTGCGGTCCAGGGTGCAGGCGGCGTAGCGGCCGTCGCAGGCGACGATGCCGGCCGGGCCGTCCCACGGCTCGCTGTTCAAGCCATAGAACTCATAGAACGCAGCGAGGTCGGCGTCCTTGAATTCCAGCGACTGGGTTGCCGGCGGCACCAGGATGCGCAGCGCCTGGATCAGCTCCATGCCACCGGCCACCATCAGCTCCAGCATGTTGTCCATGCTCTGCGAATCGGAGCCGTGCATCGAGATCACCGGGTCGAGCTCGGCGATGTCGAACTTCGGCGTCTTCCACACCTTGCTGCGCGCCTGCGCCCAGTGGCGATTGCCTTCGATGGTGTTGATCTCGCCGTTGTGGGCAAGCATGCGGAACGGGTGCGCCAGCGGCCAGCGCGGCATGGTGTTGGTGGAGAAGCGCTGGTGGAACACCACCACGCTGGATGCCAGTTCGTGGCGCTGCAGGTCCGGGTAGAAGGTGCTCAGCTTGTCCGGCAGCACCATGCCCTTGTAGCTGATGGCTTCGGCGCTGAGCGTGGTGACGTAGTAGTCGGCGACATCGCGCAGGGCCTGTTCGCTGCGGCGGCGGGCCATGAACAGGGCCAGTGCGAATTGCTCGGCGCTCTGCTCGATGTCGGCATCGACGAACACCTGTTCGATCTTCGGCAGCGTGTCGCGCGCCAGCTGGCCACAAACGCTGTCATCGGTAGGGACTTCACGCCAACCGCGCGGATGGCAGCCGGCGGCACGCAGCTGTGCATCCAGTTCGGCACGACATCGCTGCGCAGCATCAGCATCGTGCGGCAGGAACACAACTCCGGCGGCGAAGTTGGGGCCGAGCGCGATGCCGGCTTCTTCAGCCAGCTGGCGCAGGAACACGGTGGGTTTGCGCAGCAGCAGGCCGCAGCCGTCGCCGGTGAGCCCGTCGGCGGCAACACCACCGCGGTGGGTCATGCGCGACAAGGCGGCGATGGCGGTATCCACCAACAGGCGCGATGGCTGGTCGTCGAGCTGGGCGACCATGCCGAAACCACAGGCGTCGCGTTCGTCTTGCGGGTCGTAAAGCCCTTGCGGGGTGCGGACTGCCATCTGTGCCTCGGTGCGATTCAGGTGAGCGGCGACACTCCTGCCCGCTCGCAGAGCACGTCATGCCTATCAGATGGTTCGCGCCGTGCTGCCGCACGTGCTGTTGGGATAAGACCCGGCGCACGCCCCGATGGCGTCTTACGCCTGACCCAAGCGCCCTCGCGCCCATCCAATGCACATGATGTGCTCAACCTGGAGCGCACCTTGAGGTCACCGGATGGTTCGACTAAATCACAGTTGTTGCAACGCCGCAATACATCGTTGCGAGCGCAACCAAAGCCTTGCCCAGCAAGGCTTTGGCGCTGCCAATTCAGCCGCAGCGGACGCCGCTGACGGTGCCCTTGTCGTCGATTTCGATGTTCAGGCGCTCGCCGATGAACTCCATCGTGACCGGCTGGTTGGGCTTGAGCACGCGTACATCGCTGGCACCGGCGTCTTCCTTGGCCTGGGCCTGCATGGCCTCGGTATAGGTCTGGCCGACCAGACCCTGCACCTGGCTGGCGTCGCAGGCGCCCGGCGGCGGCGTGGCTTCAGCGGGCGCAGCAGCGGCTTCAGCGGCCTGCTGGGATTGGTTCAGTGCCTCATCCTGTTCTTCCGGGGCCGGCTTTGTGCAGGCGCTCAGGGCCAGCAACAGTGCAGCGGTGGCAATCAGGGCGGCGGGGCGGCGCAGGGCGCGCGGCGTCGACGGGAATTGCATCAGGACTCCAAGCTATTGAGGGACGACCCAAGCATATCGCCAAGTGACGGCCATGTTGACGCTGCGTCGCAAAGCACTGCGCGATACTCCGCCACCGTTTATTTGCTGGAGCAGCGATGGCCGCGACATCGGCAGGGTCTGCGTTGCGTCATAGCCATGACGGAGAACCGGGCATTCACCGCCAGCGCGCCGGGCGTGGCTTCCGCTACGTGGATGCGCGTGGCAAGGCGATGCGTGCAGCGGCCACGCTCGAGCGCATACGGCGCCTGGCCATTCCGCCGGCCTATACGCAGGTGTGGATCTGCGTGCAGGCCAACGGCCATCTCCAGGCCAGCGGTCGCGATGCGCGTGGACGCAAGCAATACCGTTACCACCCGGATTGGGTACGCGCGCGCAGTAACCACAAGTTCGATCGCATCGTTGCATTCGGCAAGGCATTGCCGGGCCTGCGGCGGCGGGTACGCAGTGATCTGGCCTTGTCCGGGCTCCCCCGCGAGAAGGTGTTGGCGATCGTGGTGGCGGTGATGGGCCGCACGCTGGCCCGCATCGGCAACGACGCCTATGCCCGCGACAACCATTCCTATGGGCTCACCACGCTGCGCAACCGGCATCTGGAGCGTGCCGGTGATGGCAAGGCGCGGCTGCGTTTCCGCGGCAAGTCCGGGCAGGCGCAGGCCATGGTTGTCGATGACCGGCAGCTATCGGCGTTGGTGCGTCGCTGCCAGCAACTGCCGGGGCAGCTGCTGTTCCAGTACCGCGACGATGACGGCAAGGTGCGGCCAGTAAGCTCAAGCGACATCAACGAGTACCTGCGCAACGCCACCGGTGCCGACTTCAGCGCCAAGGATTTCCGCACTTGGGGCGGCACCTTGGTGGCATTGCGTGAACTGGCCCAGTTGCCCGTGCCGGAAACCGGCGGCGAGCGCGCGCTGAGCGCATTGCAGAACCAGGTGATCGCCGCGGTGGCGGCGATGCTGGGCAATACCCCGGCGGTGTGCCGCAAGGCCTATATCGACCCCTGTGTCTTCGACGGCTGGCGTGACGGCCAGCTCAGCGCGATGCAGTCGCTGCGCGGCCCCCGCCAGTGGGAGGCTGCGGCACTGCGTTTCCTGCGCGCGGCGCATCGCGCCCGCTGAGCGCGACTCAGCCGCAGCGGATGGCGGTGATGTTGTTGGTCCGGCCGACTTCGATGGTCAGTCGCTCACCACCCGTCGATGCCTGGGTCTGGATGGAGGCCGCGCTGTCGGGGTGGTCGTTGCCGCGCACCACCTGCACCAGCAGGCTGTCGCTGTCCACGCGCGCGCGCTCGACGGTATCCGGCCCGGCGGCAAGGCCGACCGCACCGCGCACCATGTCGGTATGGCATTGGCCGGAGATGACGCCATCGATGGGTTGCACCTGGCTGACCTGGGCAGTGCTGCAGGCAGTGGCGGCGATGGCGCTGAAACAGGCGATGACCAGCATCCGATACATGGCGGACTCCAGGTGGTGGTATGCATGCAGGGTGCGGTTGTTTGCGTAAGAGCGGGATGAAGAGCCCTGGTTCCGACGGAGCGCAGCGCATCCACTCCCTCCCTTGCGCGCAGCGAAGGGGGGCGGGGAGGGGTGCTCTTCGCAGCAAAGCCAGACAACCAGCACAAGCAACGGCCAAAGCCACCCCCTCCCAACCTCCCCCTTGGCTGCGCCAAAGGGGAGGGGCAAAGCCTCCCTCCCTTGCATCAAGCGCAGCGGACCTGCTCCCTCCCTTGCGCAACGCGCAGGGGAGAGTTGGGGAGGGGTGCTCTTCGCTGGAACGTCGAACCATGAGCACAAGCAATGGCCAAAGCCACCTCCTCCTACCCTCCCCCTTGGCTGCGCCAACGGGGAGGGGCCAACGAAGTTCATTCCTCGCTGATAATCCACCCAGTAATCAACGCAGGAAGATCCGATGTCGCAGCAGGAAAGCTGTCGTGTTCTGGTGTTGGGCGGTTACGGTCATTTCGGCGCGCGCATCGTGCGTGCGCTTGCGATCACGCCAGGCATCAAGGTCATCGCTGCGGGCCGCAACCCAACGCAGGCTGCGGCGCATCTACCCGGTGTGGATCTGGCGGCAATCGAACTATGTCGATTGGATACCGCCGCCGCTGATTTCGAAGCAAAGCTGGCGGAAACGCGAGCGGCACTGGTCATCCACACTGCCGGTCCTTTCCAAGGCCAAGGCCACGATGTGGCACAGGCCTGTTTACGTGCTGGCATGCACTACATCGATCTCGCCGACGGTCGCGATTTCGTCGCGGATTTCCCGCAGCAGCTGCAGGCCTTGGCCGAACAGACACAACGCAGTGCGATCAGCGGCGCCAGCACCTTGCCGGCGCTGTCCAGTGCGGTCGTGGATGCACTCGCCCCGCAGTTCGATCAGCTGCATAGCATCGACATGGTGATCGCACCCGCACAGGCCACGCCGCTGGGCATGGCTACGGTGCGCGCGGTGCTGTCGTATTGCGGCAAGCCGTTCGAGTGCTGGGTGGATGGCCGCTGGCAGCCGGTGATCGGCTGGGCCGATCCGCAGCCGGTACGTTTCGCCCGCATCGGTCCGCGCCTGGCTTCGCCCTGTGATGTGCCGGACCACGCGCTGCTGGTGCAGCGCTACCCGGGCGTGATGACGGTGCGCTTCCGCGCGGCGCTGGAGTTGCCGTTCCTGTCGCGCTGCCTGGCTGCGATGGCCTGGCTTCGCCGCATTGGCCTGCCATTTCCGATGGAAGCGCTGGCCGGCGTATTCGCCCGCACCGGTCGCTGGTTCGATCGCTTCGGCACTGATCTTGGCGGCATGCGAATCACCTTGCGTGGTCAGCGCGGTGGCCTGCAGCACACCGTGCATTGGGATCTCACGGCGCCAATGCTGCACGGCCCGGAGATTCCCACCTTCGCCGCCGTGCTGCTGGCGCGCCGCTTTGCCCGTGGTGAGGCGCTGCCGACCGGTGCCCATGCCTGTCTCGGCCTATTGAGCCTTGCTGAGTTTGAAAGCGAGTTCGCGCGCTGGCAGATCGACAGCGAAGTGTCACCGCAGGCTCGGTGATAGAAAGACCTGCCTGGTAAGTTGGCAACATGCGCCGTTGATCGGGCCATCCAGCAAAGGTCCCAACGGCGCTGATCGCGCACGCTCAGCGATCGATTCGGGTTGAGCCTGCCACGTGATGCAGGGGCGCGCAGTCGTCCTTCCAGCCCCGTGGGCTGACCAGCCTGAAAGTCAGGTCGTAGCGGAGGGATCGCTGGCCCCGCTCTTGCTCGATGGCTGCGTGACCACTTTCCAGCACGCCAACGCAGCCGGTTTTCCCCCTGAGTTCAGCCAAGCCACGAGAGTAAAAAGCGCTGAATTCGAGTGGTCCCAGGAATGTTTGAGGGATGTCCGGGGAGATGAAGAGCGATGTTTTTTCCTGTGTCGTCGTATCGCTGCTCAAGCTCAGGCGACGATGCGTCCGGGTGTCCAACAACTGCAGCCCCGGGCCCGCTACTGCCACATGGCACGCCGCCTGCGATAGGGCGAGGATGTCGGGGTCGCTCGAGCCAGGCTTGCATCTGTCTGGATCGAAGGAGACACCATGTTTGATGTTGGTTGAATGCTGCGCGCAAGCGGTCAGAGCAAAAGCAACAATCGACAGAACAAAGAATCTGTTGATGACAGCCATGCAGTGATTTCCCTGAAGCGGCTCTGCCGCCTTCATTGATAAGGATCCCATGATCCTGCGTTGGAGGATTGCCTGATTCAGCGTGGAAGCGGGCAAGCTTCATCAGCCTCCAGCTTGCTGAACTGTTCATTCTCCTATCGGGCAGGGTGCCATTCGGGCTATTGACTACAAATGTAGGCATATCTACCGTGACGACAAATGTAGTCACGGAGACGGCCATGCGCCGCAAGACCATCGGGGACCAGGAACTGGCCCTGTTGCAGTACATCGGAGAGAACGAACCCACCAGCGTCGGCGAGGTTGCCGCGCGCTTCGGTGAGGCCCGCGGGCTGGCCCGCTCCACCGTGCTGACGATGATGGAGCGCCTGCGCACCAAGGGTTACCTGCAGCGCGAGCAGGACGAGGGCGTGTACCGCTACAGCTCCACCGCCGAACAGCAGGACGTGGTCAACGGCGCGGTCGGCAGCTTCGTCGAGAAGACCCTGCAGGGCTCGATCTCGCCGTTCGTGGCGTGGATGTCGGAGAAGGCCGAGGTCAGCGACAACGAACTGGCCGAACTGGAAGCGCTGGTCAGCAAGCTGCAGTCGCAGCGGCGGGAGGATTGAGCCATGTCGATGACGCTTGAGTTGTTGGGCAGCCGCTTGTTGGCGACCAGTGTGCAGACCGCGCTGTTGGCCGGGCTGGTGTGGCTGCTGTGCCGTTACGTGCGACGCCTGCCGGCCAGCACCCAGTGCGCGCTGTGGTGGCTGGTGGCGGTGCAGGCCGTGGTTGGCCTGTTCTGGGCGTCACCGCTGGAGCTGCCATTGCTACCTGCCGTCGATGCTGCACCGATGGTGGCGCAGGCTGCAGTAACCGCTGCACCGGTGACTACCGCGCCGCTCATCGTGATGCAGCCCTTGCCGGCGGACAGCAGTTGGTCATGGAGCCTGGTGCTGATGGCGATGTGGGCTGCTGGCGTACTGGTGATGGCATTGCGCACCGCGCTGGCGTATCGCGCCAGTCGTGCCCTGCTGCGTGCCGCGCAGCCCTGCCACGATCACAAGCTCAACGCTGCGCTTGCGCTGGCCGCCGATGCGCATGGCCTGCACCGTGCACCGCGCCTGATGCTCAGCACTGCGATCGACTCGCCGCAGCTGATTGGCCCATGGCGTCCGGTGTTGCTGCTGCCTGCGCGTGGCCTCCAGCGCATGGGTGACGACCAGCTGGACATGGCGCTGACTCACGAACTCGTGCATCTGCAACGCCATGACCTGTGGCTGGGATTGGTGCCTGCAGTTGCCCAGCACCTGTTCTTCTTCCACCCGGTGGTGCACCTGGCCGCCCGCGAATACGGCATTGCCCGCGAAGCCGCGGTGGATGCCGCGGTGGTCGCCGGTGACCGGCACTGCCGCCAACACTACGGACGCCTGCTGTTGCAGTTGGGCGTTGCTCCCCGGCCGGGCGCTGGTTTGGCCAGCGCGTCGCCGACCTTCCTCAGCCTCAAGCGGAGATTGCTCATGTTGCAGGACACTTCTTCCTTCCCGCGCGTCGGTGCGGCCTTGATCATTGCCGCCGTCGCCCTGGTCGGTGTGGCACCGTTGCGGCTGGTGGCGATGCCGGTACCTCCCGCGCCGCCGGCACCACCAGCACCTGTGGCAGCGCCCGTCGCCCCGGTCGCCCCCGTTGCGCCGGCAGCACCTGCTGCCCATGCAAAACTGCATCTGGTTGCGGCGGGTACCGCTGTGCCGGCAGCACCTCCTGCGCCGCCCGCGCCACCGGCCCTGATCGTGCCACCTGCACCGCCTGCGGCGCCGGCAGCACCGCTGCACACACAGGGAACGATTCACCTCTCCAGCAACCAGAACGCTGACAGCTATGTGCTGATCAAGGGCAACCATAGCGTCATGAATGGTTCCGTTGTGGACCTGCGCGAAGCCAAGCAACTGGACGATGGCAGCGGCGTGCTGCTGCTGCGCCGTGATGGCAAGCGCTATGTAGTGCGCGACGCCGCCACGCTGTCGCGCTTTGAACAACTGCACGCAGAAACCGTGCGTCTGGGTGAAGCACAGGGCAAGCTCGGTGATCGCCAGGGCAGGCTGGGCGAGCGTCAGGGCGAGATCGGTGAGCGCATGGGCGAGATTGGTGCACGGATCGGCGCGTTGGCGAGTGAACAGGCGCAGCTGGCGCTGACGTCAGACGGGAGCGCCGATGCGCGGCGCGGCGCAGCCGCTGAAGCACGTCGCAAGATCGATGAAGCGCGCGAGGAAATGGACAACCCGGCGATGCGGGCAGAGATGGAGAGCCTGGCCGCACAGCAGGCGGCATTGGGCAAGCAGCAGGCCGAGTTGGGCAGGCAGCAGGCAGCGGCCAGCGCCAAGGCCAACCGCGATGCCGAGCAGATGATCCGCGAAGCGATCAGCAGCGGAATCGCGCGGCCGCTTGGTGGTTGATTTTTTGGGAGGGTTTGCTGGGGCTTGGTTTTAGAGCTCAAGCAGAAGCACCCCTCCCCAACCCTCCCCTTCGCTTTCAGCGAAAGGGAGGGGGCCAAGCTCTGCTCCCTCCCTTTGGCGCAGCCAAGGGGAGGGCTGGGGAGGGGTAAGCTCTTCAAGCAGAATCTGACGAACAACTGAAACTCAGCCCTCAGCCTCCAACGCCAGTTCCGCCCGCTCATCCGCTTCCGCCTGCACCAGGCGCAGGAACAGCAGCGCTAGGGTCACCACGTCCTGATGGTTGTGTTCGCCAACACGGCGCAGGTTGCGCGCGCTGCCGCCGCGTAGATAACTCAACCACGCTGCAGGCGCTTCCGAACCCGGCAAGTCATCCTCGCGGGCGATCAGCAGCAACTGCCGCTCGATGGTCGCAAGCCGGCAGTTCTCCCAGGTACCGCGATAGCGACGGCGGGTCGGGAACAGCAGGTCCACGTGATCCAAAGCGGAAATCGGATCACCGCGCCGTGCCAGCCGGTAACGCGTCTTCAACAACGGCGCGTCATAGCAGCGACCGTTGTAACTGGAAAGCACGGTGCTTGGTGACAGCCAGCTGGCGAACAACTCCAGCATCGGGCTCTCCGCGCCCATCGTCGACATCAGCAGCTGGCGCACGCGCAGGCCTTCGCCGCGCGCTGCATCGTGATGCCAATCGGCAGCGCCGATCATGAAGGCGCGGGTACCGGTACCACCGGCCAGGCCGGTGGTCTCGGTATCGAAGAACAGCAGGTCCTGCGGTGGGACGGTTTCTTCAGGGCGCTTGCTGAAAGCCAGTGACAGCGGTTGCGTTGGAATCGCCTGCGGGATGAAGGCTTCGATCAGATGCAGTCCGGGGGCGATTTCGGTGCCGGGTAGATCGCGATCAACCGGGCCACGTTCGACGGGTTGTGCAGGAGCGATGGCGCGGTTGCGTGTCGCCAACAAGCGCCGCAACGCAGCACCATCCTGTGGCGCTGCGGGTTTGTGCTGGATCTGATCGACCCAGCCAAACACCGAAGATTCCTGCTTCGGCTGTTGTAGGAGCGGCGTCAGCCGCGAAGCCGATACAGCTTCCGCAGCCGACGAAGAACCAGATGCATCCGGGGTAACGGGCAATGCTGCAGGGTCCACCATCTGTGGCTTCGCGGCTGACGCCGCTCCCACAACAGCCATGGGCGCTGCGGGCTCCGCAGGCGTCGCCGTCGCCAGCCCCGCCTGTTTACGCAGGGCCTTCAATTTGTCCAGGCTGATGCTCATGGCAGCAGGTCGACGGCCTCGTCCATGACGATGGTTGGGACCTGATCGCAACGCTCGGCCGACAACAGCGACAACACGGTCAATGCCAATGAGCGTGGTGTCGGTCCCTTGTCATCTTCCTGCGCAGCCAGCACAGGGCCAACGCAGGCCGGACAGCCGGCATTGCAGTCGCAACGCTCCACCAACTCCAACGCGCGCTGCACCAGCTCGCCTTGGCGCTGCCACAGCGGTTCGCTCAAGCCCACGCCACCGGGGAAGTTGTCGTACAGGTAGACCGTGGGGACGAAACTCTGCATCAGTTCCACCGTGGCTTCGCCGGCTTCATTGCCACGCAGCTGGCCGCGGCCGGTCTGGTCGGCAATTGCAAACCAGGCGCCATCGCCATTGCCCACTGCTTTCTGCAGATCGCGCGCATCGGCCATCACCGCGACGGTGGCAACGATGTGCAGCGCATAGGCGGCACCAAGGAAACCATCCAGCGCATCCTGCTTCTGCGCGAAGCTGCGCAGCAACGTCGCCTGCGGCAGCTGCCACCAGACGGCGGTGGTATGCAGTTCCTGGTCGGGCAGGTTGACCGGGCCGTAGCCGATGTTCTCGTGCGTGTAGTAGCGGATCTTCTTGTAGCCGGCGACGCGCCGCACCACATGCACTTCGCCGTGGTGTGAATCGCCGCGGCCGGCGCCGTTGCCATCAAAGCGGTCCAGTACCTTCAGCTTGGTGTAGTCGATGCTGTCGGTGTAGTAGTCGACGTGCGTGCGGGTCACGTAGGCCTTGCGGCCGTCCCAGTCCAGCCGCTCCACCTGGTACGGCGTGCTCTGCACCATGTGGATGGCGCCTTCGTACAGCGTCAACGCGGCGGCGGAGTAATCCACCTCGGCGATGATCTGCTGCTTGCCGTCGCTGCGGTCCACCACCACGAAGTTGCCATCGGCCACCGCGCGCAGGCTCACTGCGTTGGCGGGATAGCTGTCGGCAATCCATTCCCAGCGATCACCTTCCTGGTGCACTACTTCGGTTTCGGCCAACGCCTGCAGGAACACCAGCGGATCGATCGGCCCGAACGGCTCGCCGGCCAGGAAGGGCAACTCGAACGCCGCACAGCGGATGTGATCGAACAGGATCAATGGCTGGTCCGGGGAGATGCGTGCATGCTCGGGCGTGGCATTGGCGAAGAAATCCGGATGCCGCACCACGTACTGGTCCAGCGGCTGGCTGCTGGCCACCATCACGCCGAGCGCGGCCTGCTGTCGACGACCGGCGCGCCCGAAGCGTTGCCACGTCGCCGCAACGCTGCCGGGGTAGCCATTGAGGATGACCACGTCGAGCGCGCCGATATCCACGCCCAGCTCCAGCGCCGAGGTGCTGACGATGCCGTCGATGTTGCCGGCGCGCATCGCCCGTTCCACCTCGCGGCGCTCGGTCGGCAGGTAACCACCGCGGTAGGCGCGGATGCGCGCCGGCTTGCGCGGGTCGTTGTCGAAGATGTCCTTCAGGTACTTGGTCAGCACTTCAACCATCAAGCGCGTCTGTGCGAACACCAGGGTCTTCAGGCCGCTCTTGATCGCGATGCGGGCGATGCGGTTGGCCTGCGAACGCGCCGAGGCGCGCAGGCCAAGGTCCGGGTTGATGACTGGCGGGTTCCACAGCAGCACGTGCTTGGGCCCGGTCGGTGCGCCGGACTCGGTGATTGCATGCACCTTCTCTTCCACCAGCGCCTCCGCATGCGCATGCGGGTTGCCGATGGTCGCCGAGCACAGGATGAACTGCGGTTGCACGCCGTAGAACGCGCAGATGCGCTTGAGCCGGCGGATCACATTGGTGACGTGGCTGCCGAACACACCGCGATAGGTATGGATCTCGTCGATCACCACATAGCGCAGGTTCTCGAAGAACTGCGCCCATTTGGTGTGATGCGGCAGGATGGCCTGGTGCAGCATGTCCGGGTTGCTGACCACGATGTCGCCATGCAGGCGGATTGCCTGGCGCGCATCGCCGGGCGTATCGCCGTCGAAGGTGAAGGCCTTGACGCCGAGGTCACCGGCGCGGTTGAGCTCCAGCAGTTCGGCGACCTGGTCCTGCGCCAGCGCCTTGGTCGGGAACAGGTACAAGGCCTTGGCATTGCCCTGCATCGCCGCGCTGACCACCGGCAAGGTGTAGCACAGTGATTTGCCGGAGGCGGTAGGCGTGACGATGGCGACGTGCTCGCCGCGCTGGGTGGCGTCCCAGGCCTCCGCCTGGTGCGAGTACAGCTGCTCGATGCCGCGTGCCTTCAATGCGGCTTTCAGCGCCTCGGGCACGTCATCGGGAATCGGCGCATAGCTGCCTTCGCGGCCGGGGATGGTGAAGCTGCCGGTGACCCGGTCCTTGTAGCGTCGGGCCAGGCGCTGGCCGAGCAGCGAGCCGTCACGCGAAGGCAGGCCATCGGTGGTTGCCAGCGCCCGTTCGCTGGCTTCGGTGCGGGGAGCGAGGGAGAACGCCATGCACGCAACTGCCGATCAAAGAACATATGGAAGCATATTGGTGTCTCACGCCGTGAGACCCATTGGGATTACGACATGCTGAACGGACGCCGGCGTTCCAACAAAATGTGAAGGACTGCCTGCGTATGCTGCAGGCGACGCGCAACAGGCAGGGTGGGTGGCTGTGGCATTACCGGCAAAATGGAGCATATGGTTGGCCGGCATGATGCTGGCGGGGACGGCGCAGGCACAGCAGGCCGTGCCTGCAAGCACAGCGGCCTCGCCCCCCGGGGCCGTGGTGGTTCAACCCGAAGATGCCGACAACGCGCAATCCGATCCGAGTGATGTCGTGGAGGTGCCGGCGCAAGGCAACGTCACCACCCTGGGCGAGGTGCGTGCCATCAAGCCCGAGGACGACGAACCGCTGGACCTGTACCGCTTCAAGAACCCGGTGCAGGCCGCGCCCAACCGTTTCAGCAAGAACTGGAGCGAGCCACCGACGCCCGAGCAGGTCGGCATGAGTGGCGGCTATCTGATGATGGGCATCGGCTATGGCCTGATGAAGGCCGCGCAGGGCCTGAACAAGCTCACCGGCGGCCCCGACCAGATCCAGTCCGCGATCGCCCGGCCACCGCCGGAGTTGACCGAGGACGAGCAGCGGCGGGCGGCCGACTACTGCGCGATCAACGGCTGCATCGTGCCAGAACGCTGATACGGGGGCTGTTCCTGGCATGGCGGCAGCGGCGTCAAGCCGCGCGGTATCGGCCGGATCCGATTAAAGTAGCGCCCATGGATAACCAACAGATTCCCGGTGGCCTGCTCATTGCCATCGAAGGCATTGATGGCGCTGGCAAGACCACGCTCGCTCACACCCTGGCCCAGCACCTGCGCGCTGCAGGGGCACAGGTCGTGCTGGGCAAGGAGCCGACCAACGGCCCGTGGGGCACCCGCCTGCGCGCCACCGCCGCCACCGGCCGGCTGAGCCCGGAGCAGGAGGTCGAATACCTGCTGCACGACCGCCGCCAGCATGTGGAAGAGGTCATCACGCCGGCCCTGGCCCGTGGCGAGATCGTCATCCTCGACCGCTACTTCCCGTCGATGGTCGCCTACCAGGGCGCCGCCGGCCTGCCGCTGGACGAGATGCTGCAGGCCAACGACTTCGCACCGCGCCCGAATTTGCTGCTGTTGCTCGACCTGCAGCCGGAGCAGGGCCTGGAGCGCATCCGCGCGCGTGGCGACAAGCCCAACCACTTCGAAACCGCGCAGAACCTGGAGCGTTGCCGGCTGATCTTCCAGCAGCTGGAGCTGCCCAACAAGCAGATCATCGACGCCAGCCGCAACGAAGCCGAAGTGCTGCGCGATGCGCATGCGGCGATTGCCGCAGCCTTGGCGTTGCGCGTCGGTGAAGCGGGTGCGCAGCTGCTGCAGAACGTGCAGGGTTTGGAGCTGTAGAAAGCAGCCGTAGCTGGCAGCGCTCGCATCCCACCTTGTGGGAGCGGCGTCAGCCGCGAAGCTGAGGCTGTTGAAGCGCAGGTAGCGTGTGCCATCTGATGATGTACGTGCTTCGCGGCTCACGCCGCTCCCACAAACAGTGCAAGCCTCTGGCTTGTCGCTACTGGCATCCAACAAGCACATGACTTCTTCGCCGCAACGCACACGCGCCAAGCCCAATGCCGCATCGGCAGCGCCGCTGCACCCCCGCAACCGTCACCGGGGCCGCTATGACCTGGTGCGCCTGGTCGCGGCAAATCCGGCCTTGCGTGCGCACCTGATCCGTACCCCGGCCGGCACCGACAGCATCGATTTCAGCAACTCGGCTGCCGTGCGCGAACTCAACCGCGCGCTGCTCGCCAGCGACTACGGCATCCAGCAGTGGGATATCCCGGAGGGTTACCTGTGCCCACCGGTGCCGGGCCGGGTCGACTATCTGCATGGCCTGGCGGATCTGCTGGCTGCAGACAACGCAGGCGTGATTCCACGCGGGCCTGACGTGCGGGCACTGGACGTCGGCGTCGGCGCCAACTGCATCTACCCACTGCTGGGGCAGGCCGAATACGGTTGGCGTTTCCTTGGCAGTGATATCGATGCGGATGCCTTGCAGGCCGCCAATGCCAATGTGCAGGCCAATGATCTCGGTCATCTCATCGAACTTCGCCAGCAGCATGCACGCGGCAACCTGTTCGCCGGCCTGCTGCAGGCCGACGAGCGCTTCCATCTGACCCTGTGCAACCCGCCGTTCCATGCGTCAGCCAAGGAGGCCGCGCAAGGCAGTCAGCGCAAGCTGCGCAATCTCGGCGGCGCGCAGGCGCGCACCAGCAAGGCACCTGCGCTCAACTTCGGTGGCCAGGCCAACGAGCTGTGGTGCACCGGTGGCGAGGCTTCATTCCTGCGGCGGATGATTCGCGAGAGCGTGGATATCCAGAATCAGGTGCTGTGGTTCAGTTCACTGGTGGCCAAGAGCGAGCATCTGGCCGATATCCACAAGCAGCTGGGCAAGGTTGGCGCAGCTGAGGTACGTGAAGTGGCAATGGCGCAGGGCAACAAGCAGAGCCGCTTCGTTGCCTGGAGTTTCCACTCAGCTGCTGCGCGCAAAGGCTGGATGCAGGCAACGCAGGCCTGAACCGTCAGGCCGTAGCCCGGGTAAGCGCAGCGCACCCGGGAAGTGGGGAGCAGGAAGTCTTTCCGAGCACGCGCCAACAGCCCCGGGTGCGCTGCGCTTACCCGGGCTACACGAACCAATCGCACTTCGCTCAATTGCAACGCTGCGTGGTTTCAAACCAGCTTCAAGCCGATACGCCGGCCAGCACCGCGTACATCACCACGAAGGTGACCAGGAAGAAATAGATGAAACCGATGAAGCTGTAGCGCAGCAGGGTCAGGATCGGATTGCCGCCGTATACGCGCTGCTGCATCCAGAACAGGTAGACCGGCACCGCCAGCCACAACAGCACGTACAGCCAGGCGCAGATCGCGCTGACCACCGCATTGCCGATCGCGCCGCTGATACCGGCGATGAGGAAGGTGGTCAGCAGCACCAGCATCAACCAGCAGTGGCTGTACAGCGCCACCACCAGATGCTCCAGATAGCCCATCGGCCGCCGCAGGATGTAAGCGACGCGCAACACCAGCGCGAAGATCGGCATCAGGAAGAACAGCGCGCCGGGCAGTGAGGTCAGGATGGCCTGGACATACAGATCGGTCTTGTTGCCCATGCGCTCGACGTTGGCCTGGCCATTGGCCAGGCGACGGTTCAACCAGTTGCTGACGAATTTCGGCCAGCCCTCCAGCACGATGGGGTTGGTCTCGGCGTCCCAGGGTTTGCCGTTGACCGGGACATTGATGAAGACGGCCTTCTTCTCGGCGCTGACGCGGTCCGCTGCGTCGTTGGCGCGCGCCAGCGCCGAGTCGGTAGCGCTGCGTGCGGATGGCTGCGTGTTTGCTTCGAGTTCCGCGGTGCGCTGCGCAGCTGAGGTGTTGATCGCTGCCATCGCAATGGCAAGCGCTGGCGCCGCCGCAGGGTTCGTCTTCTGCTGTTGCTCGATCTGCGCCACCTGGGTGGCGCGCACGGCTTCCACCTCGGCCAGGGTCTGCGCCTTGGCGAAGGCCGGATCGGCGTTGCTGCCGGTGCCGAAGTCGTCGCTGTGCAGGGTCAGTTTGCCGACGAAGAAGGTGAACAGGGTGAGGATCACGAACAGCCGCAGCGGCTGCACATAGCCGACGCGCTGGCCCTTGAGGAAGTTGACGGCGATCCGGCCCGGCACCAGCAGATCGCGCAGGGTGCGGAAAATGCGCCCATCCAGATGCCAGAACGATTCGAACACCTCTTCGACCGCATGCCCGAAGTTCTTCAGCGGGTTATGCGCCGACTGCCCGCAGCCATGGCAGTAGTGGCCCTGCAACGGCGTGCGGCAGTTCTCGCAGGCACCGTGTTCGGAACTGGAATGCACGACTTCGGTCTGGCTCATGGCTGGCGCGGCGGGCAACGGTTGGAAGCCGCATACGATAACGGGGTTTTCCGGCTTCGTTCAGTATCCGTTACAAAAACACTCGCCGAAGTAGAGCCCCTCTCCCGTTTACGGGGTGAGAGGGGCAGCATGCGAACCATCGGTTCGCTGCCCATCGAACGCACTTGCGCCAGCGCAAGGGCCGGGGCGCGGAGCGGGGGTTGGGGTGGGGGGAAGCTCTTGGCACGTATACCCAAAAGCCAAACCACCCAACTCAACCGCCCCGCACCTTCCGATGCCACAACGCATTGACGATCACCCAGCGCCCGTCAAACCGCCCCATCTGCAGGTGGTCGATGAACCACGGGCTCTCCAGCCGCACCGTGGCGATATCGTCGTCCACCTGCAGCACCGTCACCGTGCGCTGCCATTGCTCGCGCGGCGTCTTCAGCGCGCCCTCGCGGGTGAAGCGGATCAGCTCATCCGAACTCATCCGGCCCAGCCCCAGGGTTTCATTCGGATTGGCAACGAGGTTGCGCTTGGCCAGGTCTGGATGCAGCGCCCGTGTCACCCGCGCGACGTCGCCTTCGAGCTGGCCGTCCATGTAGTCGTAGGCGGTGGCCTCGATGGCCTGCAAGGTGGCCGCATCCGTAGGCGACGCCGCGGCGCTGCCGGCGACGCAGAGCAATCCCACAACAAACACGCGTAGTGCAGCTGACAGCATGGCCGGCTCCTGATGGGTGGTGGTTGGGGAATCGTGGCAGTTGCGGCGGGGGTCGCAATGGGCTGGAGGTCATTTGCCGCTCTGCTGACGTTGCGTCGGAAGTGACGAACTGAATGCGTTCAGTTCAATGATGTGGTTTGGCAAACGGGCAATGCTGGGCGAAGATTCGAAATGGGGCGGCACGAGGAATTGCAGGGAATGCAGATTGAAACTATTGCGACGCTGGTGCCGGTAGAGAACCGGCGCATCAACTACGTGTTGGTCGATCACGAGAACGTCCAGCCGACCGATCTGAATCTGCTTGATCGGGAGGATGTCCGTCTTTGGGTATTCGTTGGTGCCGCTCAGACCAAACTGTCGTCGGAACTGGCAATCCAGATGCAGGCGATGCGCGAGCGTGCCGACTATGTCCGGATATCCGGGAATGGTTCCAACGCCTTGGATTTCCACATCGCCTTCTATATTGGTCAGTTGGCGGGAGTAGATCCACGTGGATTTTTCCACATCATTTCCAAGGACACTGGGTTCGATCCTCTGGTCCAGCATCTGAAGATGAAGAAGATTCTTGCATGCCGCTCGGCAGCGGTTGGTGATATGCCGCTGTTCAAGCCTGTGCCGACTAATGCTCCGGCCGCACCTGCGCCGAAAGCCACGGTGAAAACAACTGCAAAGGCCGTAACGATTGTCGTTGAGGCAGCGCCGCCTCCAGTGAAGAAAACCGTGGTTTCCGTGCCCAAGAAAGCAGTGCAGGCGAAAGCGATGACCGCGGCAGAAAAGCTCGCTCGAATGAAAGAGCTGCTGACAAAGGCAAAAAGTGGAAGGCCTGGATCTTTGGCTGCGCTGAAGAAACATATCGCGGCGCACTTCCAGAACAAGATCGACAGTCAAGAAGTCGAGGTCCTGATCGCCGGTCTGAAGAAAGCAGGCACAGTGAAGGTCGTCGGTACCAAGGTGGTTTTCAGCTGACTTGTGCTGTCGGCGCCATATTGCTGTTGGATGATTCTGGCTTGGAAAGCTCCTGCCGAGCATGGCTCGGCACTACAAAAAAACGCCACGCAAAGCGTGGCGTTCTGACTTCAATCGTTGCGGCAGGCCATCAAGGCATTACCGGAGGCGTATACGCCAGCGTCGCACCCAGTGCCCACAACAGCAGCAGTACCAGCGGGGTGTGCACCAGCAACTGCACGAAGGTGAAGCCGATCAGGTCGCGGGCCTTCAGACCGAGTACGCCGAGCAGCGGCAGCATGTAGAACGGGTTGATCAGGTTGGGCAGGGCTTCGGCGGCGTTGTAGATCTGCACCGACCAGCCGAGGTGGTAATGCAGTTCATTGGCCACCTGCATCACGTATGGGGCTTCGATGATCCACTTGCCGCCGCCGGACGGGATGAAGAAGCCCAGCACCGCCGAGTAGCTGCCCATCAGCAGCGCGTAGGTGTCATGGCTGGCGATCTGGGTGAAGAAGGTGGAGATGATGTGGGCCACGCTATGGCCTTCGCTGCCGTTGACCGTGGTCATGATGGCGGCGATGGAGCCGTACAGCGGGAACTGGATCAGCACGCCGGTGGTTGAGGGCACGGCGCGCGATACCGCATCGAGGAAGCTGCGCGGGCGCCAGTGCAGCAACGCGCCAGCCATCAGGAACAGCAGGTTGTAGGTGTTCAGGCCGGAGATCGCCTGGATCGCCGGTTTGGTGCTGAACTCATGGATCAACCAACCCGCGGCCAGCGCGACCAGCAGCAGGATCAGCAGCGGGCTGTGCTCCAGCCATTCGCCGGGGCGGGTCGGCTTGGCCTTGGCCGGGGCGACATCGGCGGTGACATCGACGCCGCAGTCGGCGGCATCGCGCGCCGAGTTGGCGGCCGGTGCGGTGACGTAGGCAATGATCAGCGACACCACCACCAGCGCGGCCAGCAGCACGCCGGACTGCCACAGGAAGATGGTTTCGGTGAACGGGATGACGCCGGTGATCGACAGGATCGACGGCGGCAGGCTGGCCGGGTTGGCCTGCAGCTGCGCAGCCGAGGACGACAGGCCCAGGGCCCATACCGCACCGAGGCCGAGATACGCCGCCGCGCCAGCAGCGCGGTAATCCATCTTCAATTCGCTGCGGCGGGCCAATGCACGCACTAGCAGGCCGGCGAATACCAGGCTCAGGCCCCAGTTCAACAACGATGCGGTCATCGACACGATGGCGACCAGAGCGACTGCGCTGCGTCCGTTCTTCGGCACGCGGGCCAGCCGATCGATCAAGCGCGAGGCCGGACCCGACGAGGCCACCACATAGCCGCCGATCACCACGAAGGCCATCTGCATGGTGAAGGGGATCAGGCTCCAGAAGCCATCGCCGAAGGCCTTGGCGGTGTCGGTAGGCGCGGCGCCTATGGACAAGGCCGCCAATGAGACGGCGGCCAGGGCGAGGGCGGCGAACACCCAGGAGTCGGGGAACCAGCGTTCGGCGAAATTCGCACAGCGGATAGCAAAGCGCGCCGAGGCGGTGTCTTGGGTGGTGGGCTGCATGGGGCGGATACCGTGGGGAAGCAACCCGGGGACGGTAACGCGGCAGCGATGATGCGCGGAACTGGACCTTCGGATAGTGCCCGCGTATTCATGCGAAGACACCGCCTGCTGCGAAGCGGCGTCTTCGTGCTTACCCAGCGGTTTACTTGCCGGCAGTCAGTGTGGTGTAGCTGGTGATCAGGTTGCGGTAGTCGGGGATGTGGTTGGAGAACAAAGCACCCAGGCCTTCCACGTCGTTGCGCCAGTCGCGGTGCAGTTCGCAGGCCACGCCGAACCAGGTCATCAGCTGTGCGCCGGCCTGCTCCATGCGGCTCCAGGCAGCCTGTTGGGTCATGCTGTTGAAGGTGCCCGAGGCATCGGCGACGACGAACACCTCGAAGTCCTCGGCCAGCGCCGACAACGCCGGGAACGCCACGCAGACCTCGGTGACCACGCCTGCAATCAGCAGCTGCTTCTTGCCGGTGTCCTTGACCGCCTTGACGAAGTCCTCGTTGTCCCAGGCATTGATCTGGCCAGGGCGGGCGATATACGGCGCATCCGGGAACAAGGCCTTCAGCTCCGGCACCAGCGGGCCGTTGGGGCCGTTCTCGAAACTGGTGGTGAGGATGGTCGGCAGCTTGAAGTACTTGGCGATGTCGGCCAATGCCAGCACGTTGTTCTTGAACTTGTCCGGATCGATGTCGCGGACCAGCGACAGCAGGCCGGCCTGGTGATCGACCAGCAATACGGCAACGTTGTCTTTGTCGAGGCGGGTGTAAGGCTTGCTCATGTGAAGCTCCGATGGGTTGAAGTGCTATGTCCCTTCTCCCCTTGTGGGAGAAGGTGGCCCGAAGGGCCGGAAGAGGGGGGCGCGCGAAGCGCGTTGCTTTTGTGATGCGGTTCAGGCGAAGGAGGTTCTGACGAACGCTGGCTTCGTTCTGCCCTCACCCCAACCCCTCACCCCGCTTGCGGGAGAGGGGCTTAAGCGGCTTTACGCCGCCATCTGGCCGAAGCGGCCAGAGTTGAAGTCATCCATCGCCTGACGGATTTCTTCCTGGGTGTTCATCACGAACGGGCCGTAGCCGGCGATGGGCTCATCGATCGGTTCACCGGCCAGCACCAGCACGGTGGCGTCGGCGTTGGCTTCCAGCTGCACTTCGCCGGCCTGGCGGTCGAACAGCACCAGCTGGCCTTCGCGGGCGACCTGGCTGCCGTTGAGCAGCACGGTGCCGTGCAGGATCACCATCGCCACGGTGTGGCCCTGCGTGAACTGCAGGGTGGTGTGCTGGTCACGCGACAGGCGCATGTCCCACACGTCCATCGGCGTATGCGTGCGGGCCGGACCGCGCTGACCGCCGAACTCACCGGCAATCACCCGCACCGTGCCGGCACCATCGGCCAGTGGCACCACCGGGATATCGGCGTTGCTGATGTTCTGGTAGCCCGGTGCGGTCATCTTGTCCTTGGCAGGCAGGTTGACCCACAGCTGCACCATTTCCAGCTTGCCGCCACGCTGGGTGAAGGCTTCGGAGTGGAATTCCTCGTGCAGGATGCCCGAGGCAGCGGTCATCCACTGCACGTCACCCGGGCCGATCTCGCCACCGGCGCCGGTGGAGTCGCGGTGCGCCACTTCACCGTCATAGACGATGGTGACGGTCTCGAAACCACGGTGTGGATGCTGGCCGACGCCGCGCGGGGTCGGCGCGGGCTCGAACTCGGCCGGGCCGGCATGGTCCAGCAGCAGGAAGGGGCTGAGCTGGCGGCCGTGGGTGTTGTACGAGAACAACGAACGGACCGGGAAGCCATCACCGACCCAATGCGGGCGGGGCGCGCTGTACAGGCCACTGATCTTCTTCATCTGTCTGCTCCTTGGGCGGCGCGGGGTGCGCCGGCGTTGGAGCAAAGATTAGATCTGGGACAATCACGCCGGTAGACGGCAAATAGTGGTCTGATAGTCCTATTTGGTGAACGCTGGAGCCGCAATGCTCGACCTGAACGACCTGTACTACTTTGCCAAGGTGGTCGAGCACGGCGGCTTTGCCCCGGCCGGGCGCGCGCTGGGCGAGCCCAAATCCAAGCTGAGCCGGCGTATCGCCCTGCTGGAGGAACGGCTGGGGGTGCGCCTGATCCAGCGTTCCACCCGCCACTTCTCGGTCACCGAGGTCGGCCAGACCTTCCATGCCCATTGCCGGGCGATGCTGGTGGAGGCCGAAGCCGCGGCCGAATCCATCGAGTTGACCCGTTCGCAGCCGCGTGGCGTGGTGCGGGTGAGCTGCCCGACCATGCTGCTGGATTTCCGGGTGGCGGCGATGGTGGCCGAGTTCATGGCGCACTGCCCGGATGTGGAAGTGCACCTGGACGCGACCAACCGCCGCGTCGATGTCATCGCCGAAGGCGTGGATGTCGCCATCCGCGTGCGCCCGCCGCCGTTGGAGGACAGCGAACTGGTGCTGAAGGTCTTGGGCGAACGTACCCAGTGCCTGGTGGCCGCGCCGTCGTTGCTGGAAACGTACGGGCATTCGCACGGCCCCGCGGATCTGCACCTGCTGCCCAGCGTCGCGCTTGGTGTGCCGCAGGGCGAACACGTCTGGCGTCTGATCGGCCCTGATGGCGCGATGGCCGAAGTGCCGCATCAGCCGCGCCTGATCACCCGCGGCATGATGGCGTTGCGTGCCGCGGCACTGGCGGGCGTCGGCGTTGCACAGTTGCCAACGATGATCGTGCGCGATGCGCTGGATGCAGGGCAATTGGTCAACGTGGCCCCGGACTGGGCGCCGCCGAAGGAAATCATCCACGCGGTGTTTCCCTCTCGTCGCGGCTTGTTGCCGTCGGTGCGTTTGTTCATTGATCACCTAGCGGCGTCCTTCGCTGCGCTGGATGAATCCTGATCGAGGCATCGACCGCCAAGCGGTGGTCACGGAAATTGAACGGTGCATTGGCAACAATCAGCGCTTCGCACAAACGGAGTTGCTGCATGCGTGTTGCTGTCGTGTCACTGGCTTGTCTCAGTGTTCTTGTCGCCGCCTGCGGGCGCGATGCGCCTGCCGATCAACCTGTTGCTGCAACGCCGGAAGCTGCGCCTGCAGCGACCGCTGCGCCAACGGCCTCCAACGCGGAAGTGCTGACCGCAGGCAGCATCGAGTTTCCGGTGATACCGACCATCATGGTGCCCAGCATCATCGGCAGCGGCCCGGCACAGAAGCGTCTGGAGCTGTCGATGCAATCATTGATCGACCCGGTCGCCGGTATCAGCGTGCGCCCGGCCAACTGCGCCACCGATGGTGGACTGGTCAACGAAAGCGGCTTCACCAACGTCGATGCGCAAGGCAACCTGGAGCGCGTCGGTGGCCACGGCGTGTTCAACATCGGTGCCGATGGTAGCGGCCAGGCGGTAACCGGTGACGGCGTGGTGGAAGTGAAGCCCGATGGCAGCGGCAGTGTCGTCAACGACGCTGGCACGTTCGAAGTGAATGCTGATGGTTCCGGGACTTATGTGGGCGCGCACGGCAACATCGAGCTGGACGGCAAGGGTGCAGGCAGCTGGGTCGGTGGCTTCGGCAGCATCGAGAACCACGGTGATGGCTCAGGCAGCTGGGTGGGCAGCGATGGCAACATCGAGATCAACGCCGACGGCTCGGGCAAGTGGATCGGCGGCCCTGAGGGTATCGTCGAAAATCGCGGCGACGGCACCGGCACGATCGGTGCGGTGCCGCGCGAAGTGAAGATGGCACCGCTGCCGCCGTTGCCACCCGCCGGGAAGTTCCCGCTGCTGGACAAATTCAAACCGTCCGGTGCGCCGTGCGGCTACGTGATTACCCTCAACGACAAGGTGTTGTTCGATTTCGACAAGGATGTGATCCGTCCTGATGCCGGCAAGGTGCTGGATGTGCTGGCGACGGCGCTGGGTAAAGTGCCATCCAGCGCGATGGAAATCCGAGGTCACACCGATGCCAAGGGCAGTGACGACTACAACCAGGACCTGTCCGAACGCCGCGCCCAGGCCGTGCTGGCTGCACTGCGCGAGCGTGGCAGTGCTACCGACGCGGCGGCACGCGGCTACGGTGAATCGCAGCCGGTTGCACCCAACGAGGTGGATGGCAAGGACAGCCCAAGCGGTAGGCAGCTGAATCGGCGTGTGGAGATTTTTGTAAGAACCTGACAGCTGTTTGTAGGAGCGGCGTAAGCCGCGAAGCCACTGCTCCCACCGGAGCAGCAGACAACAGAATCCCAACCGGCTCGATAGCAATCGCCACGAATGCCCAGCTTGCAGGCATTCGTGGCTTCGCGGCTGACGCCGCTCCTACAAAACCGGGCAATCTGTTGATTTCTGGTTGGTGCATGGAGTCCCCTGCCGAGCATGGCTCGGCACTACGGTGATCTGCAGATGACCATCGGCCCGTGTCACGCAGCGCGGGCTTGCCGCATCATGGTCTTCTCAGACAAGCGAGAGGTTGGTGATGCATGTGTTCCGTCCTGCAGTACTGGGGTTGGCCCTGATGGCCGCCATGGGTTTGGCCAACGCGGCGCCGGCAGTGGCTGACGTGGACGCACGCGGGGTGAAGATCAGCGAGGCCGCGTATCCGGGCACCATCCGCCTCGAAGTGGACGCCACCGACCTGGGCCAGCGCGTGTTCAAGGTGCGGCAGACCGTACCGGTGCAGCCGGGCCTGCAGCGCTTCCATTACCCGGCGTGGTTGCCGGGCAGCCATTCGCCCAGCGGCCAGATCGAAAAGCTGGCCGGGCTGGTGATCAATGCCAATGGCCAGCGCCTGGAATGGGTACGCGACCCGCTCGATGTCTACACCTTCAACGTGCAGGTGCCTGAAGGCGTCAATGAGCTGCGCATGGACTTCCAGTTCCTCAGCCCCACCGATTCGGCGCAGGGCCGCACGGTGATGACGCCGAACATGCTCAACCTGCAGTGGAACGCGATGCTGCTGTACCCGGCCGGTCACGCCGCACATGCCATCACTTACCAAGCCAGTGCGCGTTACCCGCAGGGCTGGGATGCAGCCAGCGCCCTGACCGTGGCCAGCCGCAACGGCGACACCGTCAACTACGCACCGACCAATCTGGAAATCCTGGTGGATTCGCCGGTGTTCGCCGGCCGTTATCACCGCATGTTCGATCTGGCCCCGGCCGGTACGCGTCCGGTGCGTTTGAATGTGTTTGCCGACCGCGCAAAGGATCTGGAAGCCAAGCCCGAGCATATCGAGCAGCACCGCGCGCTGGTAACCCAGGCACGCAAGCTGTTCGGTGCCGAGCACTACGATCACTACGATTTCCTGTTCGCGGTGACCAACCAGCTCGGCGGTATCGGCCTGGAACACCAGCGTTCCAGCGAGAACAGCGAAGACCGCGATTACTTCAGCGGTTGGGATGCCAAGGTCGGCAGCAGCGATCTGCTTGGCCATGAGTACACCCATTCCTGGGATGGCAAGTACCGGCGCCCGGCCGACCTGGCCACGCTGAACTACAACGTGCCGATGCAGGGCAGCCTGCTGTGGGTCTACGAGGGGCAGACCCAGTACTGGGGCAATGTGCTGACCGCGCGTGCGGGTATCCGACCACTGGACGCCTCGCGTGATGCGCTGGCGATGGTTGCTGCAACCTATGCAGACAACCGCCCCGGGCTGGAGTGGCGTTCGCTGGGCGACACCACCAACGACCCGGTGATCGCCCGTCGCAAACCCAAGCCGTATCGCGGCTACCAGATGAGCGAGGACTACTACCAGGGCGGGCAGATGCTGTGGCTGGAAGCCGATGTGCGCCTGCGCACGCTCAGCGGCGGCAAGCGCAGCTTGGACGATTTCGCCAAGGCCTTCTTTGGCCAGAATGATGGCCAGTGGGAGCGCCCGGATACCTATACCTACGACGACGTCGCCGCGACCCTGGAGCAAGTGCAGCCGACCGGTGACTGGTCGCAGTTCCTGCGTGATCGTCTCGAACGCAGGACCGGCCTGGTCGGCGGCATCGAAGCGGCTGGCTGGAAGCTGGTCTACAAGGACAAGCCCAGCGCCTATTTCAAGGCGACGATGAAGGGCCGTGGTGCCAACTTCATCTACTCGCTGGGTGTTTCCTTGAGCCCGGCCGGTTACGTCAACGAAGTACGCTGGGACAGCGCTGCGTTCAATGCCGGCGTCGGCACCGGCATGCAGGTGTTGGCAGTGAACGACCTGCAGTACAGCGCCGACGAACTGGAAGAAGCCGTGCGTGCGGCCAAGGACAGCAAGCAACCGGTGCGCCTGCTGGTGAAGGAAGTGGATGTTTACCGCACGCTGAGCATCGACTACCACGGTGGCCTGCGTTACCCAACGCTGGAGCGGATCGAGGGCAGCACTGATTACCTCACGCCCATCTTCACCGCTCGCAAATAAACGGGGACTGTAGTGCCGAGCCATGCTCGGCAGGGGCTTTACCAGCAAGATCAACAGCCTCCCCTCATCCCAACCCTTCTCCCGCAAGCGGGAGAAGGGCTACAGCCGAAGCAGTTCCTGTAGTGCCGAGCCATGCTCGGCAGGGGCTTTACCAGCAAGATCAACAGCCTCCCCCTCATCCCAACCCTTCTCCCGCGAGCGGGAGAAGGGCTAAAGCTAAAGCTAAAGCCGAAGCCGAAGGCAAAGGCAAAGGCAAAGGCAAAGGCAAAGGCGGCCAGCAGCTGTAGTGCCGAGCCATGCTCGGCAGGGCCTTGCAAGGAAAGCCACAGCACAGCATGGCTGCGCTCTGCAGACAGGGCCGTCGGCCTCGGGCAGATCAATTCGCTATCTGCACATCATCGATATACACATTGAGGTCATACGCGGTGTTGGCGTGATACAGCCAGATCGCATCCAGCGTGACATTGCTGCCGGTGATCGCCCCATTGCCATTCACCCACGCATTCCACTGCGCTGCGTCGTTCAATGACCACGATACATAGGTCCAGGTATTGGCAGCGATGGCCTTGCTGCTTGAGCGCTCGGTGCCATCACTGTCGTCGATGCCGATGCCAACCGTGGTTCCGGTACCGCCACTCCATACCCAGAACCCGACGACACCATTGGCGCGGGTCAGCGCGGTATTGCTTGCAGGCGCACCACTTCCCGACAGCAGACGCACCGCCCAGTCGGCAGCGCTCGTGGTGTTGTCCTTCAGCAGCACCCGCAACGAACAGCTCCCGTTCTTCTGCGTGGTGCAATCCCGTGTGGCAGTGGATGCCGTGCTGATACCGGTAGTGCTACCCGAGTAACCGGGGCTGGTATCGAAATGGCCGACGCTGCTCTCGAAGCGATCCAGGTAGGTGACCGTGCCGGTGCCACCACCGCTGCCCGGATTCAGCAGCGCGTAGTACTTCGACCAGTTCCAGTTGATGCCAGGGTCGGTATGCGTCTGCCCGCTGTAATGCTGGTGGCCCTTGATCTTGACGCTGGTGGCCAGTACGTTGATGCCGCTGCTGGATGCGCCGCTATACGCACTGGCACAACTGATCGCGCTATACGTGGCGCAGAAGCTGCGCACCAGCGCTGCCGAGGCGTCATACATGGCATTGGTGTACCAGGAGCTGTTGTCGACGTAGCCCTCGTGCTCGATGCCCAAGGTGTAGCTGTTCTGGCTGCCGACATGCCAGGCGGTATCGGCATTGCGCACCATCTGCGTAACCTGGCCGTCGGAGGAGCGGATGACATAGTGCGCGCTGACCTGCGCCGAGGCATTCTTGAACCAGGAGATGGTGCCGGCGTAGCTGCCCTGCGTGGTGTGGATGGTCACTGCACTGATCGTTGCCGAACGCGATGCCGCGTAGTTGGAGGTCGAGGCGGCGCTCCAGATCGCGGGGCCATAGTCCGTGCTCTGGATGCTGGCATCCAGCGCAGGGCTGGCAGCGGTGTCTCCGGCCGCAGTGCTGCCTGCCTGCAGGGTTTCGCTGATCGGGTCGATACGGAACGCGTCGGTCTCGACGCGATCCCTGCTCACATCCAGGCGCACCATCGGTGCGCGCAATGTCACCAGCTGCGGCGCGTCGAAGGCCAGTTCCCAGGCGATGGCACGCTCGGGAACGACGATGCCGCGATCATTGACGCCGCGGTCCTGCGCCAACAGCACATCGTAGGCAAAGCTGGTGCGCGCATAGTCGTCGACGGCGCTGCGTGCGGCCAGGCCGCTGCCGCGAGGCGCATAGCCCGCGTAGCGCATCAACGCGGGACGGATTGCTTCAGGTGCCGGCGCGCTGCCAGCGCCGGCTTCGGGATGGTCCAGGCGGATCTGCGCATCCAGCAACGCAGCGGCCGCGAGGATATTGGTTGCCGCATCGTTGCGCACGGCAGTTGAGGAGACGCCAAGCAGCTTGGCGGCTTCACCAACCTGGTCCTCGAAGTCACCACCGGCATACAAACCCATCACGCCCCAGGCGGGCGGCATGCGCAGATGCGCCTGATCCTGGTCGGGTGCATCGGGTTGCAGTGGCGACCAGCGGCTCTGCACGAACGCCAGCGACTCAAGCGTGCCACGCGGGATGCCAGGGTAGCGGCGATACGCTTGCTGGAAGTAGCGCGCGTACATCGCCCGCAAGGGCAGCATGCGTGCTTCTTCCATTTTCAATTGCATGTCCAGCACCTGTTCGTTGTTGGCAACAGGTGGCTTGATCGTGGTTTGCGCAAGTGCGGGAACAACCACGGCACTGGTGATGACGGCAGACAGCAGCACGGCGGTATGACGGTGCATCATCGGTAGGACCCCCAAAGCTTGGTACCCCCTGCGTGTGTGGTTCTACCGCAGCGGTTTCCTTCGTGGGTGAAGGTCGGGGCCAATCAGTGATGGGGTTCAAGGAGTTGTGGGATTGCTTGTTTGTAGGTGTGCCCGTAACCCAATGCGAAGGGCACCCCTCCCCAACCCTCCCCTTGCCTAAGGCAAAGGGAGGGGGCACATCATGCGCCCTGACGCACTATCTGCTGCTGACTTGGCTTCCCCCGTATCCGGGGGAAGGTGCCCGAAGAGCCTTCCCCCGCGAAGGCGGGGGCGGAAGGGGGCGCTGTTGATGCTGCTCTTTCCAAGCCATCAATCACTTCAGTCTTGCAGTGCCGTTCCACCCGTTCGCCTGCGCTCCAGCCACCAAAGCAAGGAGGCGATCAGCACGAACCCCAGCAACCAGGGCCAGCGTGGCCCCGGGATCGGCAGTGGGGTTGTACGCACAGCACTGCCGCTCAATGCAAACGTCGCATCGCGCATCTGTTGCGCATGCAATGCGACTGCTTTCTCCGGATCCAGCAGCAGCATGCTCTGCTGCTGTTCGCCTGCTTCAACGCGGTGCCATCCGGGCATCTGTGGCCACGCCGCAGCACAGTTGCCAGCGGAAGGGTCGGGCAGTAGTTCGGTACGGCTGCCGTCCTCGGCGACCATCTGCGCCGGAGCGGTCAGTCCGCAGAGGCTGATGCGTTCGCCACTCCAAGCCCAGGCGGGCAATGGCAGCGTGGATGACCCCGGAAGCGATCGGGCCATGCTCGCCAAGGCGGCGTTCCATAGTTCGGCGTGTGCGTCGGCATGGCCCGAGAGCACCAGCGCATAGCTGTCAGTGATCGGCAGCACGCCAACCCTGCCCAAACCAAAAGCACGCCAGCCACCTATGGCGCTGCCGTCCGCGGCGCGCAGCAAGGGCACTACATCAGCGCTGCTGAATTCCAGATTGAAGCGCTCGACCGTGAGCACAGTCTTGTTCTGCTCGGCATCGATAATGCTGCGCAGCGTGACCGGCTTGGTCTGGTCACCGCCGCGTGTCTCCAGGCCCCATCCCCGCAACGCGCGGCGAGCGCTGCCGTCGAGGGCACCGCTGGTACGAACCAGTACACCCAGTCCGCCGCGTATCCCCTCGGTGATCGCCGCACGCTGCGCGGATGACAGGCCCGCAAGCCGGCGCTCATCAAGCAGCAGCAGGTCCAGGCGGGCGAGACTGGCTGCATCGAGTGAGGCCGGCGCATCACCCATCTGCAGGCCGCCACCGATCAACATGCTGGTCTGCAGCGTTGCACCGATATCCTTGCCCCAACGTTGCAGATACTTCAGTTCAGGGCCAGGGGCACCGGCGAGAACGCGGATGCTGGGAGCTGTGCCTGCGCGTACACGCACGGGCACCGGAAGTTGGTCCAGCACCTTGCCGCCGGCATCCAACACGCGCAGCGTGAAAACCACATCGCCGGGCTCGCGCGCGCTGGCACGCAGGTTCGCCCGGCCTGCTGCATCAGTGGCGCTGATATCGACACGATGAGCGGCAGGGTCCAGCAGTTCCACGCGCACATCGGGCATGCCCTGCACGCGGCTGTGCACGGTGAAGGCCGCACCCGGCGCGAGCAACGGCGGCGCCTGCAACTCCACCAGCCCCCGTGGTGCAGGGCCGGGCAGGAAACGCAGCGGCGGCAGCGCGATTTCACGATCACGTGCTGGCAGGCCCTGGCCGACGATCACCAGCTCGCGTGTACCTGGGTGCTGGCGCAGTGCGGTTGCGAGATCCGGCACCGCCGTCGCAGATGTCAGTGCCGCCGCTTCCGGCAGGCGCACATAGGTTGCTGCCGGTACCGCCGCAACCTCCGCCGTGCTTGCGCCGGCCGTGGCAACCACCAGCGTCCCCACGCGACCGGAGCGTGATGGTGGATACAGGGTGAAGTACAGCAACACAGCGGCAGCAAGCTGCAGCGACAACAAGGCGGCAAGACGCGGTGTGCGCGGCCGTGGCGACAGCGCGAAGCGCAGGCTGCCCAGCACGACGGCCAGTGCGATCAGGACGAGCGGGAGCCAGTGCGTCATCGTGCTGGCTCCTGCGGTGCCGAGAGTGCTTCAAGGTAGCGACGACCGGCGGCGTCCGCTGCATTGCGGCGCGCGGGCGGCCCGTCGGCGCGACGCAGGGCCGGCCACAGTTGCGCACGCAGTTCGTTGCGGCAGGTGCGGCAATCGGGCTGCTGACGCAGCGCGTCTATCGCTGCGACGACGTCCAGCGGATCGGGCACGGCGTTGGGGTGTGCATCAAGCCAACGCGACAAGGCATCAAGATCGATGTTCTCGTCGGTGGATGCCAATGCATGCCACGCATTGGCGACGACGGCATCACCCGCTGGACGCGCCGCCAGCTGCACAGCGCGATTGCCAAGCCCATCGCGCTTGCCGGTCATGCGCCGGGCCATGTCGATGGGCGGTAGTTCACTGCCCACGCGCGCCAGATAGATACGCTCGGCCTGCTGCACCTGCTTGATGAAGGCAAGGGCTTTATAGGCGTATGGCAGTGCCTGATCCGGGTGGCCCTGGCGCAGGTGGCCCTCGGACTGCCACATCTGGTCGAGCGCGGACTTGAGGATGGCGCGGGTCTGCGGATCGAGCAGGGTGGCGGCCTCGGCATGGTCGTGGGTATGGCCGTACTCGGACAGCACGTCGGTGGCGCTGCCGAATACCGGTGTGCTTTCAGCTGCGCCGCCATGGTCGTGGCCGTGTCCATCATCGTCCGTATGATCGGCGTGATCCGCATGTCCTTCGGCGCTCGCGGCATCGCTGGTGGGCAGGTCGCCGGTCGGCGGTGCCTTCGCACCACCCTCGGCTTCTTCGCCGAGGAACTGGCCGTAGCGCAAGCGCAGGATGCGCTGGTCGACGCCGATCGCATCGGAGCGCTTGATGAAGGTGTCCGCATCGAGGCTGCCGCGCTGCTTGAGCAGAGCTTCGGCGTCGATGATGATCTGCCGCTGGCTGCGGAAGTAGGCCGGCATCACCTTCTTGATCGCGCCTTCCAGATCACTGGCCTGCACCTGCTGCTCGCTGGGCAGGCGCAGGATCAGGCTGGCGCTGCGCGCCTCCTGCGGCTGCGGGCTGCGGTTGTCGCGGACGCTCAGGCGCGCGACTACTTCATCGCCGGGTTCCAGGCCGAGCGCGGCCAGGTCGGCGCTGTAGGCGAAGCGTCGTGCCGTCGCCGGGCCGCTGCCGCTCAGTGTCAGCTGGCGCTGCTGGAAAGTGATGTTCTCACCGCTGCCTTTTGCGGTGGTGATATCCAGCGTGGCGGCGCTGTTGACGCCGAAATCATCGCTGGCTTCAAAGCGCAGTTGCCACAAGCGCTGACGCGGTGCTGCCTGGTTGAGTGTCTGCGCTGGCTCGATCACCTTGACCTGCGGCGGACGGTCCACCACCACATCGAGGCGATAGGCGCGCCCGGCGGCTGCCATCGCCGGTCCGGTCTGGATGCGGTACAGGCCTGCACGTTGCAGCACCTCGCTAGCGCGCCAGTAATCGCCATCGCGCTGCAATGCCAGCCGGCGGCCGTCGTGGAATTGCAGCCACGCGTGCTGCGGCTGCGGTGCGAACTGCAGGCGCCACTGCAGGCGGCTGCCTTGCAGGGCGCGTGCGTCGAGCTTGTCGCCGGCTACCGCTGCCTGGCCGCTGTACGCCGGAGGTGTGACCTGCAGCCAGCTGCCACGCAATGCGGGTGTGCTGTCCGTCGCGGCAGTTTCGGTGGCGCTTCCACCAACGGTAACCGGAGCGTTGGCTGTAGCGCGTGGCCACAGCAGCGCAGCACTTGCGATCAGCGCGGCAGCCACCAGACACAACAGCAGTCGCTGCCAGGGCCAGCGAGGACGCAGGTCCGGCGGATTGCTTTGCAGACGCTGCTCGATATGGCGGCGCTGGCGTTGCTGCAACGGGTTGAGCGTGGACGCTGCGGCGAACAGCAGGTCAGCACTGTCCTCGAAGCGCGGATGATCGTTCAGACGCGCGATCAACCAGCGCGCATCCAGCCGCCGCGCACGCCATACCGCGATACCTGCGACCACAAGCAAGGCAAGCGTGAAGATGATGTAACCGGAATCGAAGCCGAGCACGCGCGTTGCCAGCAAGCTGACAGCCAGGGCCAAGGGCAGGCCGCCGAACAACGCAATCAGCAGTGTGCGTCGGCGTGCAGCGCGCAGCAGCGCAGGCGCGTTCATGCCTGGCCTCGTCGGCGCGGTGCACTGGCCAGCCAGCGCTCAAGCAGGGACAACAAGGCGACTGCCAACAGCAGCCAACGGCTCAGCTCGGTTGCAGGCTGTGGATACGGCGTAGTGCCGGTTTGCGGCTGCATCGTCGCTGCCAGCGCACGGCGTGGTGTGGGTGCAGCCTGCAGTACCGAACGCAGTCCAGCTGGGAACTCCGCATCAAGCAGCACCGGCAGGTTTGCCGGTTGGAGCGGCGCTGCCCAGCGCAGCCAGTGGCCTTGCGCCGTGCCGATCTGCTCAACGACCAGCACGCCATTGGCGTCGCGCCATAGCGGTGTGCGTTGGGCATCGGCGGGTACCGGCGTGCGTGCATCCACCAGCAGGCGGCCGCCGCGTTGCAGCCATGCGCTTGTATCGGCGGGCAGCGGCTTGGCCGACAGCCAAACGCGTAGCGTGTCGTCACCGTTGAACGCGACCGTGTCATCGGCCGCCTGCGGCCGGGCGCTACGCCAGGCGCTGGCAGCCGCATCGAGATAGCGCACGCCCGGCTTGCCAGCTTCGTCGTGCCGGATCTGCAGCTGCGGCGGCGCGATGGTCGTCTGCTTTTCCGTCGCAGTGGTCTGCTCCAGCACCTGCCAGCGCACCGCTCGTGACAGCTGCGGACGTTGCGCGTCCAAGCCATCAAGCACCGATGGAACAACCACGGTAAGCGGCGCATCGGCCGGCAGGCTGGCGTCCAGCTCGCGTAGCAGGCTGGATACCGGCTGCGGGCCTTGCGGTGCTTGGGTCTTGTCGATGGACGGGAAGCCCGCCGCCAGCCACAACCACTGTGCATCGACATTGCCAACAGCGCGTTGGGCGACAGCAAGATCAACACCGGGCAATACGGCGATGCGCGGCTGCGTATCAAGCACACCGGTCAATGCCGGCCGTGCCAACAGCACTGCCAGCAAGGCAAGCAGCAGCATGCGCAGCACCAGCAGTGGCCATTCGTCGAAGCGGATACGGCGACGCGGACGTGGCTTGGCCGACAGCCAGCGCAGCGCGGCGAAGTCGATGATGCGCTGTTCGCTGCGGCGGGCGAGGTGGATCAGCAGCGGCAGCAACAGTGCTGCCAATGCCAGGAAACCGGCCGGGAACAGCCACAGCAGGCTCATGCGCCGCTCCCGGAACGACGCCCGAACAGACGCTGCAGGGGCGCGTCGATGGCTTCATCGAGATAGGCGGTGTCATGGCGGATGCCGGCGGCCTGCAGCCGTGCGTCCAGCACGCGCTGTGCTTCCCTGAAGCGGGCGAGGTATTCGCCGCGCACCGTTGCGCCATCGCTCAAGAGCTCATCGCCGGTTTCCGGGTCACGAAAACGATGGCCATCGCGGAACGGAAAATCGCGCTCCTCCACCGTCAGCAGCTGCAGATGGATGACGTCGCGACCGGCCTTGGCCAGGCGCTCGGCCAGTTCAACACCTGCGACATCAAAGCCATCACCGATCATCACCACCAGGTCATTGCTGGCGATGCGTTCCCACAAGGGCGACAGCTTCTGCTGTGGCGGCCATTGCCCTGCAGCCTTCAACGCATGCAGTTGCAGGTGCAGCCGATCACGTTGGCGCAGGCCGTTTCCGGCTGGCAGCAGCTGCACGCCATCACCGCCAAGTGCAATCAGACCGAAGGCATCGCCTTGCTGCATCGCCAGCTCGGTGAGGCAGGCGACCAGTGCCTTGGCCGCGTCCAGGCGCTGCCAGTCGGGCCGCGCCTGATCGGCCTGTGCCATCGAGGCGCTGGCATCGAGCAGCAGCCAGACGGTGATCGGGCTTTCGCGCTCGGACTCGCGCACGAAGAAGCGATCCGAGCGTGCATAAAGCTTCCAGTCGATCTGGCGCAGCTCGTCGCCCGGTTCGTAGGCACGGTACTGCGCGAACTCCAAGCCGGCACCGCGGCTGCGGCTGGCATGCGCACCGATGCCACGGCTGCCGCTTGCCCGCTGCGGCCACAGCCGCAGGCTGCGCAGGCGGCTGCGCACATCGGCGGGTATCAGCGGTGGTGTGGGAGCGGCCATGTGGAACGTCGTGTCGATCAGGCCGGGAACGGCACCGCGTGCAGCAGGGCGGTGATCACGTCATCGGCACTCTTGTGTTCGGCTTCGGCAGCGAACGACAGCAGCAGGCGATGACGCATCACCGGCGCGGCCAATGCCTGCACATCCTCGCGGGTGGCGGCGAAGCGGCCCTGCAGCAGGGCGCGTGCCTTCGCGGCCAGTACCAGTGATTGGCCGGCGCGTGGGCCGGCGCCCCATTTGATCCAGTTGTTCACTTCGGCCGGCGCGCCATCGCCGGGGCGGCTGGCACGGACCAGACGGGTGATCCAGCTGAGCAGGTCGGGGCTGATATGTACATCGCGCACTGCCAGCTGCAGCGCCTTCACCGCATCGGCATCCATCACCTTGGGCACGGCGCCGCTGTGGCTGCCGGTGGTCTGGGCGAGGATGTCGCGTTCTTCGGCTTCGCTTGGGTAGTCGACGCGGACATGTAGCAGGAAGCGATCGAGCTGGGCTTCCGGCAGCGGATAGGTGCCGGCCTGTTCGATCGGGTTCTGCGTGGCCAGCACGAAGAACGGTGAGGGCAGGGCGTAGGTGGTGCCGGCGTAGCTGACGGTGCGCTCCTGCATCGCTTCCAGCAGCGCGGCCTGGGTCTTGGGCGGGGTACGGTTGAGTTCGTCGGCCAGCAGCAGGTTGGTGAAGATAGGCCCTTGCTGGAAGCGGAACGCGCGCTTGCCGGTGCCATGGTCTTCTTCCAGCAGTTCGGTACCGAGGATGTCGCTGGGCATCAGGTCGGGGGTGAACTGCACGCGCCGGAACTGCAGCTCAAGCGCTTGCCCGAGCGAGCGCACCAGCAGGGTCTTGCCCAGGCCGGGCGCGCCTTCGAGCAGGCAGTGGCCGCCGGCCAGCAGGCCTATCAGCAGTTGTTCGACGACCTCGTGCTGGCCGACCACGGCCTGTGCGAGCGCGCTGCGCAGCTCGTTCAAGCGCGGCAGTAGTGAGTCCAGATCGGGGGCAGTCATGCGGTCACCTGTGGGGTCAATGCGTCAGTGCGTACATCACGATGTTCACGCCGAATTTGGTGTTGTCTTCGGCCAGGAAGCGTTTGTTGCGCCAGTCGTAGTCCCATTCGCAACCGTAGTCCTTGTTGCTGTAGAGCACGCCCAGCCGGCCATCGATCTCGATGCCCTTGAGGTAGTCGTGGACCAGGTCATCACCCCAGCCGTTGAGTTCGAAACCGGTGGCTGGTGGGCCTTCGGGGAACTTGAAGAAACTGTTGTAGATGGCGTGGGTGTTGGGCAGTTTCTTCATTGCGCTGGCGCCGAAGATGCTGCGCATCTGTGCTTCGAAGGAGGTGGCGAACAGGCCGTCGATGTCGTGGTTGCAGTCGTCGACGAAGACGAAGCCGCCGTTGCGCACATAGCGTTCGAAGTTGCGGCGCTCTTCCGGATTGAACTCGACCAGCTTGTGCCCGGCGAGATAGCAGAAGGGTGCGGCCAGCATCTTCGGGTCAGACAGCGCGATGACGTGTTCCTTGGGGTCCACGCGCAAGGTGGTGTAATCGACCAATGAGGTGATCAGGTTGGACGGCATGCGCGCGTCCACGTCCCAGTCGCCGGAGTCGTAGCGCAGGCGGGTGAACCAGAAGTCGTAGCGGCTGGCCTGCGCGCTTGCGATGCCCGGCAAGGCGGCGCTCACCGCGCCGCCCAGCAGCAGGTGAAGGAATTGCGCTCGCGTCAGACAGGGTGGGGACAAAAGCAGGGGACTCGGTTAAAGCCCCTCTCCCTTCGGGAGAGGGGTTGGGGTGAGGGTAAGCGCTTCAGGCCCAACCCTCATCCACCCTTCGGGCACCTTCTCCCGGAGGGAGAAGGGGTCATCAGTTACACCGCATCCGACAAGGAGGTAAACGTAAAGTCACGCAGCTTCATCGGCGGGATCATCATCACGAAGCTGGACTCGTCACCGGCCACACGCACCGGCTTGCCCAGCTCGTCGATGTTGTTGAGCATGATCACCGGCGACTCGTTGAAGCGGAAATTCTTCACCGGGTGCTTGATCTGGCCGTTCTCGATGTAGAAGGTGCCGTCGCGGGTCAGGCCGGTCAGCAGCACGGTCTGCGGGTCGACCATGCGGATGTACCAGGTGCGGGTGACCAGGATGCCCTTTTCGGTGCCACGCACCAGTTCGGCGATCGACTTGGTGCCGCCGCTCATCAGCAGGTTGCCGGCGCTGGCCTTGGCCGTCTTGCCCTGCTTCTGTGCCCAGTAGCGCGAGTAATCCAGGTTGGCGACCTTGCCGTCCTCGATGATGGCGATGCGCTCGCGCGGCATGCCTTCGCCGTCCCACGGCAACACCGCTGCATCCGGATGCCACGGATCTGCGAACAGGTTGACCTTGCTGTCGTAGACCTGCTCGCCCAGCTTGTTGCCGCCGCCCTTCTTGGACAGGAAGCTGCGGCCTTCATCGGCCGAGCGTGCGCTGAAGAAGTTCATCATGAAGCTGATCAGGCCAGCAGCGGCCGCCGGCTCCAGGATCACCGTGTACTTGCCCGGTTCCAGTGCCTTGGCTTCGGCCGATTCGGTGGCCTTGCGCTTGGCGATCTCGATGTCCTGGTCGGCCTTGAAATCGGCAGCGTTGGCGAGGTTGCGGCCAACCCAACCCGAGCCGCGGCCGTCTTCGGTACGCACGGTGCAGGTGTAGTTGAAGTTGGTGGTCTTCTGGTAGCCGAAGTTGCCATTGCTGTTGGCGATGGCGACAAAACCGTTGCCGTCTTCCAGGAAGCCGGCAGCGATCAGGCCGTGGCCACGGCAGGGGGTGATGGAGTCGGCGGCCACCTGGGCGCGGAATTCCGGGGTGATGGCCGCGGTCGATTCGCTGAAGGTCGGGCTTGAGCGGTATTGCTGCTTGCCGATGGCCGGCATGAACTCCGGGTTCTCCGGCGCCAGCTTGGCCAGGTCCTCGGCGCGGCGGACCACACGCTCCAGCGAAGCGTCGTCGAACTCATTGATCGAGGCGGTGCCGACGCGCTTGCCGAAGGCAACCTGCACGGCCAGTTCGGCGTTGCTGACGATGCCACTGGTGGAGACGTTGTTCAGCGCGAAACGGATGTTGCCGTCGACCGAGCCGGCCAGCGTGGCGGTGCATTCATCGGCCTTGGACAGCGCGATGACCTTGTCCAGGATGGCCTTGGCTTCCTGTTCGGTGAAGATGCTCATGGTTCAGAAGCTCCTTGACGATCAGCCGAGGCTGCGCGCGGTATTGATGACGTTGATGCCGTCGAAACGGGCGGTGGACGAGCCGTGCGACACGGCCGAGACCTGGCCCGGCTGGCCCTTGCCGTCGAAGAACGAGCCGCCCAGGCGGTAGTCGCGTTCGTCGGCGATGGCGCTGCAGGCGTTCCAGAATTCCGGCGTGCGGATCTGGTAGGCCACGTCCTCGAGCATGCGGGTGATCTGGCCGTTCTTGATTTCATAGAACAGCTGGCCACCGAACTGCGCGTTGTAACGCTGCTGGTCGATGGAGAACGAACCGTCACCGATGATGTAGATGCCGTTCTCGACGTTCTTGATCATGTCGGCCACCGACAACGGGGTCTTGCCCGGCGCCAGCGACACATTGGCCATGCGCTGGAACTGCACGCTGGACCAGGAGTCGGCGTAGCAGCAGCCATCGGACTCGGTCTTGCCAAGGATATGTGCCTGGTCACGGATGGTCTGGTAGTCGACCAGCTTGCCGTCGCTGATCAGCGGCCAGCGCTTGGTCTTCACGCCTTCGTCGTCGTAGGCAACGGCGCCGAGCGAACCCGGCTGGGTCTTGTCGGCGAAGATGTTGACCTTGTCGCTGCCGTACTGGAAGCGCTGCTCGCGCTTGTCCAGGGTGGCGAAGCTGGTGCCGGCGTAGTTGGCTTCGTAGCCGAGCACGCGGTCCAGTTCCAGCGGATGGCCGACGGCTTCGTGAATGGTCAGCCAGGTGTGCGACGGGTCCAGGACCAGATCGTACTTGCCCGGCTTGACCGACGGTGCCTTGAGCTTTTCCTGCGTCTGCTTGGCGGCGGCGATGGCGTCTTCGCGCATGTCATAGGACTGGCCGTAGACGGTGACGCCATTGGGCAGCACGGTCTTGCCGGAGGCGTCGCCATCCAGATATTCGTAACCCAGGCCCATCGGCGAGGACAGGCCGGCGCGGGTGCGGAACTTGCCGCTGGTCTTGTCGATGGCGGTGACCGTCATCGGTGCCCAGATGCGGTGCACGTCCTGGTCGATGTAGGAGCCGTCGGTGGAAGCGAAGTACTTCTGTTCGTTGACCAGGAACAGCATGGAGTTGACGAAGCTGGCGCCGGCGCCGATGGCTGCGGCATTCACGCCCAGCAGCAGATCGGCCTTGTCCTTGATCGGCACTTCCATCGCGTTCTTCTTGATCGGCGTACGCCAGCTGACCTCGCCGTAACCGGGTGCCTTGGCGAACTGCACCGGCGCGGTCTGCACCTTGGCATTGGCCTTGGCGATGGCGGCGGCCTGCTGCGCGGCCTTGACCACGCCGGCCGGGCTCAGGTCATTGGTGGCGGCAAAGCCCCAGGCACCGTTGACGATGACGCGGATGCCGGTGCCGGTGGATTCGGTGTTCACCACGTTCTGGACCTTGTCCTCGCGGGTGATCACGAACTGGCGCAGGTAGCGGCCGATGCGCACATCGCAGTAAGTAGCGCCGGCAGCACGCGCGGCATTGAGCGCGTCATCGGCCAGGCGCTTCTTCAAGGCCGGATCGAGTGCGGTCAACAGGTGCTCGGCGGCGATGGCCTTGCCGAAGAAGGACGGCACCATCAGGCCGCCAGCGGTAAGCCCGGTCAGGGCTAGGAAGTCACGTCTCTGCAAGGCTGCTCTCCACGGGGCAAGGCCCGCGAGGCGGGCGCTACGGCAACAAATGACGGTGGCTTCGCGGTGTTCTGCGAACTGTTCGATTCTTGCGGGCAGGTGTTTGCAGCGGTAGTGACTTTAGGCATGGACTGGCGATTTATTTGGGATTTCTGCGAAGCGCTCCCCTCTCCCCAGCCAATCCCTTCGCCTGTTGCCAGAAGGGCGCGGGCTTACTCCCTCCCTTTCGCATAGCGAAGGGGAGGGTGGGGGAGGGGTAAGCCTCTGCAGTGCCGGCAAGTAGACAAACCATCCAATCACCCGACTACTTCCAGCAACACCTGCTGCAACCAGTCCACGAACACCCGCAGCCGTTGCGAAGGATGGCGACGGTGCGGGAACAGCAGGTGCATCGGCATGGGATCGGCGCGATGCCCGGGCATCACCTCCAGCAAGCTGCCAGCCGCCAGCTCGGCACGCACGTCGTAGGCGGGAATCTGGATCATCCCCAGGCCGGCGATACAGCAGGCGATATAGGCCTCGGCACTGTTGACGGTGACCCGCCCCGCCAAGGGCTGGCTGCGCAGGACGCCGTTCTCGCGCCATTCCCAGGACTCGACCCGGCCGTTGCCGGGCGAGGCATACAGCACGCCCCAATGCATGCCGAGCTGCGAAGGGTGCATGGGCATGCCATGGCGCTCCACGTACGCAGGGCTGGCCACGTTGATCAGCGGCAACTGGCCCATGCTGCGTGCCACCAGCCGTGAGTCCTGCAACGGACCTACCCGCAACGCGCAATCCACGCCGTCCTCGATCAGGTCGATGCTGCGATCGGTCATGCCCAGTTCGACGTCGATCTGCGGAAACGCCTGCAGGAAGCCGGGCAATGCCGGGGCGATGACCAGGCGACCGATGCGGCCGGGCACATCCACCTTGATCCGCCCACTCAGGGCCTGCGGTGATTGCCGGAACAGCTGCTCGGCCTCGTCCGCATCGGCGATCAACTGCTGGCAGCGGGCATGGAACAGCAACCCATCCTGGGTTGGCGTGACCCGGCGGGTGGTGCGGTGGAGCAGGCGCGTGCCCAGCCGCTGCTCCAGCGTGCGGACTGCCTCGGACACCGTGGAGCGCGGCAGCTTGAGCTGGTCGGCGGCGCGGGTGAAGCCGGCGCAGTCCACTACCCGCACGAAGACGCGGTACAGCTCGATACGATCCATGGCGATTGTCCGGATGGGCCGACAAGTGAAGTCAGAATGACCGGCTTTATCCGGAAAACCAAGTCGATAGGCTCTGTTGGCATTCCCCCAAGCCACAGGAGTTCGCAATGACCGACCATCGCATCCACGGCAAGACCATCCTCATCGCCGGCGGCGGCAAGAACCTGGGCGGCTTGTTGGCCCGGGATTTCGCCAGTCAAGGCGCCAGCGGCGTGGCCATCCACTACAACAGCGAGGCTGCGCGTGCCGAGGCCGAAGCGACTGCCGAAGCGGTGCGTGCAGCCGGCGCCAATGCACATCTGTTCCAGGCCGACCTGACCTCGGCTGCGGCGATGGAGCAACTGTTCGATGACGCGAAGCAGGCCATGGGCCGCATCGATATCGCCGTCAACACGGTTGGCAAGGTGCTGAAGAAGCCGATGACGCAGATCAGCGAAGCCGAGTTCGATGCCATGGATGCGGTCAACAACAAGACCGCGTTCTTCTTCCTGAAAGAGGCCGGCCGCAACCTCGCCGACAACGGCAAGGTGTGCACGCTGGTGACGTCCTTGCTGGGCGCATTCACCCCGTTCTATTCCAGCTATGCCGGTACCAAGGCGCCCGTGGAGCACTACACGCGTGCGGCGGCCAAGGAATTTGGCGAACGTGGGATTTCAGTGACCGCGATTGGCCCGGGACCGATGGACACCTCGTTCTTCTATCCGGCCGAGGGTGCGGATGCGGTGGCCTATCACAAGACTGCAGCGGCGTTGTCGCCGTTCTCCAAGACCGGGCTGACCGACATCGAGGACATCGTGCCGTGGGTGCGTTTCCTGGTATCCGAGGGCTGGTGGATGACCGGTCAGACGATTCTGGTCAATGGTGGATATACGACGCGGTGAGGCGGTTGACCTTCCCCCTTCGGGAGAAGAGCTTGTCCCCGCGAAGGCGGGGATGCCCCGAAGGGGCGGATGAGGGTACGGGCGAAGTCCGGTGGCGGGGATCAAAGACGACAAACGGGTTGCGTCGTGCTTGAGCATTCACCGGTGCCCCCATCGCTATTGCTAGCAACGCCCTGCAGCGCGGCTTCGCCCGTACCCTCACCCCAATCCCTCTCCCGATGGGAGAGGGGCTATCCGCATCAGCCGAGGCTGCGCGCCGTATTGATGATGTTCACCCCATCAAAGCGCGTGGTCGCCGAACCATGCGACACCGCAGATACCTGCCCCGGCTGACCCTTGCCATCAAAGAACGAACCGCCCATGCGGAAATCGCGCTCATCGCAGATCGCGCTGCAGGCATTCCAGAACTCAGGCGTACGGATCTGGTAGGCCGCATCCTCGACCATGCCGGCGATCTCACCGTTCTTGATCTGGTAGCAGAGTTGCCCACCAAACTGCGCGTTGTAGCGCTGCTGGTCGATGGAATACGAACCACGGCCGTGGATGTAGATGCCGTTCTCTACGTCCTTGATCATCTGCGCCGGGGTCAGCGGCGTCTTGCCCGGCGCCAGCGACACATTGGCCATGCGCTGGAACTGCACGCTCTTCCACGAGTCGGCATAACTGCAGCCGTGCGAGGCGTTCTCGCCGAGGATATGCACTTCGTCGCGGGTGGCCTGGTAGTTGACCAGGATGCCGTCCTTGACCAGATCCCACTGCCTGGTTTTCACGCCCTCATCGTCATAGCCCACCGCACCCAGGCTGTAAGGCACGGTCTTGTCGGCGGTGAAGTTGACGATGTCGCTGCCCCAGCGGAAGCCGGCCTCGCGCTTGTCAAGCGTGGCGAAGCTGGTGCCCGCGTAGTTGGCTTCATAGCCCAGCACACGGTCCAGCTCCAAAGGATGGCCGACGTTCTCGTGGATGGTCAGGAACAGGTTGGACGGGTCCAGCACAAGGTCGTACTTGCCCGGCTTCACCGACGGCGCAGTGAGCTTGGCGCGCGCCTGTTTGGCAGCGGCAATCGCATCTTCCACCGGATCATAGGAATGGCCGTAGGCCACCACGCCGCCCGGCAGCTGATGCTTGTCGGCGGCATTGCCCTCGAGGAATTCCCAGCCCATGCCGGCCGGTGCCGACAGTCCAGCGCGGGTGCGGAACTTGCCGCTGGCCTTGTCGATGGCGGTGGCGGTGAACGGCAACCAGATGCGGTGCACGTCCTGGTCGATCCACGAACCATCGCTGGAGGCGAAGTACTTCTGCTCGTTGACCAGGAACAGCTGTGAGTTGATGAAGTTGGCACCGGCATTGATCGCCGCCGCATTGATCGACAGCAGCAGATCCACCTTGTCCTTGACCGGTACCGCCATCGCGTTCTGGCGGATCGGCGTCTTCCACTGCACCTCGCCCACGCCCGGCGTGGGTGCCAGCTGCACCGGTTTGGTCTGGATCTTCGCGTTGGCGCGGGCAATTGCAATCGCCTGTGCCACCGCGGCGGCTACGCCCTGTGCAGTGGACTGGTTGCTGGCGGCAAAGCCCCACGCACCATTGACGATCACGCGGATGCCGACGCCGGCCGACTCGCTGTTGGTGACGTTCTGCACCTTGTCTTCGCGGGTGACGATGGCCTGGTTGAGGTAGCGGCCGATGCGCACGTCGCAGTAACTGGCACCGCCCTGCTTGGCCAGCGCCAGCACGGTGTCGGCCAGCAGCTTCTTCTTGGCGACATCGGCCGGGGCCAACAACTCCTCGGCAGCGATCAGCTGTGCATTGGGCAGCATGAAGCCGGCGAGGCCGAGGCCGGAGAGCGAAAGAAACTGGCGGCGTTGCATGACGGGCGGAACTCCAGAGCCAGCGATGCAATGCATCGCACAAGACCCTTGAATCTCGGTGGCGCGGGGGTTCAGGCACAAGTGACCATGGTCATGCATGGCGTTAAACAGGCACTGCGGCACAATCTGCGCAGCATTCCCCGGGCCCCACGCGATGACCACCAAGCCGTACTCCGAATCCTGCGAGCGCAACAGCGCACCCATCCTGCAGGTCCTACAGCAGCATCTGGGCCAGGCCCGCACTGTCCTGGAGATCGGCAGCGGCACCGGCCAGCATGCCGTGCACTTTGCCGCTGCGATGCCATGGCTGCGTTGGCAGGCCAGCGATCACTGCGACTACCTGCCCGGGATACGCCAATGGCTGGACGAGGCGGCGGTGCCGAATACGCCTGTGCCGCTGGAACTGCAGGCAGTGATTGGCGAAGGCCTGCAGCCCTTGCCGCCGCTGCCGGTGCATGACAGCGTGGCCGGCTTCGACGCCGTGTTCAGCGCCAACACCCTGCACATCATGGGCTGGGAGCAGATGCAGGCGCTGTTTGCCGGGCTGCCGTCGCTGATGGCGCCAGATGCGTTGTTCATCGCCTATGGTCCGTTCAACTATAGCGGCGCCTTCACCAGCGACAGCAACCGCAACTTCGACGGCTGGCTGAAGGCGCGGGACCCGCGCTCTGGCATCCGCGATTTCGAGGCGGTTGATGCCTTGGCACGCGCGCAGCAGCTGGAGCTGCAAGAGGACGTGGCGATGCCGGCCAACAACCGTTGCCTGGTATGGCGACGGATGCGCGTTTGAAGCCGGGCGGGCTAGGATGCGAAGACTTCAGGCAAGGGGCGGGGCGTGATGCAGGGACGTAAGTGGTTGGTGGCGATGGTGCTGGGCCTTGTTCCGCTGGCGGGCCTGCAGGCGCAGCCGTTGGATGCGCGGGCAGCGGCGATGCAGGTGCAGGCAAGCTACCCGGGCGTGATCGAGCTGGAGGTGGATGCCAGCGACATCCAGCGCCGCATCCAGCGTGTGTACCAGCGCATTCCGGTATCGGCCGGTGCGCTGACCCTGTGGTACCCGCAGTGGATACCAGGCAATCACGCGCCAACTGGCCCGATCAACCAAATGGCCGGGCTGGTCATCCGCGGCAACGGCCAGGTGCTGCAATGGGCGCGCGATTCCGGCGACATGTATGCCTTCAAGCTGCAGGTGCCGGAAGGCGTCGGCGTGCTGGATATCGAGTTCCAGTACCTGTCACCGACTGCCAGCGACCAGGGCCGGGTGGCGATGACGCCGAACATGCTCGACCTGCAATGGCATCGCGTGCTGCTGTACCCGGCCGGCTATGACGCACGCGGCATCCAGATCAAACCCAGCCTGCGCCTGCCCGACGGCTGGCAGAGCGGCACCGCGCTGGATGTTGCACAGCGCAGCGGCGGCAACGAACAGTACGCGCCGGTGTCGCTGATGACTTTGATTGATTCGCCGGTATTCGCCGGCCAGTACTTTAAGCGCTTCGCGCTGGACGGGACATCCAAACAACCGGTGTGGCTGGACGTAGTCGGCGAAAACCCGCAGGGCCTGCAGGCCGATGCCAAGGTGCTGGATGCGCATCGCGCGCTGGTGCGCGAGGCCGATGCAGTATTCGGTTCGCGTCCGTACACGCGTTACAACTTCCTGCTGGCGGTATCGGACGTGTTCAGTGGCATCGGTCTTGAGCATGCGCAGAGCAGCGAGAACGGCATGCACGACGGCTACCTGCGTGGCGAGCGGCCCTTCCTCGACAACGACCTGCTGCCGCACGAATATGCGCATGCATGGGTAGGCAAGGCTTGGCGTCCACGCCCGACCTGGGTACCGCATTACAACGCACCGATGCACAACGACGAGTTGTGGATGTACGAGGGCCAGACCCAGTATTGGGCGGTGGTGTTGGCAGCACGTTCAGGGCTGTGGAAGCCGGACTATGCGATGGCGATGCTGGCACAGCTGCAGGCCAACTACGCAACACAGCCGGGCCGGCAATGGCGCGACCTGCACGACACCGTGCACCAGGGCATCCTCGACTTCAATTCCAAGCCGCAGGCATGGGCCGACTGGCAGCGTGCGTTCGAGTTCTATAACGAGAGCACGCTGCTATGGCTGGGCGTGGATGCACGCCTGCGCAGCTTGTCGAAAGGCAAAGTCACGCTGGACGACTTCGCCAAGCGCTTCCACCAGGGCGGCAAGCAGGGCGAGATCCGCCTGTACGATCGCGCTGACGTGATGCAGGGCCTGGAAGCAGTGCAGCCCGGCGACTGGGATACCTTCATCGGTAGCCGCCTGGATGCGCGTGATGGCAAGGCGCCGGATGGTTTGAGCGCTGCGGGCTGGGAGCTGTACTTCGATGACCAGCCGAATCTTGTGGTTGCCGATGGCGAGGCCGATGGCGCTACCGACCTGCAGTACTCCTTGGGTTTGAAGATCGGCAATGATGGCGTGCTGCAGGCCGTGGGCTGGGACAGCCCCGCGTTCAATGCGGGCTTGGCCAAGGATGTGACGGTTATTGCGGTGAACGGCCTGGCGTACAGCGGCGGCCGGATCAAGCAGGCGCTGATTGATGGCAAGCAGAACGGCACACCGATCGAGTTGATCGTGCGCCAGGCGGACAGCTTCCGTACCGTGCGTATCGACTATCGCGAAGGTCTGCGGTATCCGCATCTGCGGCGGATTGATGGGGCTGCGGACCTGTTGACGCGGATTCTGGCGGCGCGGAGGTAACGAGCCACCTCCTTCTCCCGACGGGAGAAGGTGCCCCAACGGGGCGGATGAGGGTAAGAGCGAAGCCTCGTGAAAAGTATCGCGCGGGCTTCGCCCCAACCCTCACCCCAACCCCTCTCCCGTAGGAGAGGGGCTTCAAGCGAAAGCAACAGCCTCAGTATTCGATCCGATACCCAACCCCAAACGTCCGCCCCTGCGCCGGCACGCTGGAAATCTTGCCGTAGGTCGCTTCCGCCTGCTGGCCATAGACCGTCTTGTAGTCACGATCAGCCAGGTTGTAGACACCCACGCTGAAACGCCCACCCGCCAGCGGCAGCTCGCCAATCAGGTCGAACACCGCATAGCCACGGATCTTCGCCGCCGGCGTCGCGCGGATGGTCGGGCTGACCGAAGCCAGCTGCGCGTCACGCCACGCATCATCAGTGCCGCCGACGGCCTGGCCCTGCAGACGCAGCAGGCTATCGTTGGCAAAGCGCCACTGACCATGCACGCCTGCCTTCAACGGCGAGACACGAAACGCATTGAGCTCGCGCCACTGGCCGGCCGCATCACGGTACTGGCCGCGGGTGCTGGCCACGCTGGCACCCAGTTCCAGCTGCGCGCTAGGCGTATAGCGCAGGTTGGCCTCCACGCCGTAGACGCGCTCGTCGGTATCGGCCACTGACACGCTGTAGTTGCGGTTGAACTGCACGGTCTTGTCCGAGCGGTTGTAGAACGCGGTCACCGCACTCTGCAGCTGCGTGTTGTTCAAGCGCCAGCCCAGCTCGTAGTTGTCGACCTTGATCGGGCCGATGTTGCGGCTGTCGATGACGAAGTTGGCTGGCACGTCACGCAGCATGCGCTGCGTATCGGGCAGGCTGAAGCCCTGCGAGAAGTTGGCGAACAACTGCTGCGCATCGCTGAACTTGTAGACCACGCCGGCATTGAACAGCGTCTGCGAATGGCGCACGCGGCCACCGGCCAGCAGCTGCGGCTGATAGCCGGCCACCGCGTCGGCGGTGATCGCCTCGGTGTAGGGCAGCGAATCGTCCACGTTGTTGCGCAGGATCTGGTGGCGCACGCCGGCCTGCACGCTGAAACGTTCGCTCAGCGCATGGTCGGCCTGCAGGAACAGGCCAGTGGTGTCCACGCGCACATCCGGGCCCATCGCGTACTGTGCAGTCGGCACGTAGTTCAGGCCGTTGCTGGCGATGAAGCGGTTGATGTCGTACATCTGCCCGCGCTGGCTGTCCTCTTCGCGCTCATGGTCCACGCCATAGGACAGCTGCAGGCTGCGCCCGCCGATATCGAAGCCCTTGTGCAGGGCGCTGCGCAGGCCCCAGACGTCGATGTCGGTATTGGACTGCATGGCCACATAGGCATAGCCGCCCGGCAGCGCCGGATGCACCAGCGTCGATACCGACGGGAACCAGCGGCCCTGTTCATTGCGGTAATAGGCTTCCACGCTCAGCTCCTGGCCGCCGAACACGTCGCGGTTGCGGTATTGCGCATTGACGCCCTGGTGGCGGGTGCGCGGCTGTGGGTTCAACTGCAGGCCATCGACGGCGTTGTGGCTGGGCTGGTAGGCGGGATTGAACAGCATCGCCAGGCGCGGGCCGTAATCCGGGCCGTAGTCGCTGTCCTGCTGGTCGTCATACCAACGCACGCCCACGCTGAGCTGCTGGGCCGGGCTAAGCGCCCATTCAAGGCGCGCGTTGAGTTCCTTGGTCTCGGTGTCCTGGCGGTCGGTCTGGGCGATCTCCGGGCCGATGCGGCGGCCATGCGCATCCAGCGATGCGCCCTGGCGGCCATAGGCGATACCAAATGCACCGCTGAAGCTGTCACCACGCACGGTCATGGTCTGCGCGGCGTTCCAGGCCAGGTTGTCGCTGGATACATCGGAGGGCGTGCGCAGGCCGAGCTGGCTGGCCAGCTGCACCGGCGCGTCGCCCGGCTGCAGGGTGATGATGTTGATGATGCCGCCGCTGGCACCGGCGCCGTACAGCGCGGTGGCACCGGAGATCACCTCGATGCGCTCGATCATCGTCGGCGAGATGCTGTTGAGCTGGCGTGAGCCATCGCGTGCGCCAGTCAGCGGCACGCCATCGATCATCACCTGCACGCTACGGCCACGCATGGTCATGCCGTAGTTGCTGGTAGTGCCACTGGCCGGTGCCAGCGACGGCACCAGCTGGCCGAGGATGTCGGCGGTGCTGCGACCGGCAGCGGTTTGTTGGGCGATCTGCTCGCGCTCGATGGCGTACACGGTGCCGGCGATCTCGGCCACGCTGCGTGCGCCGCGCACGGCGGTGACGCTGACGGCATCCAGCTGGCGGGTGCCGCTGGTGGTGTTGGCCTGTGCTGCCAGCTGGCCACTGATGGCCAGGCTCAGCAGGGCGAGCGGAAGCGTTGCTGCGGTATGCCGCATGGTGTCCTCGGAACGTATCAGGGAGAAGAAGGAGAGGGCGCGAAGCGGCGCAGCAGCGGCCGGCACAACAGCAACCCAAGCGCGGAGACGATCGCCAGCGCCACGTAATAAGCGGGGTAACCCAGGCCCTTGGCGAGGAAGCCGGACAAGGCACCACCGATGAAATAGATCAGCAGTTCGAAGCACACCAGCAGGGTGAAGTCGGTGCCGGCCTGCTCGCGCGAGCTGAGCCGCATGAACAAGGCATACAGGCTGGTCATGGCGACATAGCGCAGGGCCAGCAGGGCGATCACCAGCGCGCCCAGCCCAAACTGCGAGGAGGCAAGCACACCGCTGTACAGCAAGGCGGCCAGCAGTACATACAGCAGCGTGCGCCACCAACCGGCGTGCATCAGCAGCTGTTCGGCGCTGCGCTGCTTGAGCAGCCAAGCCGCGCCCACCGCAGCCAACATGCCAACGCCGGCACCGCCCACCGAGATCAGCAGGCCGATCTCGGTCAGGCTCCACTTCTGGTCGACCAGCAGCGGATTGACCATCGCCATCGCCGGTGCCTCCACCATGCGATACAGGACGATCAGCAGCAGCGCCCAGCGCAGCTCGGGCCTGCGCAGCGCACGCAGCACGCTCGGCCGCTGGCTGGCCGCCGGCCGTGGCATCTCGTTGATCTGCTGCACGGCGAACAGGGTCAAGGCACTCATCGCCGCCAGGCTCAGCAGGGCCGCGTTCCAGCCGCGGGTTTCGTACAGCCACAGCACGCCTGCACCGCCGACCATGCTGCCCAGCGCCACGCCCACGCTCTGCGCCATGCTGCCGAGGCGGTGCTCGGCCGGTGCCAATGCTTCCACCGTATAGCCATCGATGGCGATGTCCTGGGTGGCGGCAATGGTGGAGATCCACATGCCGACCAGCACGAACACGGTCAGGCCATGGTCCAGACCGGTGAAGGCCAACACCAGGATGCCGACCAGCAACAGCAGCTGGGTCAGCCACAACCAGCTGCGGCGACGGCCCAGGGCAGGCAGGTGCCAGCGGTCCACCAGCGGCGCCCACATGAACTTGAACGCCCACGGCAGGTACAGCAGCGACAACATGCCGATCCAGCGCAGGTCCACGCCCTGGCTGCGCAGGATGGCGGGTACCGCCACGTTGTAGAAATACAGCGGCAGCGCATGGGCCATGTACAGCACCACGATCACGCCCAGGCCGAAACGCGAGGCAGCGCCATGCTCAGTGCGCATCGGCCTGCTCCAGCTGTTGGCCGACCCAGCGCATGCCGTCGGCGTCGTCAGTGGTGACGTAGTAGGGCACGCCCCAGGCCGCATGCAGGGCCGGCGTATCCAGCCGCTGCTGCTCGGCGGCGCTGCTGGCGATGCGCACCAGGCCCTTGCAGTAAACACGGAAGGCGGGTTTGTGCTGCTTGTACCAGACCGCCTGGATGGCGCGGTAATCGTCACTGAAGCTGGCACCGGGTACGGTGCTGGCGATGAAGTAGAACGGCGTGGCGGCCATGATCAATGCTTCCACACGCTGCAACCAGTGGCGGATCTCGTCCGCGCTGACTTCATCGTGGAAGACGGCGCGGACCACGGCCGCCTGCTTGATCGTCAAACCCATTGCCACTGACCTTCACTGAATACGGGGCAGGGCCGTCCATACGCGACCCCTCAAATAAGAATAGTTATCAATACCATTGAAAGTTTAGGCGCAGCGAAGGAAAATTTAGGCAGGACCACATTCCGGGATGCCCTGCATGCAGGTTTTCACCTGCGCCGAACTGATGACCGCAGCCCACGCGCTGGGCGGGCAGGTTGATTTCGATGCTGGCATGGCCGACGCCACGCCGGTGTTGGCCGGCTGGCAGCAGGTGCACGCGCTGGACGATGGCGTGTCGCTCTACCTGAGCCGCAGCCGCGACATGGTGGGCGGCTGCAGCCACAACCGTCTGGCAGCGGGCATCACTGCCGGCTTTCTGGTGGATGGCGAGGCCGACGTTGCCATCGGCACGCATCGCTTGCGGCTGGAGGGCAATCATCGGCGCATGCCGACCATGCTGGTCCACCTGCGTGAGGAAGACAGCTTCCAGCGCCATTGGCAGGCTGGACGAGAGGAAGGCAAGGTCAGCCTGCACCTCAGCGGTGACTGGTTGCAGCGGCAGTTGCAGGCCGATTCCCGTGGCAGTGCCCGATTGGCACGCGTTTGTAGTGGCCATGCCGACAACCATGCATGGCGGCCGCCGGCGCCGTTGTTGCAGCGGGCGACGCAACTGCTGGAGAACAAGACCGGTTCGCTGCCGTTGCTGCGCCGCCTGCAGCAGGAGAGCTTTGCCCTGGAACTGGCGGCGGACGTGCTGCAGACACTGGCCAGCGAAGGCAGCGAGAAGCCTTTGGGTGCGCGCCTGCAGCGCTGCGTCACTCGCCTGCAGCAGTGGTTGCAAAGTGGAGAGGCCGACACACTGAGCATCGCGCAGATGGCGCGCCAGCTCGGCACCAATGCGGTGGACCTGCAGCGTGGCTTCCAGTATTGCCATGGGCAAAGCATTGCCAACTACCAGCGCGAGCTACGGCTGGAACGCGCCCGCCATGCACTGCTGCGCCAGCGCGTTCCCGTGGATGTCGCTGCCACCATCGCCGGCTATGCGCACACCAGCAGCTTCAGTGCCGCGTTCAAGCGCCACTACGGCACATCACCCTCGCAGCTGAAGTAGCCAACACAGTGTTGTGGACGCTGCGGCGGTCGTGGAGGTTGTGGGAGCGGCGTAAGCCGCGAAGCCACCAAAACCAAACGTCTGCACGGTTCGTGCATTCAACGATACCTGCTGGCAGCGAACGAACTGATCAGCAAACGCGCAGAACGTGATCATTGCGCCGAACGTCCTGATAAACAGCGTGACTCAAAGCAACCACACCGCGCGACGCAACAGCTGCGTGTTGCATGCAGAGATAACACCCACTTCGTGCACGCCTCGCAGCCGACCACGATGCCAATTCATACCGATGAATTGGCAAGTCGAAGACATCACTGCATGCCAATCAGTGCGGAAGCGAACACCTGTTTGCCGACAAATTTTCACCTCATATCTGCATAGATGACTGCGAGCACCACGCATTGGTCCATCAAATTCAACGGCATTCCTTGAGCTTGCTGAATTCAAGCCGCAACGCTGCTCATTCAAGCACCTTCACAGTTCATTTATCTGTGCAAACGTCAGCTGAAAGTGCATCACGCTGCTCTGCGAAAACGTAGCTATATTCGAGATCCCCCAAACGTAGGAGGAAGTGGAATGTTCATGACCAAGCAGAAAATGGTGATGGCGCGTACGCTCGGCGTGGCAGTCGTCGTCATGAGCCTGGCGTCCTGTGCAACCTATAAAGAAGAGTTCGCAGGGATCAACTCACGCCTCGACCAACTCGACACGAGGGTGCAGGGCGCAGCACAGAGCGCCGAGTCCGCCAACCAATCCGCACAGCAGGCCAACCAACGGCTGGATCAAATTGAAGGTCGCGTCCAGCAACTCGAAAGAGCACCACGCCGCACACCGCGCGGCTGATCGCTCCGTTCGATTCATGATGAATATCTGAATTCAGGATCCGGTGGCCTTGACCGGCCACTGGCTTCCTCCCCTCGATCAGTCTTCATTGCAAGGAACCGCCCCATCCGTACGCATACCTACCCTGTAATCCTCGCCGCCTTTGGCGTGTTGGCGTTCGCAAGCATCGACGAAGCCAGCGCCAAGGACGCCACCGTGCAACAAACGGCAAGCGCCGTCGATCAGCTTCCGCCCGACCAGAAGGTGTCCGACACGGTGATTGAACTCGCCGGCTGGGTTGTCGCAAGCAAGGACAACCAGGGCTATCCCTTCGCGATCATGGACAAGGCCGCTGCACAGATCCTGGTGTTCAGCGGTGACGGCCGACTGCGCGGCGCCACGCCCGGACTGTTTGGCTCGGCAACCGGCGATCACGTAGCTCCCGGCGTCGCCGGACTTGCGCTGCGCGAGATTCCGGGCCGCGACCGCACCACGCCTGCGGGTCGTTTCATCGGCGGCTTCGGCCCCTCGCTCGATGCGGGCCGCGTGCTGTGGGTGGACTACGATTCCGCAGTCTCCATCCATCCCACCGCTACCGGCGTACCTGCCGAGCGCCGCGCAGAGCGCCTCGCATCGCCAACGCCGGACGACAACCGTGTCACCCACGGCTGCATCAACATCGCGCCGGACTTCTACGAGCAGATCGTCAGTCCGACATTCGAGCGCGGCGGCCTGTTCTACATCCTGCCGGACAAGGACAGCCTGGAAGCGACCTTCCCGGAGTTCGCAAAGAGTCGCGCCGCCGGGACAGACAGCGAAGGCAAACACGCAGGGCGCTGAAGAAGGTGCCCTGCCTGCACATCCGCATCAGCAGCGGGAGGCTCCTTCTTTTGTAAGAGCGGCGTAAGCCGCGAAGCAAGCACCCCCTGCAGACCTACTAACTAATGCAACCGAATCAATCCACAGTCCTATCAACGAAACCGCGCGTATAAGGCAACACCTCCAAACTACGCCGATCCACTCGGGCCAACACTTCACCGAAGCCAAACGCAGGCTCCCAACCCAACGCCCACCGGATAGCGGCATTGTCGTAAACCCGATCAATGACCGAAGGCAGCGGCCAACCACGCCGCTCATGCTCGGCAACCAGCTCCGGGCAGCGCAGACGCAGCACTTCAACGGCATCACGCCCCAACTGCTCAAGGTCTTCGCGCCGGAACGGCGACCCCAATCCATGAGTCCCTTGATTGGGACTCAGTCGACATTGGCAGGCACTCTTTGGCATTCTGGTGCCGGGTTGATCGCTGGCATTTCATTCAAGCCTACGTCGCTTCGCGGCGCGACTTGGTTAAAGCGTTGGGGGCGCACATGAATATCTCTGTTCTCTTTGCGATTGCGCTGTTCCCGATCACGGCTGCCGCGGAGCTGCGATGCCCGGAGTTGCCGCCAGGTGCGCGAGTCCACTGGTCGGGCCACTATGGGCCGGGTGATGAGGTTGTGTGTCACGCCGTGGAGGCAGATGGCACTTCTGCATTCACGCTCTTTCGAGGCAACACGCCACCTCTGGTGGGCGTGGACCTGACCCGAGCGGAAGTCGGCATTGCCTTTGGGCAGCCCGTAAGGTGGTATGAGCAGGGTTCGGACCGTGACTACCAAGCAGAACTGTTCCTTGACGCAAACCCTCACAGCAGCATCCGAGTGTTCGTTCCAAAGAAGCCAGCCGGGACGTTCCTGGAGCGCGTCAAGCTTGTCGGCGCTCTCTCAAAATGGCCCAAAGCTACCCCCTAGATACTCATTTGAGCCGAAGTCGCTTTGCGGCCCGACCTGAGTGTCTGTTGCGAGCGGTTACTCCTGGCCGCAAGGCGTCATCTGACCCAAAGCAGACCTACGCTGTCTAGGAAGAACTTGGCGATTCACGTTGAGTCGCCAAGGCAGGGGTCAATCCAGCTACAGCTTTCCAGCTCTGGTCGCTTACTCGGCGCTTTCCTGCCGGAGCCGTAGTGCAGCGTCCTGCTGCAGCTGATCGTTATCATTGACGGTTTCGGTAGTACTACGGGCAGGGCGTAATGAAGAGCGTATTGGTGATATTGCTGGGAATGGGGGTGGTGATGGCGGCAGCTGCGCAACTCAACGGCCCGCAGCGCTTGCGGGCTGCCCGCCAGGAAACATTCGAGCGACTGCGGTTTCCGTCGCGCGATGGTGCTGCCTTCACCGGTGCTCAGGTACAGGTGGTGAAACAGGTGCACGGACGGTTCGATGGTATGCAACAACCGGGGCCGCGCTGGATGGCGCAGGCCTCAGACGATGCATTCTGGTACTGCGTGGGGCCAGGGCCAAGTTGGTATCTGGCCATTCCGATTTCAAGACGTAATGGCTTCCAATGGGATGTCGATTGGGTGGTGCGCCCGTTGGACGAAGGTCGCATGCGTGCAGCTCTGAGCGGCGACACCGAAGCTCTACGGTTGGCCTTTGGCGAGCAGGCTGCACGGGGATGAGGGGAATTGAGCACGACGCGTGTGCAGATATTTGTGTAGACGGAGTTTTGAATCGCTCCGGTTTGAAGCCGGGCATCATCCGGGGGCATGTCCGCTCCTGGCCCGCGACCGCCCGATCCGCTCGTGCGAAAAAGCGCCGCTTCTGGCAGAAATCCAGAAGCTGCTTCCCGACCACGTGATCGGTGAAACCGCGGATGTGGAGCCGAAGCCGGTAGAGAAGCTTCCGCAGTTTCCGCGCGGTATCTGGATGCGCTCCGGCAGCAGCCTGACCTGCGTCGTGGTTGTCCTGGACGAAACGGGCAAGCCGCAGGACGCCATCGTTTCCTATCCCTCCCGATTGGGGCTGACCGATCAGGAGAAGCAGATGATTCTTTCTGTTCAATGGACGCCGGCACAGCTTGGCGGGCAAGGGCGGCCCTCGCTTGTGTCCATGGACTTCGAGATCCGCTGACGCAAACTCAGTCGGTAACGACCTGCAGCTTCAACCTCGGCGCTGAAGCACAGGCCGCGCCATGCAACACGCAGGTTGCATGGCGCATAGGCAACGTATCCGTTGCCTGCTCAGGCCGCCTGCACGATATGCAGCGCCTTCGGGTTGCGCCACGTTGCCAGCAGCGTCGCTTCGCGTGCCTTGGCTTCGTGCAGGTGCGCTTCCTTGACGTGGCCGTAGCCGCGGATGTGCTCGGGGATGCTGGCGATATCCACCGCCAGTGCGAGACGACGCGCATCCAGGCCGCTGATCAGTTCCTGCAGGGTCTTCTCGTAGTCACTGATCAACTGACGCTCGCCGCGACGCTCCTCGGTGTAACCGAATACGTCGAAGCGGCCGCCGCGCAGGCCCTTGAACCTGGCCAGCAGGCCGAAGGCCTTGAACATCCACGGGCCGTATTCCTTCTTCTGCAGCTGGCCCTGTTCGTCGCGCTTGGCGAACAGTGGCGGGGCCAGATGGAAACGCACCTGGTAGTCGCCTTCGAACTTCTCTGCCACGCGCTTGGCGAAGTCGCCGCTGGTGTACAGGCGGGCCACTTCGTATTCGTCCTTGTAGGCCATCAGCTTGAAGAAGTAGCGCGCGGCGGCTTCGCTCAATGCGGTGCTGCCGGGGATTGCTTGTTGCTCGGCTTTGCGCACGGCATCGATCAGCGTGCGATAGCGATTGGCGTAAGCAGCGTCCTGGTAATCGGTGAGGAAGCTGCTGCGGCGGGCGATCAACTCATCCAGCGAACGCGATAGATGCGCATCGTCCAGCGATGCGAACGCGGCTTCACCGCTGGTCCGGCTGGCGGCGGGCAGGCCACGCACGTCCGGCTCGTTGCCCGGGTTGCGCGGTGCCGACGGTGCGCCGGCCTCGTTGCCTTCCCATTCGCCCGGCGGCAGTTCACGCAGCGCGGCCGGCTTGCGCTCGGCATCGGTCGGCGCGTTGCGGACCAGGCCAGCGGCCTGCTGCACGGCTTGCGGATCGATCGCGGCCAGGCGGCCCCAGGCGAATGCGGTCTGGTTCATGCTCACGGCGGCGCCGTTGAGCTCCACCGCGCGCATCAGCGATTCCAGTGACAGTGGCACCAGGCCCTGCTGCCAGGCGAAGCCGAGGATGAACAGGTTGGAGGCAATCGCGTCGCCGAGCAGGGCGGTGGCCAGCTGGGTGGCGTCGAGCAGGATCGGGTCGCGACCGCCGAGCGCCAGCTTCACCCCGGCAATGATGTCGGCGGCTGGGAACTGCATGTCCGGATGCGTGGTGAAGGTACCGGGCATCGCTTCGTAGGTGTTCAATACCACCTGCGAGCGCTCGCCGCGCACCTTGGACAGTGCCCAGTAGTCGTTGACCACCACCATGTCGCAGCCCAGCACCAGGTCGGCCTCACCGGCGGCGATGCGCACGGCGTGGATGTCGGCCGGGCGGTTGGCGATGCGGATATGGGTGGTGACCGCGCCGCCCTTCTGCGCGAGGCCGGTCTGGTCGAGCACGCTGGCGCCCTTGCCTTCGAGATGGCCGGCCATGCCGAGCAGTGCGCCGATGGTCACCACGCCGGTGCCACCGACGCCGGTGATCAGGATGTTCCAGGGCTGCGAGAAGTCAGTGCGGAAGGTGGGCGCCGGCAGGTTGTCGAACAGGCTGGCCGCGCTGCTCTTGCTGCCCTTGCGCAGCTGGCCGCCGTGCACGGTGACGAAGCTCGGGCAGAAGCCCGTCGTGCAGGTGAAATCCTTGTTGCAGTTGGACTGGTCGATGTCGCGCTTGCGCCCGAATTCGGTTTCCTTCGGCAGCACCGACACGCAGAAGCTCTTCTCGCCGCAGTCACCGCAGCCCTCGCAGACCAGCGAATTGATCATGGTGCGCTTGGCCGGGTCGACGATCTTGCCGCGCTTGCGGCGGCGGCGCTTCTCGGTGGCGCAGGTCTGTTCGTAGATCAGGATGCTGGTGCCCTTCACCGTGCGCAGCTGCTGCTGCACGGCGTCGAGCTCGGCGCGGTCGTGGTACTCCACATCGCTGGGGAATTCGTGGCGGCGCGACTTCCACTTCTGGATGTCGTCGGACAGCAGCACGATGGTGTGCACACCTTCCGAACGCATCTGGTGGGCGATCTGCGGCACGGTCAGGGTGCCGTCCACCGGCTGGCCGCCGGTCATCGCCACCGCATCGTTGTAGAGGATCTTGTAGGTGATGTTGACGCCAGCGGCGATGGCCTGGCGGATCGCCAGCGAGCCGCTGTGGAAATAGGTGCCGTCGCCGAGGTTCTGGAACACATGCTCGGTGTCGGTGAACGCGGCTTGGCCGGCCCAGGTGACACCTTCGCCGCCCATGTGGGTGAAGGTGTCGGTGTCGCGGTCCATCCACGTCACCATGTAGTGGCAGCCGATGCCGGCCAGTGCACGCGAGCCTTCCGGTACCTTGGTCGAGGTGTTGTGCGGGCAGCCGGAGCAGTAATGCGGCACGCGGGGGAACTGCGCGCGCGGCAAGGCCATCTCGGCTTCCTTGACGTCCATCCAGCGCAGGCGTTCTTCAATCGACTCGGTATTGAAGAACCGTTGGATGCGTCGGCCGATCACGCCGGCAATCGTCGCCGGGGTCAGCTCGCCGGTGGACGGCAGGATCCACTCGCCCTGTTCGTCGTACTTGCCGACGATGGACGGGCGCGCGCCCCAGTTGGCCGGCCAGTTGTAGAAGTATTCCTTCATCTGCCGCTCGATGAAGGCCTTCTTCTCCTCCACCACGACGATGTCTTGCAGGCCGCGGGAGAACTCACCGATGCCCTGCGGCTCCAGCGGCCAGGTCATGCCGACCTTGTAGACGCGGATGCCGATGTCGGCGCAGGCCTTCTCGTCCAGGCCCAGGTATTCCAGCGCCTGCAGTACGTCCAGGTAGCTCTTGCCGGTGGTGACGATGCCCAGCCGCGCCTGCGGCGAGTCCATCACCACCTTGTCGATGCCGTTGGCGCGGGCGAAGGCTTGCGCTGCCTTGACCGCATAACGGTGCAGGCGCATTTCCTGCTCCATCGGCGGGTCCGGCCAGCGGATGTTGAGGCCGGCGGCGGGCATGTCGAAATCTTCCGGCAGGATGATCTGGCGGGCGAACGGGTTGACGTCCACCGAGGCCGAGGACTCCACCGTCTCGGCAATCGTCTTGAAGCCGATCCAGCGACCGGTGTAGCGGCTCATCGCCCAGCCGACCAGGCCCATGTCGAGGATGTCCTGCACGCCGGCCGGGTTCAGTACCGGCATCATCGCGCTGACGAATTCCTCCTCACTGCCGTGGGGCAGGGTGGAGCTGCGGCAGGCGTGGTCGTCGGCGGCTAGCGCCAGCACGCCGCCATGCTTCGAGGCGCCGGCTGCGTTGGCGTGCTTGAACACGTCACCGCAGCGGTCCACGCCCGGGCCCTTGCCGTACCACATGCCGAACACGCCATCGACCTTGGCACCGGGGAACAGGTTGGTCTGCTGCGTACCCCAGACCATGGTCGCGCCCAGATCTTCGTTCAAGCCGGGCACGAACTTCACCTTGGCCGCTTCCAGGTGCTTGCGCGCGCGCCACAGCTCCAGGTCGAAGCCGCCCAGCGGCGAGCCGCGGTAACCACTGACGAAGCCGCCGGTATTCAGCCCGGCCGCGGCGTCGCGCTGCTGCTGCATCAAGGGCAGGCGTACCAAGGCCTGCACGCCGCTCAGGTAGATGCGGCCATCGGTGCGCGTGTATTTGTGATCCAGGGTGTAATCGGAGTCACGCACGCCGATCAGCGGATCGTTGGCGGAGGCAGGCGAGGTAAGTTCGGCGGTACTGGTCATGGCTGGCCCATTGCGGAAACGGCTGGCAGGTGCCGACCGACGGACCGGTGGCAGCCGCGGATTGTAGCAGCGGGGCTTTCATCACCCTGTAACCCGTCGCGCGTAGCGCCCGGAGCGGTTAGGATCGGGGTCAGGTGGGGGATAACTGTTTGATGGGGATTGCAGTCATGGGGGTTACAAAGCGCATGGTCGCTGGCGCGCTGCTGCTGGCGGGCTTGTTTGTTGCAAATGTTCAGGCACAGAGCCTGCCGAAGATCAACGAGTTCTATTTCGATGACGATGTGGCGGCCAAGCCGTTCCATGTCGTGCCGCCTGAACAGGCAGATGCGGTCGATCAGCTGATGAAGCTGCGCGAGCGCGGCCGCAAGGGCGTGGAAGCTACCGCGCAGTTGGCCAGCATCGCCTACCGCGATGGACGTGCCGAGCTGGGTGGCAAGCTGTATGACGAGGCCATGGGCGCCGTGGCGGACACCTCCGTGCAGGCACGCAGCCTGCGTTGGAACCACGGCTGGGATCTGTACCGCCGCGGCGATGCGCAGGACGCGCTGAACCTGTGGAGCAAGGCCGCCGAAAGCACCCGTGGCAACCCCTCGTGGCTGCCGACCACGCTGGCGTTGGTGCTATGGAAACTGGAGCGCAAGGACGAAGCCGTGGCCTGGTATGCGGCAGCCGTGCGCACCGAGCCGGGGCAATGGAGCGATACCGCGGCGTATGCGCAGCTGCTGCCGTCCTGGAATGACGCCGAACGGACGCAGCTGGCCCAGGTACAGCAGGCGTGGGCGGCCAATCCGCCGGCGTGGCCGTAATGCGGCACCCGTAAGAGGCCTCCGCGCCACTGCGGATGCCGTAACAGGAGACTTTGAGCCGGCGCTGATTCCCCCTGCGGGGCAGTCCGGCGCATGCTTGCACCATGGCATTCGACGCTTTCGCACTGATCCTGACCATGCTCGCGCTGGGCATGGTATTCGCACGCTTCCGGGTATTCCCGGACAACGCCGCCGACGTGCTCAACAAGGTGGTGCTGTACATCTGCCTGCCGGCAGCGGTGCTCACTTATGTACCGCGCCTGCAGCTGGATGCCTCGTTGATCGGCATCATGCTCACGCCGTGGCTGCTGATGCTGCTGACGCTGGCCCTGGTAAGCCTGGCCACGCGCGTATTCGGTTTCGAGCGGCAGGTGCATGCGGTGCTGCTGCTGTGCGTGGCGCTGTGCAACTCCAGCTTCATCGGCTATCCGATGGTGCGCGCGCTGCTGGGTGACCACGCCTTGCCGTATGCGGTGGTCTACGACCAGTTCGGTACCTTCGTGCTGCTGTCGACCTTCGGCCTGTATGTGCTGGCCCGCTACAGCGGCGATACCCCGCCCAGCACCAGCCAGATCCTGCTGCGCATCGCCAGGTTTCCGCCCTTGTGGGCACTGGTTTTTGCCCTGCTGGTGATGCCGGCGGCGCCGCCGGCCTGGATCGCGGGGGCACTGAAGAACGTATCCGACGCGATGCTGCCGCTGGTGATGCTGGCGGTGGGCCTGACCATCCAGCTGCGCTTGTCGCGCGCTGAACTGGCCCCCTTGGGCGTGGGCCTGCTGCTCAAGCTGGTCGTGCTGCCGGCCGTTGCGTTGCCGTTGTCCTGGGCGTTCGGCCTGCAAGGCGAAATGCTGCGGGTCAATGTGCTGGAAACCGCCATGCCGACGATGATCACCGCTGCCGCGCTGGCCATTTCACATCGGTTGGCGCCGCGTTTGGCGGCGGCGATGGTGGGATATGGCATTGTGCTGTCGTTGATCACGCTGCCGGCCTGGGTGTGGGTGTTGGACCGGATATCCTGATACAAGCTATTGAAGGGGGCATTGGCCTCGCCTATTTCCAGGAAGGAGTTGGCTGATGAAGAACACCACGATATCCGCTCTGTTGTTTGGAACACTGTTGTGGGCCCCGGATATGGTCAGGGCAACGGACGCCACCACACCCACGGTTGAATCGGATGCGGCCGATTTCCCCGCCGCGCTCCTGCGACGAGCGAACCACTTGGCAGCCACGGGGAAACCGCTGGAGTTGCTCATTGCTTCGCGGTTGGCTTTGCCAGCAGAGCTGTCGGCATTGGCACGCTCCCCAGCTGCGCCCACACAGAGCGATGCCTGGCTGGCCGAGGCTATCGCCCTCGGGAGCGACAAGCCGATGATTGCCCGTGCGGCGGCGAACCGTTGCATCGTTACTGGGCAGTGCGACATCCCGATCGCGATCAACACCTTGCAGACGCGGGAGGGCGACGAAGCGGTCGCCCAGCTATTGCTTTGGCGGATGGCAGTGGCACGGGAGGACGCAGGTGCTGCCGCGGCTGCTTGGGGGCGTGTCGTACAGTCGAGCCGCGTTGTGGACGAGTTTGCGGAAGTCGTAGGATTGCTGGACAGGATGACCGGTGGCATACAGCCACCGTTGGAGTTGGCGGAGCCAGGGAGGGATTCTGAAACTTTGCGTTTCACAGTGGTGTACAGCCTGGCGGCGTTCTGGATACCCTCGCTGGTACCTGTCCATAGAGAGTGTCCGGCAAAGAAGGGCACCGAACCGAAGCATGGCTGCGCGCAACTGGCCGCGTTGATGGCGGACAGCACTTCACCACTGATCAGTAGCGTGGGCATCAGCAAGATGGAAAGCTATGCGCAGGAAGAGGCGGAGCGGAAGCGCTGGCAGGAACGTAAACGCCAACTGGACTGGGTTATCGAGAACGCGATCGCATTGCAGGGGGAGGAGGCGACCCCAGCGCCGGTGGACCCACATGACTATCTGCGCTGGATAAGCGAAACCGGTGAGCTACCTGCTATGCGCCGATTGTTGGCTGCGCAGGGCGTGGCGGCCCAGCCGCCCGCGGACTGGCAGTCGTCCCGGCGGTGACTGAAGTAAGCACGATGTTCTGCGCACCCCGCCAACAAGTCGGCTCTGCAGGACATGCATCTCCGTAGCCGGGGCAAGCGTAGTGTCCACGGGAGCCGGTTGCGCGCCCGTGCTTCATGGCGTTGAAAGCACCCTGCGTACCGCTAGCGAACGGTGGTGTACTGTTTCTGTCGGCTGGATGGCTTGCTCTCGGCTGCGATTGCCCAAACTGCTGGAGTACAAGCGCTTCTTGCTTTGCTCGAAGGGTTCTGGGGACTTCAATCCGCCGGCACAGTGCGTTCGCGCGCCCAGTCGCGCAGTGACTGCACCTGTTCGGCCATCAGCACCGACAGCGGTCGCGTATTGCGGATCTCGGCCATCAGCAGCTCGGTGTCCAGCGGCTTCTGCTCGGCATGGGCGGCGTACAGTCCTGCGACTACCGCCTGCTCGATCTCGGCACCGGAGAAGCCGTCGCTGGCTGCGGCCAAGGCGGGCAGGGCGAACAGGTCCGGCTGCAGCTGGCGGTGTGCCAGATGCAGGTGCAGCAGTTCGACGCGGGTGTCGGGCGAGGGCAGGTCGACGAAGAAGATCTCGTCGAAGCGGCCCTTGCGCAGCAGCTCAGCCGGCAGCTCCTGCACCTGGTTGGCGGTGGCGACGATGAACACCGGCGCCTTGCGCTCGGCCATCCAGGTCAGCAGATAGCCAAGCACGCGGCGCGACACGCCGCCGTCTTCGCCACTGCTGGCTAGCCCCTTCTCAACCTCGTCTATCCACAGCACGCAGGGCGCCAGCTGCTCGGCCGAGGCCAGCGCGTCACGCAGGTTCTTCTCGGTCTCGCCGTGATACTTGTTGTACAGCGTGCCGAAATCCAGCCGCAGCAGCGGTACGCCGAAGCCGGCGGCGGTGGCCTTGGCCAGCATCGACTTGCCGCAGCCCTGCACGCCGAGCAGCAGCATGCCCTTGGGCGGGTCCAGCCCGGGCGGGGCGTTGCCGGAGACGAAGACCGCGCGGCGCTGCTCGATCCAGCGCTTGAGCCGGCGCGCGCCGGCCACGTCGCTGAAACGGGCAGAGTCGTATTCGTAATGCAGGTGGCCGCTGCGGTTGAGCAGCTCGAACTTGAGCTTGGCCAGCTGCGGCAGGTCATCGGCTTTCAGCGCGCCATCGGCGAAGATCAGCTGGCGGGCGATGCGGCGGGCGTCAGTCATGCTCAGCCCGCGCAGGTTGCGCAGGATCTGCTGCACCGCCTCCTGGTCCACCTCGACCCGTCGCCCGCCGTTCTCCTGGGCATAGCTGGCCGCTTCCTCGCGCAGCATCTTCAGCAGTGCGTTGGCATCGGGCAGGCGTGGGTTGAAGCGGGTCGCCAGCGCTTCCAGCTCGGCTGGCAGCTCGACCTTGGCGCCGACCAGCACCACTACATGGGGCTGGCTGTGGCGGCGCTGGATGATGTCGCGCAGCAGCCGTTGGTGGCTGGCGTAGCCCAGGTAGGGGTGGAAATCGAGCAGCAGGTAGATGCCGCGCTGGTCGGCCTCCTGGATCATGCGCAGGGCCGCGCTGGCATCAGGCGGGCCGACCGCCTCGTCCTCGCGGTCCATGTCGATGCGGCGCAGGCCCTCGGTGATCGACCAGCGGTACAGGGACCGCCACACGTGCATCAAGGCTTCGCGGAACAGGCCCACGATGCGGGTCTCGTCCTGCGTTTCGATGACGATCAGCGGCGTGTTGGCGCGGATCAGTGCGGTCAGGTCCTGCAGCTCGCTCATGGTGGTTCCAATGCCGGGGGCGACACGATAACAAAGCCGCAGGCCTTGCCGGGGCGGCGTCCTCACCGGATGACTACCTTTGGTAACGCAGGCCGGTGTACGCTGCGGGCAAGTCCCGCGAAAACGAGGCGTGCATGAAGACGATTCTGGTAGCCGGCTCCAAAGGCGGTGTCGGCAAGACCACCATCGCTACCCATCTGGCCGCACACTCGGCCTTGTCCGGCCAGGCAACGGTGATCGCCGATGCCGACCCGCAGGGTTCCAGCACCCGCTGGGCGCAACGCCGCTCCAGCCTGGAGAGCGCGGTGCTGCCGGTGGACGTGCACCGCAAGAAGAACTGGGAAAAGCTGATTCCCGATGGCGCCGAGCAGGTCATCATCGATGCCCCGGCCGGTGCCTATGGCGAGGATCTGGAACGCTTCATCGACATCGCCGATGCGGTGGTGGTGCCGGTGCTGCCCTCGGCGCTGGACATCGAGGCCATCGTCGGCTTCCTCAACAGCCTGTCCAGGATCAAGCGCATCCATTCGCGGGCGCTGCCGGTGGGCCTGGTGCTCAACCGCACCAAGCCGTGGACGCAGACCTCGCAACAGGCCCGGCAGATGCTGGCCGAATGGCCGTATGAGGTGGTCGCGCAGCTGCGCGACAGCCAGAGTTATGTGGTGATGGTCGGGCTTGGGCGCAGCCTGTTCGACTATCACTCTGCACAGGTACGCGAGCACCAGCAGGACTGGGAGCCGCTGCTCAAGTGGTTGAACAAGGTCTGATCAGGAGTATTAACCGACCATGCGTGAATTGATCCTGCTGCGACATGCCCATGCCGAACCGGCGGCCAATGGCCAAGCCGATCTCGACCGGCCCCTCTCACCGCATGGCCTGGCCGAGGCCGAGGCGGCCGGCCGTTGGTTACAGGAACACAAACTGGTGCCGGACCGGGTGCTGTGCTCGCCGGCGCGGCGCACCCGCGAAACCCTGGAAGCAGTGCTGGAGCGTACCGGCTACGTCGAACAGCGTCTGGAAGAGCGGATCTATGATGCCGTACCCGGCACCCTCGCGGCCCTGCTGGACGAACACAAGGAAGTCGAGCGCCTGCTGGTGGTCGGCCACAACCCGGGGCTGGAGCAGCTGGTGGCATTGATGCACAGCGGCCAGTCCGGCGATTACCGTGGCATGCCGCCGGCATCGGTGGCGGTGCTGTCACTGCCGATGGAGGCGGCGATAGAGCCTGGCATTGCCCGGCTGACTGAATTCTGGTGGCCCTGAGCCCATGGCGGTGGCGCGGTATGGGCTGCTGCTGATCCTGTTGATGCTCGCTGGCTCGGCCCTTGCGGCCGAGCCATTGCATTTCGACACGGCGCACTCCCGGTTTGGTTTTGAAATACGCACCCGCTTCGGGCAGAAGGTAGAGGGTGTCTTTCCGCGCTTCGAGGGCTGGATCACGGTGCTGCCCGATGGCCGCCACCAGGTGCGGCTGCGCATGTACAGCGAATATGTGGAGATCCCCGACAAGCCCCGCTATACCGGCTGGATGCGTGGCGAGGACTTCTTTGATGCGGCGCGCTACCCGGTGGTGGAGTTCGACTCCGATCCCTATGACCCGCGATTGACCGAAACCGGCGGCGACGTGCAGGGGCGCTTGTCGATCCGTGGCATCAGCCGGCCCGAAGTGATGCGCCTGGCAAAGCCTGAATGCGCGCGGCCCGGCTATGATTGCGACCTCGTCAGCCGCGGTACCATCCTGCGCGGCCGATATGGCATGGATAGCTGGCAGATGGCCCTGAGTGATCGAGTGATATTCGTACTGCGTACACGCCTGGTTGGCGCCCCCAAAAAGTGAAAGCTGTCCTTCGTATCCTGCCGGTGCTGGCGCTGCTGCTGGCCAGCGGTTGTGCTTCGCTGTCCAATCAGCAGCGTGAGCGTGCCGAAGGCATTGCCGTGGCCGCGCGTTCCACCGTGGTGGACTGCGACCAGCCCGACCGCTGTGCGCTGGATTCGCCCCTGCGTGCGCTTGGCGGCAAAGCCATCGCCGAATCGACGGTGGAGGCACCCCGCCACTACGCCACCATCCTCGATGAGGGCGAACTGTCGCTGATAGCGCGGCTGAACCTGATCCGCAGCGCCACCCGCAGCGTGGACCTGCAGACTTACATCTTCGACACCGACGACAGCGCACGGCTGGTGATCGACGAGCTGCTGGCCGCTGCCCGCCGTGGGGTCAAGGTACGGGTGCTGATCGACCAGCTTTCGGCGATCTCCGACCTGCAGATGCTCGGGGCCTTGTCCGGTGCGCACGCCAATTTCGAACTGCGCGTCTACAACCCGGCGTTCGGCAAGGCCAAGCTCAATTACTTCGACTATGCCGGCAGCGTGCTGTGCTGCTTCCGCCGCTTCAACCAGCGCATGCACAACAAACTGCTGGTGATCGACGATGTGATCGGTGTGGTCGGTGGCCGCAACTACCAGGACGACTATTACGACTGGGACAGCGAGTACAACTTCCGCGACCGCGACGTGGTGGTGGCCGGACCGGAGGCGCGCGAGATGGCGGCCAATTTCCAGGCCTTCTGGGTGGCGCGTCGCAGCGTCCCGGCCGAGCGCTTGAACGACGTCGGCAAGACCTTGTTGAACGAGGGCGTGCCAGCCTTGCCGGAGGCTGCATTCCGGCGCCCGGAACGGATTGCGCGGGTGAATGCCGAGGCATCGGACCCGGAGTTCATCGAACAGGCGTTTGTTGACACCGCGCTGCCGGTGAGTGCGGTCAGCTATGTCGCCGACCTGCCGCGCAAGCACCGTCGTGAACGAGAGGCACAGCCGCTCAATGGTCAGCATGTGACCGAGCCACGGCTGGACGCGTTGATCTCGCAGGCACAGACCGAGGTGTTGTTGCAGACGCCCTACCTGGTGCTGTCCAAGCCCGCGCAGGCGCTGTTCAAGAACCTGCGCAAGCGCGAAGCGCCGCCACGCATTGTGGTGTCGACCAACAGCCTGGCGGCCACCGACAACCCCATCGTCTATGCGCTGTCCTACAAGTACAAGCGCCGCAACATGCGCGAGCTGGGCTTCAACATCTACGAATACAAGCCGTTCCCGCTGGATGCGCCGATCGACTATGCGCAGCTGTTGCCGGCGCCGATGGACGGCGAGCCGCCTGCGCCGGCGCCAGCACGCAGTCGGGTGATCGGTGGCAGCGCGGCTGGCAGCAATGTGCGTGGTAGTGGCTCGGGGCGCCGGTTGAACGCCGGCGGCAGCGAGGTCGAGCGTGAGGTGCTGCGTACCGAAACCCGACCATCGTTCCTGGGCACGCGTGCGGTCAACCGGCCACTGCCGGTGACCCGCCGCGGTGCGCGCATGGGCTTGCACGCCAAGTCGCTGGTGGTGGACCGCCGCATCGGCGTGATCGGCACCCACAACTTCGATCCGCGCAGTGAGAACTACAACACCGAAGGCGCGGTGATCATCGAAGATTCGGCCTTTGCCGAGCAGCTGGCGCAGAGCATCCTGCGCGACGTGCATCCGGACAACTCCTGGGTGGTGGCGCCGCGCGAGAAGCCGCCGGTGCTGTCCGGCCTGAACTACAGCATTGGCAAGGCCTCCGAAGCCTTGCCGATCCTGGATTTCTGGCCCTGGCGCTATGCCACCGACTACGCCTTCAAGCCGGGCCCGGACTGCCCGCAGCCGCTGATCCGGCAGGACCCGCGTTTCCACAGCTGCTACACCGCGGTGGGCGACTTCCCGGAAGTGAATGTCGGCCCCAAGTGGGTGCTGGTGCGCATGCTGACCGCGTTCGGCGCGGGACTGGTCCCCATTCTCTGAGCCTTCCATTCCCCAACAGGTAGCTGCAATGAGCCAAGTATTCCGCGCGCCGGTTGACCTGACGCTGGTCAACGCGCTGAGCCGCAACACGTTGATTGATCACCTGGGCATCGTCTTCACTGCCGCCGGTGAAGATTGGCTGCAGGCAACGATGCCGGTGGATGCGCGCACCAAGCAGCCCTACGGCCTGCTGCATGGCGGTGCCTCGGTGGTGCTGGCGGAGACGCTGGGCAGCAGCGCCGGCAACCTCTGCGTGGACCCGACCCAGCAGGTATGTGTCGGCCTGGAGATCAATGCCAACCATTTGCGTGCTGCCCGCAGCGGCGTGGTCACCGGCACTGCGCGCGCGCTGCATGTTGGCCGCACAACCCAGGTGTGGGAGATCCGCATCGAGGACGGGGCCGGCAAGCCGGTGTGTATTTCGCGGCTGACGTTGGCGGTTGTGGCGGTTGGGTGAGTGGTTGGTGGTTGGGGCTTCAAGCGAAGAGCTTGAAAGCACCCCTCCCCAACCCTCCCCTTGCCTGCGGCAAAGGGAGGGGGCGCAGCGTTACCCCCTCCCTTTCGCGTAGCGAAGGGGAGGGCCGGGGAGGGGTAGCTCTTGCTGTTGCTTCCGCACCCGCACCCGCACCACAGCAACCTTCAGCTAAACCAGCACCGCCACCGGCAGATGCTCGCGCACCCATTCCTCCAATGCGGGGGCCGGCAAGGCCGGGGTGAAATGAAAACCCTGCGCGACCTCGTAACCCTGCGCCCCCAGCAGCTTCAGTTGCTCCAGGCTTTCGACACCTTCGGCCACCACCTTCAGCTGCAGGCTCTGGCCGATATGGGCGATGGCCTGGGTCAGCGCGCTGGCCACCTTGTCGCCCTCGATGCCGCGCACGAAGCTGCGGTCCAGCTTGAGCTCGCTGATCGGCAGCTGGCGCAGGTAGCTGAGGCTGGAATAGCCGGTGCCGAAGTCGTCCATCGACAGCCGCACGCCAAGTGCATGCACCTGTCGCAGTGTCTGCAGGGTGATCGGGTCACCATCAAGCAATACGTCCTCGGTGATCTCCAGGATCAGGTCGCTGGCATGCAGTGATTCCAGCTGCAGGATCTGGCTGATGCAGTCCGGCAAGGCCGCGCTGTGGAAATTGGTGGGCGACAGGTTCACCGACACCGACGGCACATCCAGGCCGTCCCGACGCCAGCGGCCCAGTTGCCGGCAGGCTTCGCGCAATGCCCATTGGCCGAGGTCGCCGATCAGCCCAGCCTCTTCGGCCAAGGGGATGAAGCGTATTGGCGGCACGCTGCCCAGGCGCGGATGCTGCCAGCGTGCCAGCGCCTCGACGCTGTGCAGCTGGCCGCTGTGGATTTCGATCTGCGGCTGGTAGTGCAGCTGCAGTTGGCCTTGTTCAAGCGCTTCGCGCAGGGCCGCTTCCAGCGCCATGCGCTCCTGCGCGCACTCGTCCATCTCGCTGCTGTAGAACCGCACCCGGTTGCGGCCGTTGTGTTTTGCCTGGTACATGGCGACATCGGCGTGGTGCAGCAGCGAATCCATGTTGTTGCCATCGTGCGGAAAGATGCTGATGCCGATGCTGGCCGAGGGCCGGATTTCCAGGTCGCCCAGCGCCAATGGCAGACCCAGCGTACGCAGGATGCGTTCGCTGCGCTCACTGGCCGTGGGTATGTCGCAGCGGTTGAGGATCACCACGAACTCGTCGCCAGAGAGCCGGCCGACGATGTCCATCGGTCCGGTTTCTTCCTGCAGGCGGCGTGCCACCGTACGCAGCAGTTCGTCGCCACCTGGATGTCCGAAGGAGTCGTTGATCTGCTTGAAGCGATCCAGATCGATGAACATCACCGCCATTGTCTGCCCGTGATGGCTGGCGGCGATGATGGCCTGGTCGGCCTGTGCATGCAGCAAGCTGCGGTTGGGCAGGCCGGTGAGATCGTCGTAGAACGCCAACCGGCGGATCCGGTTGCGCGCCTCCTCGCGCTCCAGTGCCAGCGCGCACAGGTGCACGATCACCTCGACCAGGCGATGGTGGAAGCTGTCAGGGTCGTGTGGTTGCCGGTAGTAGAAGGCGAAGGTGCCGAGCACGCGGCCATCGTTGGCCTTGATCGGGGTGGACCAGCAGGCCGCCAGGCCGTGTTGCAGGGCCAGGTGTCTAAAGCCTTCCCAGTTCGGGTCGGTGGCGATGTCGCGGCTGACCACGGTCTGGCCGCTGTGAGCGGCGGTGCCGCAGGCGCCGATCTTGGGGCCCACCGGCACGCCGTCCACCAGCCGGATGTAGGGCTCGGGCAGGCTGGGGGCGGCCAGGTGACGCAACCGCCCGTCTTCGACCCGCAGCACCGAGCACAGTACCTGCGGGGCGATCTTCTCCACCTCCAGGCACATCATCTGCATCACTTCGGCGGTGGGGACCTCGCGCACCATCGCATCGAGCATCTTGTGCTGCAGGACTTCGTGCACCTTGGTGCGGGTGATGTCCATCAGCACGATGACCAGGTTCACCAGGGTGCCGTAGTCATCGAAGATGGGATTGGTGCTGACCGAACACCACAGGGGCTGTCCGTTCTTGCGGTAAAGCCGCTCGTCGGCGCGGATTGGCTGTCCTGCCAGCAATCGCGCGGTATAGGCGCTCAACTGCTCGGGCGAAAAGCTGTCCAGTGCCAGCAGTGTCGGCACGTACTGTCCCATCGCCTCGGCATCAAGAAAGCCGAACAGGCGCCGGAAGCCCTTGTTCAGATGCACGATGCGGCCTTCGGCATCGGTGATCAGCACCGCGCTTTGGGTTTCATCGAAGCCCAGCGACAGCAGGCGCTCGCGTGCCTGTGCCTGGCGGCGCGCAGTGACGTCGCTGACCAGCACCATGCGGATGTTGCGCTCACCGTCGGCAACCTGCGACAGGGTGACGCTGATCCAGCAGGTGCTCTGGTCCTTGCGGATCATCTGGATGTCGTGCGGGTCGGCCACCAGCTCCTCCACACGGTTGCTGGTACCCGGATACAGGCGGGTGTTGTAGCGCTCGCGCATGCTGGCCGGGGCCAGTGTGCCCAGATTCTTGCCCTGCAGTTCAGCGCGTGACCAGCCGGAAATGTCTTCCATGGCATGGTTGACATACAGAATGGTGTTGGCGTCGTCGAACAGAATCACGCCATTGCCGATCTGCTCCAATGCCGCCGAGAACAAATGCAGCATGTCTTCTGTCGATGACAGCAGCTGCCGGTCCATCATGCCGTCCCCCTGAACGATAGTGTTGTTGTACACACTTCATGCCGGGAATGTTGCCGGCGTACCCTGAAAACCCGGGCCGACCGGTACTTCCTGTCGATAGTGTGGCACGGCGCACCCTTTGGCGGCGTCCGTGTGAATGCCAAGGGGGCATGGTCCCCGTGCTGGCGGAAGCTGGACCGCATCCGGTATCGTGCGCGGATGACTTCCCCCCGTCCCGCCCGCCAGGGCGGTGTGGCCCGCGTGTTCCGCTACTTGTACCGCGCCCCGCTGCTACTGGTTCACATTGTCCTGTTCCTGCCGCTGATCCTGCTGCTGATGACGCAGCCGTTGGGGCGTATCGGCCCCGCCAGCAACCCGCTGGAAGAGCGGGTGGTGCGCTGGTGGTCGGGGGGCCTGATGTGGATCTTCGGCTTCCGCCTGCAGCGGGTCGGCCAACCCCTGCCCGGTGCAGTGCTGTTCGTCGCCAACCATGTGGGTTGGGTCGATATCTGCGTGATCCACAGCCAGAAGATGGTCGGCTTCGTCGCCAAGCGCGAGATCGCCAGCTGGCCGGTGGTTGGCTGGGTCGCCAGCCGTGGCCACACCATCTTCCACCAGCGTGGCAACACCGAATCGCTGGGCGGGGTGATGGAGGAAATGGTCAAGCGGCTGCAGGAACAACGGCCGGTGGCGGTGTTCCCGGAAGGGCGCACCCGCGGCGGCCGCGAAGTCGGCCCGTTCCACGCACGTATCTTCCAGGCGGCGGTCGAGGCCGGGGTGCCGGTGCAGCCGATCGCACTGCGTTACGGCGTGCGCGGCGACGCGCAGACCACGGTGGCGTTCGGGCCGGGCGAGAGCTTCGCCGGCAACTTCCTGCGTCTGCTGGGTGAGCCGGCACGGCGTGGCGAGGTGCATTTCCTCGAGCCCATCGCCATCCAGGATCTGGAAGGCCGCCGGCGTATCGCCGAGACCTCGCGTGCGCGCATCGTGGCGGTGATGGAAGGACCGTAAGGTGTGGATCACGGCCAGCGCTGTGTTGGGCAGTCAACGCCAACCGGGTCGGTCATGCTGAGCGCCTGCAACTACCAGCCGCCGCGCTGGCTGCGTAATCCGCACCTGCAGTCGATGCTGGCATCGAGCCGGCTGCGGCTGCGACGTGGGCAACAGCTGTTGGCCGCCAGCGGGGCGCAGACCCAGGAACTGATCCTGGATGGTGGTGAAGGGGTGCGCCTGCAGGCCTGGCACAGTCGTCCCCAGGGCGCTCCGCCCAAGGCGCTGGCGTTGCTGCTGCATGGCTGGGAGGGCAGCGCGGAATCCAGCTACATGCGCATGACCACTGCACGCCTGCTGGAGCAGGGTTTTGACGTGGTGCGGTTGAACTTCCGCGACCACGGCAATACCCATCATCTCAATCCGGGCATCTTCCACTCCTGCCGCATCGGCGAAGTGGTCAACGCCGCCGCGGATGTCGCGCAGCGTTTTGCCGGCCTGCCGATGGTCGCCGCGGGCTATTCGCTGGGCGGCAACTTCGTGCTGCGGCTGGCCCTGCACGCGCCTGCCGCCGGCGTGCCGCTGCTGCACGTGGCATCGGTATGCCCGGTGCTGGATCCGGCCATCACCATGGACAGCATCGAGCGCGGACCGGTGATGTACGACTGGTATTTCCGCCGCAAATGGACCGGTTCGTTGCGCCGCAAGCGCGCGCTGTTCCCCGAGCTGGCCGACTGCGACGACAGCGTGTTGAAGCTGGATATCCGCGCACTGACCGGTTGGCTGGTCGACCGCCATACCGATTTCGGCTCGCTGCAGGAGTACTTCGACGGTTACTCCATTGCCGGCAACAAGCTGGCCGCGTTGCAGGTGCCGGCCCACATCCTGATGGCCGCCGACGACCCGGTGATCCCCTTCACCACCTTCGATCACTGGCAGCTGCCGGCCGATGCGCATCTGGAGATCGCGCGCTGGGGTGGCCACTGCGGCTTCATCGAGAACCTGCGTGGTGATGGTTTCTCCGAGCGCTGGGTGGCGCAGCATCTGGCCGCCGCCGTCGCCTGAACCCGGCGGGCGCGGCTGCGCCCGCTACAATGCGGGTTTGCGCTAACGCTGGACCGCCATGCAAGACAAGATCATTGAAGCCCTGCGCCGTAATGCCACCGACGAGGCCGTGAGCCTGGCCCAGGCATGGGTTGGCGCAGAACCACAGCAGGCCAAGGCCCATCGCTGGTTGGCGTTGGCACTGCAGCAGCAAGGCCAGCTGGAGTCGTCCCAGGCCAGCCTGGATCAGGCGCTTGCGCTGGCACCAGATGACGCCGCACTGCATCTGCAGCACGCCGGCCTGCTGTTGGCGCAGCGCCAGATCGACGCCGCCGGGCAGGCGTTGGAACGCAGCACCACGCTGAATCCCAACGAGTTTTCCGCCTATCTGATGCAGGCGCATCTGGCGCTGGGCCGAGACGATATCGACGAAGCAGATCGCCTCGGTCGCATGGCTGCGCGTGTTGACCCGGACAGCCCTGAGCTGGGCGCGATTGAAGGCATGGTCGCCCTGCGTCGTGGCGACGCTGATCGCGCGCTGGCGATTCTGTCGGCTGCCAGCATCAAGCTGCCGGGCGACGTCCGCGTGCTGTACGCGCTGGGCTTTGCCTATCTGGGCAAGGACATGGTCGCCTTCGCCGAACAGGCGTTCCGTCGCGTGATCGAACTGAACCCTGGCAACCACGCACTGCGCGGGTTGGTGGTGCAGCTGGCCCTGCGCCAGGGGCACCTGGACAACGCGGCGGAAATGATGCGCGAAGTATTGGCCACGCCGCAGGGTGACACCCCGGGCATGCGCCGTCTGGCCGGTGAACTGGAGCTGGCCTCGGGACAACCATTGCAGGCGCTGGAGCACCTGCGCCCGTTGCTGCAGCAGGTGCCGGGTGACCGCCCCACGCTGCAGATGCTGTTGATGGCGTGGCAGCGTCTGGGCCGCGAGGAAGAGGCCCGCAGCGAACTGGAAGCGGCCGTGCAGGCACACCCGCAGTTGCATGATCTGTGGATGGCACGCTTGGCCGTGGCCCGGGTTGGCAGCGAAGAGGCGGTAGACGTCGTCGAGCGTTGGCTGGCAGCGATGCCGGAGCATCTGCCGGCACTGGAGGCGCGGATGAGCCTGCACGATATGAACGGACAGGCCGAAGAGGCCGAAGCCGTGGCCCAACGCATCATCGCACTGGAGCCGGGCCGGATCAGTGGCGAACAGCGTATTGTCGAAGCGCTGTTGCAGCGCGAGCCGAGCGCGGCGATCGCGCATGTGCAGGGACTGGTGGACAACGCGCCGAAGCAGGCGCGTGCTTCTGTACAGACTTGGTTGGGCGTTGTCCAAGACCGGGCGGGTGATCGTGCTGGTGCAGTTGCCACTTGGTTGAGCTTGCACGAAGAACTGGCACCCAACCGCCTGCCGCTGCCGCAGCAGGCCCGTGCACCGGCCGAGTGGCCGCCGATGGGTGAGGTGGCTGGCGACAATCCGATGCGACCGATGTTCCTGTGGGGCGCACCGGGTTCGGGCGTGGAGCGGGTGGCAGCGGTGATGGCGGCGGGTAGTCGAGTACTGCGCGATGATCGTTTCGGACCGGCGCCGCCCGATGACGCGTTCCAGAACTTCCTGACCCTGCAGCGTCTGGCCACCGACGCGCTGACACCAGAACAGCTGGTGCAGCAGTGGCGCGCAGCGCTGCCGGCACGCGGCATCGAAGACGGCAACGTGATCGACTGGCTGTTGTGGTGGGACAACGCGCTGCTGTGGGCGCTGCGCCCGCAGCTGCCGGAAGGCCGTCTGGTCATTGCCCTGCGCGATCCGCGCGACATGCTGGTGGAATGGCTGGCATTGGGTGCTCCGGCACCGTTGGCGGTGACCTCGTCCAGCGAGGCCGCACAGTGGCTGGCGCGTGCATTGGCGCAGGTTGCGTTGTTGCATGAGCAGAATCTGTATACCCACATGATCATTCATACCGACGAGGCGGTGAATGATCCGGCGGCGATGGGTGCATTGTTGGAGCAGGCCTTTGGCCTGCGTTTCCCGCCGGTACGCAGCCTGGGTCCAAGCACCATCGACGCCGGCCATTGGCGTCATTACGCACAGGCACTGGCATCGGAATTTGCGGCGCTTACCCCGGTCGCCGTGCGCCTGGGCTATCCCGAAGCATGATCAAGGAGCAAAGATGAAACTGGATAGTCAGAGTTTTAAGAATGGGCAAGCGATTGCGGCCGAGTTTGCCGCTGGTGATGCCAATGGCTTCGCAGGCAACCGTAACCCGCAGTTGGCGTGGAGCGATGTGCCGTCTGGCACGCGTTCGTTCGCGCTGATCTGCGTGGACCCGGATGTGCCGACGGTGGCCGAGCTGGTTGGCCGTGAGGACGTCAGCATTCCGTTGGACCAGCCGCGTGCCGACTTCGTGCATTGGGTGATGGTGGATGTTCCCGCGGACCTGCGCGAAATCGCTGCCGGCAGCTGCAGTGATGGCTTCACCGCGCACGGCAAGACGCAGCCGGCTGGCCCGGCCGGTGCGCGGCAGGGCATCAACGATTACACCGGCTGGTTTGCCGGCAATGCGCAGATGAGTGGTACCTACTACGGCTACGATGGCCCGTACCCGCCGTTCAATGACGAACGCCTGCACCGCTATTTCTTCCGGTTGTTCGCGCTGGACGTCGAGCGACTGCCGGTCGACGGTGCATTCACCGCCGCCGATGTGTACCGCGCCATGCAGGGCCATGTGTTGGCTGAGGCATCGGTGCATGGCACGTATACGTTGAACAAAGCGCTGGCCTAGATCGGTAGTGCCGAGCCATGCTCGGCAGAGGCTTTCCCGTTACTGCCCCAGCCGAGCATGGCTCGGCTCTACAGGTGAAGCTTTGTCGGTAATGCCCCAGCCGAGCATGGCTCGGCTCTACAAAACAGCAAGGGCGCCGTCAGGCGCCCTTGCTGTTTGCGTAAGCCCTTCGGGCTTACTTCGCCATTTCCGACATCACCACCATGTCCAGCACATAGGCCTGCGACGGGGCGTCGGCCGGCGGGTTCTTGATCTCGTAACGCTTCAGGCGCAGTACGTTGCGCACGCCTGGCTCGTGGGTGTAACCCTCGATGTTGCCGTAGAAGTTGGTGAACTCACCGCGCTTGCCCTGCTCCAGGCCCTGCTCGTTGTACTTCACCTCACGCACCTGCAGGCAGGTGGCGTCCTTCATCAGCGGGTGCGGGCAGGGCTTGGTCTGCGGCTCCACTTCCATGAACACCGTCTCGCCCGGGCCACCGTAGCGGGTTTCGGCGGTCGGCTCGGCGCGGAAGCTCAGCACATCGCCGGAAGCGGTCACCAAGGTCAGTGCCGAAGCATCCAGTGCGCGCACGGTCAGCTTGCCCTGCAGGCGCTCGCTGATCAGGCCGTCAACCGCCATCAGCGGGCCCTGGCAGGCCTTGTTGGTGGACATCAGGTTGCCGACGGTCAGTGCACCGGCTTCCAGCGTGTAACCGCCGCCGATGTTGTTGCAGGCGTTGCTGACCGACAGGCGGTTGTCCTTGAAGTCCAGGGTCAGCGGCTTGTCAGCCTGCACGAACAGACCGTCGATGCGCTTTCCGCTGGCGTCCACGGCGTTGTCCAGCAGCCAGTGGTTGGCGCTGAGCTGGCTGGCGTCGATGTTCGCCGTTGCAGCGGCAGGCGTCGCGACAGCTGCGGTCGCAGCGGGGGCAGCCGGATCGGTGGCGTCCTTGGCGGCAGGCGGGTTGCTGCAGGCGGTCATCAGGGCGAACGGCAGGGCCAACAGGAGGATGCGCTTCATTTGGAACTCCTTGGGAGCGTGGAAAGATTCAGGGCGATAAACGGCCCGGCGTGGGCGCCGGGGTCAACTCCGCAGTGACGCATTCAGTTTCCAGCAGGCAAAAACAACAGCAGGCCGATGCCCAAGGCGATCCGATACAGGGCGAAGCCGCTGAAGGAATGACGCTTGATATAGCTCAACAGCCATTTGACCACAATGAAACCGGTGACCACGGCGGCGGCGAAGGCCACGCCGACATCGGTCCAGTTCTCGCTGCCAAGCTTGCCGTCCTTGGCCAGTTCCAGGAACGCATAGGCGCTGGCGGCGAACATGGTCGGGATGCCGACCAGGAAGACGAACTCGGTTGCCGCCGAGCGCCGGCTCAGGCCCAGCAACATGGCCAGGAATATGGCCGCGGCAGAACGCGAGGTACCGGGGAACACGCCCGCCACCACCTGCGCCAGGCCGACCGCGATGGCTACCTTCCAGGTCACCGTTTCGTTGTCGGGCATGCGTGCGGCAAAACGCTCGGCGACCAGCATCCAGACGCCGCCGATGACCAGCGCCCAGGCCACCGGGGTAACGGTTTCGGGCAGTTCCCAGCCAGCCAGGCGCACCGGCAGGCCGACCAGCGCGGTGACCAGGAAGGCCACGCCCAGCTTCATCACGTAGTCGCGGTTCTCGCGCTGGTTCAAGCCGGTGGCCAGCGACCACAGCCGCTGCCGGAGCACCAGGGTGACGGCGATGATGGCGCCGGCCTGGATGACGATGTTGAAGAAATCCGAGCGCTCACCCAGCCAATGCTGGGCGATCAGCAGGTGGCCGGTGCTGGAGATCGGGAGGAATTCGGTGAGGCCTTCGAGGATGCCAAGGAGCAGGGCGGAGAGCAGGTCGGACATGGAAGCGGATTGAGGGGAGTCGGGCACAGCATAGTCCATTGCGCTTTTCGCACCAGAACGGTGCATGACGTATACATAGCACCAATGCGGTGCGACCATAAAGGTGCAAGTGCAACCATTGACTAGTTAAAACAATTACTTACGCCGTTTCAAAAGTTGGCACGGCGTTTGCTTTAATACACACATTCTTCATCCATCCGAGGTTTCACCCGATGTCCCTGGAAAACGTTGAGAAGCTGATCAAGGACAACCAGATCGAGTTCATCGACCTGCGTTTCGTCGACATGCGTGGCATCGAGCAGCACGTGACCTTCCCGGCATCGATCATCGAGCCGTCGCTGTTTGAAGAAGGCAAGATGTTCGATGGCAGCTCGATCGCCGGTTGGAAGGGCATCGCCGAGTCGGACATGGTGCTGATGCCGGACCCGGCCAGCGCCTACGTTGACCCGTTCTACGCCGACCCGACCCTGGTGCTGACCTGTGACGTGCTCGACCCGGCCACCATGCAGGGCTACGGCCGCTGCCCGCGCGGCATCGCCAAGCGCGCCGAGTCGTACCTGAAGTCCTCGGGCATCGCCGACCTGGCCTTCTTCGGCCCGGAACCGGAATTCTTCATCTTCGATTCGGTCCAGTTCGCCAACGACATGGGCCACACCTTCTTCAAGATCAACTCCGAGGAAGGCTCCTGGAACACCGGCAAGAGCTACGACGGCACCAACACCGGCTACCGTCCTGCGGTGAAGGGCGGTTACTTCCCGGTGCCGCCGACCGATTCGCTGCACGATATCCGCGCCGAGATGTGCAAGGTGCTGGAAAAGGTCGGCATCGAAGTCGAAGTGCACCACCACGAAGTGGCCAATGCCGGCCAGTGCGAGATCGGCGCCAAGTTCAACACGCTGGTGACCAAGGCCGACGAACTGCAGCGCATGAAGCACGTCATCAAGAACGTTGCCCATCGCAACGGCAAGACCGTCACCTTCATGCCCAAGCCGCTGGTCGGCGACAACGGCAGCGGCATGCACGTGCACCAGTCGCTGGCCAAGGGTGGCAACAACCTGTTCTCCGGTGACGGTTACGGCGGCCTGAGCCAGATGGCGCTGTGGTACATCGGCGGCATCTTCAAGCACGCCCGTGCCATCAATGCCTTCGCCAACTCCGGCACCAACAGCTACAAGCGCCTGGTCCCGGGCTTCGAGGCACCGGTGATGCTGGCCTACTCGGCGCGCAACCGTTCGGCGTCGTGCCGCATTCCGTGGGTGTCCAACCCGAAGGCACGCCGCATCGAAATGCGTTTCCCGGATCCGATCCAGTCCGGCTACCTGACCTTCACCGCGCTGATGATGGCCGGCCTGGACGGCATCAAGAACCAGATCGACCCGGGCGCACCGAGCGACAAGGATCTGTACGACCTGCCGCCGGAAGAAGAGAAGCTGATCCCGCAGGTCTGTTCCTCGCTGGACCAGGCACTGGAGGCGCTGGACAAGGACCGCGAGTTCCTCAAGGCCGGCGGCGTGATGAGCGACGACTTCATCGACGCTTACATCGCGTTGAAGATGAAGGAAGTCACCGCGTTCCGCGCAGCGACCCACCCGCTCGAATACCAGCTGTACTACGCAAGCTGAGTCAACAAACTGATGTAACGGCGGCCCTCGCATCGCGCTGGCCGCCGGCAACACCAGGTGTAGTTACTAGCTGTTTTTAGGCGGCGGTGGCGTGGACCCTCCCCCTCCCATCTGCGTCCATCGCCGCCGCCTTTGTTGCTGGGGAGCACACAGGCGAAGCAACAGCCAGCAACACACCTGCAGGGGCAAGAGAATCCGAGCGCGCGGCATGGGCCACTCCTCCCTCCCGCGTGGTTGCGGTCGCCGGCAGCGATGCCGGCGGCAACAGCCAGGCCCATGATGCGTTCGGCGCAACAGCCAGCGGCCGCACAACGGCCGGTGGAAGACACGATGCCGGCCCGCAGCCGCAGGCCGGTCTCCTCCACATCGGGACATGCGCATGAAATTAATCTCCGCGATCATCCGTCCATTCAAGCTCGACGAAGTGCGTGAAGCCTTGGGCGCCGCAGGCGTTTCCGGCATCACCGTCACCGAGGTCAAGGGCTTTGGACGGCAGAAAGGCCACACCGAGCTGTACCGTGGCGCCGAATACGTCGTCGATTTCCTCCCCAAGATCCGCATCGAAACCGCCGTCACCGACGACAACGTCGAGGCGGTGATCGAAGCCCTGCAGGGCGCAGCTGGCACCGGCAAGATCGGTGACGGCAAGATCTTCGTTACCGCGCTTGAACAAGTGGTGCGTATCCGCACCGGCGAAACAGGCGCCGACGCGCTTTAAGAGCCCGCTACCGACCCGTCCTCCGGCGGCAGCGACCGCCAGGTGACAACAGGTCGCTGGCAGGTTCCACCCCCACAACCGGAGTCGACAATGCGAACGGAATTTTTCACCGGGTTGAAAGCCCGGCTCGGAGGCCTGTGCCTGTCTTTCATGCTCACCGCAATGCTGCTGGGCATGTTTACCAGCAGTGCCTGGGCACAGGACACGCAGGCGCCACCTGCAGCTGCCACTGAAGTGGCGGCCGCGCCGGCAGAGGCTGCAGCCGCACCTGCTGCTGAAGCAGAAGCTGCACCCAGCTTCGACAAGGGCGACGTGGCGTGGATGCTCACCGCCACCTTGCTGGTGCTGATGATGGTGGTGCCCGGCCTTGCGCTGTTCTATGGCGGGCTGGTGCGGGCCAAGAACGTGCTGTCGGTGCTCAGCCAGGTGCTGGTGGTGTTCTCGCTGGTGCTGATCCTGTGGGTGGCTTACGGCTACAGCGCGGTATTCAGTGCGGGCAACCAGTTCTTTGGTTCCTTCACCGAGTTCGCCTTCCTCAAGGGCTTCACCCCGGACTCGGTGGGCAATACGCCGATCGCCGGCCTGCCGGACTTCCTGTTCGTGGCCTTCCAGTCGACCTTCGCCGGCATCACCACCGCGCTGATCGTCGGTGCCTTCGCCGAGCGCATCAAGTTCCGCGCGGTGCTGCTGTTCTCGGCGCTGTGGTTCACCCTGAGCTACATCCCGATGGCGCACATCGTCTGGGGCGGCGGCTATCTCGGTGAGATGGGCGCAATCGATTTTGCCGGCGGCACCGTGGTGCACATCAATGCCGGTGTCGCCGGCCTGGTTGCCGCATGGTTCGTCGGCAAGCGCCTGGGTTATGGCCAGACCGCGTTGAAGCCGCACAACCTGCCGCTGACCTGGATCGGTGCGATGCTGCTGTGGGTGGGCTGGTTCGGCTTCAACGCCGGCTCGGCCGCCGCTGCCGACACCGTCGCCTCGCTGGCCTTCATCAACACCGTGCTGGCAACCGCCGCCGCCGTGTTGGGCTGGACGCTGGTCGAAGCCGTCACCAAGGGCCATCCGTCGGCGCTTGGCGCAGCCTCGGGCGCGGTGGCTGGTCTGGTCGGTGTAACGCCGGCCTGCGGCACGGTTGGTCCAATGGGCGCCATCGTGATTGGGTTTGTCACCGGCATCATCTGCGTCTGGGGTGTTACCGGCTTGAAGCGCCTGCTGAAGGCCGATGACACCGCCGACGTGTTCGGCGTGCATGGCGTGGGCGGCATTGTCGGCGCCATCCTCACCGGCGTGTTCAGCGCGCAGTCGCTGGGTGGCACCAAGGTCGATCTGGATATCGCCCATCAGGTCTGGGTGCAGGTGGTCAGCGTCGGCTTCACCGTGCTGTGGTCGGCCGTGGTCACCGCCGTCATCCTGCTGGTGGTTCGTGCCCTGGTTGGCCTGCGCGTCAGCGAAGAAGCCGAGCGCACCGGCCTGGACGTCACCACCCACGGCGAATCGGCCTACGAGGCCTGACCGCGTTAACCCCGATCCTGCAGAAAACCAAAGCCCCTCTCCCGCCTGCGGGAGAGGGGTTGGGGTGAGGGCAGCATTTGAGGCATCACCGGGAAAGCCCCTGCCGAGCATGGCTCGGCAATACAGAGAGCCCCTCTCCCTCCGGGAGAGGGGTTGGGGAGAGGGTGCGGCGAAGCAGCATCACCGCACAGCCGGCATCAAACCGAAGAAACCCAGTGTGCGTCATCCCTCTGCCAGCACCAACGCCTTCACCTTCTCAGCCTTCTCAAAGTGATCCAGGCGATGGATCTTGATCCACCACGTAGCCGCTTCCATCAGCAGTTCCGGATCATCATTCCGATTCGCAAAAAACGCATAGAACGACAACCCAACCGTCGGCCCCTTCGCCGCAACCTTTGCATCGCAGACCGCAACAATTTTCTGTTTCAGTGAATCACGCATTGCCGCTCCAGCAGATCGACGAACCATCCATCTGCATAGCCTAGCCACATCGGCCAGCCATCCCCAGCGGAAAGCGTTTTGAACATGCAACGCATGTTCCATGCCGGCATCACGTCGGCTCCCCAACTCCCTGAGCAGGCCCTCCAATGCAAGCAAGCCACATCGCCGCCGTCATCGGCCCAGTTGTCGTTCCATGCCCGAGCGCACTTGCAAAGCAACGCCCGGCAACGTGCAATGGCCCATATGAAGACCAAACTGCTGTTGCCGCTCGCCCTGTTGGCCACGCTGACTGCCTGTACCTCCACGCCCGAGCGCAATCCGCTCGCGCACTGGGTGCCGTCACCGAACTACAACGATCGCCAGCCGGTGTTGATCGTGCTGCACCATACCGAGCAGGACTCGGTGCAGGAGAGCCTGGACACGCTGCGCAGCGCCAACAGCGGCGGCAAGGTCAGCTCGCACTACCTGGTCGGCAGCGATGGTGAGCTCTACCAGCTGGTGGCCGATGGCGAACGCGCCTGGCATGCCGGTGGTGGCCGCTGGGGCGGCTTCACCGACCTCAACTCGACGTCGATCGGCATCGAGATCGACAACAACGGCGACAGCCCGTTCACCCAGCCGCAGATCGCCAGCCTGCTGCGCCTGCTCGACGACCTCTGCAAGCGCTACAACATCCCGCGCAGCCAGATCATCGGCCACGCCGACCTGGCCCCGACCCGCAAGGCCGATCCCAGCCGTTACTTCCCGTGGCAGCAGCTGGCCGAAGCCGGTTTCGGCCTGTGGCCAGACCCGAAGCACGGCCCGGCGCCGGCCGGTTTTGACAGCTGGATGGCGATGCAGGCCTTCGGTTACGCGCTGGACAACCGCGCTGCCGCTGCGCGTGCCTTCCACCGTCGTTTCCGTGGCAGCGACAGCCTGCCGGCCGAGCTGGACGCCGAGGACGCCCGCATCCTGTATTCCCTGCTGCAGCAGAAGCAGTGATCGGCTCGCTTTGCACTATATTGGTGCAATGACCGACGCCGATTTCTCGCCCACTCCGGAGTTGCTGGCCACGCCACTGGTCTGGTGTGGCGCGGACGGCCGCATCCAGGGTGCCAATCCGGCCTTCTGCCGGTGGCTGGGGGTCAGTGTGCGGCGCCTTCTGGGCCAGCCGCTGGTGTCGCTGGAAGCGCAGGGCGAGGTGCTGGCACAGCGCCTGGCCAATCCAACCACCGACATGAGCCGCCTGCCACGGCTGACCCTGGCCCTGCCGGGAGAGACACCGCGTTTCGCCGATGGCTGGCTGAGCGGCGTGGAGCAGGGCGGTTGGCTGCTGGAAGCGCACCCGGTGGACGAGTTCCAGGGTACGGACCCGGCGCAGGTCTTGCCCGGCGCGTTCAGTGCGGCCTTGAAGGGCCTGGCCCATGAGCTGCGCAATCCGCTGGCCGGCCTGAAAGGCGCGGCGCAGCTGCTGGCGAGGCGTGCGAGCGGGCGCGATGCCGACGAGCGCGAACTGATCGAATTGATCGGCGCCGAGATCGAACGGCTCAATACCCTGCTGGAGCAACTGCTGTCGCCGGCACCACAGCGCCCGCATGCGCCGCTGAACATCCATGCCGCGCTGGAACGCGTGCTGCGCCTGGTCGAGAACGAAGCTGGCTGGTCGGTGCGCCTGCTGCGTGATTACGATCCCAGCATTCCCGAGTTCCCCGGTGATGGCGACCGCCTCACCCAGGCTTTGTTGAACCTGGTACGCAACGCGATCCAGGCTGGCGCCACCAGCGTCACCCTGCGCACCCGCGTCGAGCACGGCCTGCGCATCGCCGAGCAGCCCTATGCGCTTGCCCTGCGGCTGGAAGTGGCCGATGACGGCCGTGGCGTGCCGGAAGAACTGGCCGAGCACCTGTTCCTGCCGCTGGTCAGCGGCCGCGCCGAAGGTACCGGTCTCGGACTGGCACTGGCCCAGCAGGTCGCACGCGAACACCGCGGCACCTTGAGTTACCGCTCGCGTCCCGGCCACACCGTGTTCACCGTGCTGCTGCCATTGCCAGCCGCCGAGGAAGCGCCGGAGGTGGCAGATGCCTAAGTCCACGCAGGCCGCGACCGTCTGGGTCGTCGATGACGATCGCTCGGTGCGTTTCGTCCTGACCACCGCCTTGCGCGATGCCGGCTACACGGTGGAAGGTTTCGACAGTGCTGCCGCCGCATTGGGCGCGATGGCGCGGCAACCGGTGCCGGATCTGCTGTTCACCGATGTACGCATGCCCGGTGACGATGGACTGGTATTGCTGGACAAGCTCAAGGCGGCGCATCCGCAGCTGCCGGTAATCGTGATGTCGGCCTATACCGACGTGGCGAGCACCGCTGGCGCGTTCCGTGGTGGTGCGCATGAATTCCTGTCCAAGCCCTTCGACCTGGACGATGCGGTGGAGCTGGCGCGGCGCGCGCTGCCCGAAGCCGAAGAGCTGCCGCAGCCGGTGGCACTGCCGCCTGCGACAGCGCAGAAGGAAGAAGGCCCACCGCAGCTGATCGGTGACACACCCGCCATGCGCGCGCTGTTCCGCGCCATCGGCCGTCTCGCGCAGGCACCGCTGTCGGTGCTGATCAATGGCGAGACCGGCACCGGCAAGGAGTTGGTGGCCAACGCCCTGCATCGCGAGTCACCGCGCGCAAAAGGCCCGTTCGTAGCGTTGAACACCGCTGCGATCCCGGCCGAGCTGCTGGAAAGCGAACTGTTCGGTCACGAAGCAGGCGCCTTCACCGGCGCGACCAAGCGCCACATCGGCCGCTTCGAGCAGGCCGACGGCGGCACCCTGTTCCTCGATGAAATCGGCGACATGCCGCTGGCGCTGCAGACGCGATTGCTGCGCGTGCTGGCCGAAGGCGAGTTCTTCCGCGTTGGTGGCCGCGAGCTGATCCGCGTCGACGTACGCGTGGTTGCAGCCACCCACCAGGACCTGGAAACGCTGGTCGAACAAGGGCGCTTCCGTGCCGACCTGCTGCACCGGCTGGACATGGTGCGGTTGCTGCTGCCGCCACTCCGTGAGCGTCTGGGCGATGTGCCGCAGCTGGCCGAGAACTTCCTGGCCAATGCCGCGCGGCGACTCGACATGCCGCCCAAGCGTCTGTCGGTTGCTGCGGTGAAAGCGCTGCGCGAGCACCACTGGCCGGGCAACGTCCGCGAGCTGGAGAACGTCTGCTGGCGCCTGGCGGCATTGGCTGTCGCCGATACGGTATCGGCCGATGATGTACAGGCCGCCTTGAATCGCGGCGGGCGTGCCAACGGCAGCACTGCCGCGGTGGCGCCGCAGCACTGGGACAAGGCCTTGGCGGCATGGGCCAGGCAGCGTTTGGCCGAAGGCGCCAGTGGCCTGCATGCCGAGGCGCGTGAGCGCCTGGACAACGTGCTGCTGGAAGTGGCACTGGATTTCACCGATGGCCACCGTGCCGATGCCGCGACCCGGCTCGGACTTGGCCGTAACACCGTTACCCGCAAACTTGGGCCTGGCCGCCGTCGCGGCAGTTGAACATGGCACCGGCCCGCCTGATCTGTTGCAAGGAGATATCGATGCGCATCCTGCTACCCATTACCGCCGCCGTCGCTGCAGCGCTGCTGCTCAGCGCCTGCGGATCGACGCCCGCACCCAAGCCGGAGGCGCCGCCGCCGGTGGCAACGGTCAGCACCGCCAGGATGGCCGAAGCGAATCTCGCACCGGCCTCGGCCAGTCTGGTCAGTGGCCGTCTCGCACTGGTGCCGGAAGCGGGCGGCGTGCATATCACCGGTGTGATCGGTGGCTTGCCGCGCGGCCAGCAGGCCGCCTTCCATGTGCATGAGAAAGGCGATTGCAGCGCGGTGGATGCCAGCAGCGCCGGCGGCCACTTCAACCCGGGCATGCAGCAGCACGGCCGCGCCGCTGGCGGCGCGCATCATGCCGGCGACATGGACAACCTGCAGGCCGATGCCAAAGGCGTGGCGAACGTGGACGTTCATCTTCGCGGCGTTACCCTCGGCGGTGGTGCTGCAAACGATGTCGCTGGGCGCGCACTGGTGGTACATGCGTCAGCCGATGATTACCGCAGCCAACCGGCCGGCAATGCAGGTGCGCGTGTCGCCTGTGCGGTGATTCGTGTGGTGCGTTGAGCGCCACCTGCAATTCCAATCCGGATTCGATCCAGACCAGCAAGGGAGTCAACCAATGCGACTGATCCACACCAGCCTGTTCCTCGCCAGCGCCCTGGCCCTCACCGCCTGCAACAAGGGCGCAGAGCCCGATGCCGCACCGGCTGAGACCGTCGCCGCTGAAGCGGCCACCACGCCAGTTGCCGACCCGGCCGCACCGCCGGAAATGGCCAAGCCGATCGCCACCGCACAGTTGCAGCCGACCAAGGACAGCACGGTCGCCGGCACCATCAACTTCAGCCTGGTCGACGGCCAGCTGCGCGCCAGCGGCGACATCACCGGCTTGAAGCCGGACAGCGAGCACGGCTTCCACATCCACGAGAAGGGCGATTGCAGTGCACCGGATGGCACCAGCGCAGGCGGCCACTTCAACCCGGGCAGCAGCGAGCACGGCAGCATCAGCACCGCCATGCATCACGGTGGCGACATGCCCAACATCAAGGCCGACGCGCAGGGCAACGCGCATATCGATGGCCCGGTGGCGAGCAACGTCAACGTCGGTGTTGGCGATGGCTTCGACATCGTCGGCCGCGGCCTGATCGTCCACGCCGACCCGGACGACTACAAGACCCAGCCGACCGGTAATGCAGGTGCACGCCTGGCGTGCGCGGTCATCACCAAGGTGCAGTGATTGACTCCCTCCCTTTCGCGCAGCGAAGGGGAGGGTTGGGGAGGGGTGCTGTTGCTGCTGCCTCTGCTTCGCCCTGCTTCAAAACAGAAAAGGCCGCTTACGCGGCCTTTTCAGCTTTCACCAGAGCGCACTCAATGCGCCAGCAGGGCCTTCGCATCCTGCCCGGCATTCACGTGCACATACAGCACATCGATGCCATGCGCTTCCAACACGGCGGCCATCTGCCGCTGGCGCATCATGTACTGCTCGTACACGCGCTGCAGGCGATCGCAGTCGTTCTTGTCCTGCGCGTAATGCGCGCACCAGCCGGCCGGATCGAACAAGGCCATCCGCACTTCGCCGCCGACGTAACGCAGCAACGGCTCGGGTGAGGCCTCCAGCCATTGTTCTTCGTTCGGCGCGAACATCGCTGTCTCCAGTATTGGCCACAAATCGGCCAAGCCCTGGTTGTCATATTGCATGGCCATCATCGCGGCCAGGTCGTTGACGGTGAAATAGCGCGCGTGTTCGATCTGTGCGGCAAAGCTGTTCTGTGCCAGCAGCGCGGTGTCCGGTTGTGCCATGCCATTGGCCAGCAGCACGTCTTCCAGCGCATCGCGCACGTCATGGCGCACGGCCGCTTCACCGCCAGCCAGCACGAACGGCAGCAGTCGCAGCGCACCGCCGGTCAGTGCGGGATCGGCCTGCAGCGGTAGCGGGATCTCGCCATTGGCATCGGCACCAAACGCCAGCAGGCGAGCACCATGATTGCGGCCGGGGGCGCGCATCTGCAGCTCTTCCAGGCGCCGATGAATGGGCAGGCCGGGACGCAGGACTTCGGCCGGGTCGAAATGCGCGGCGGCGAATACCAGGTCCAGTTCGCTGACCTGCGGTACCAGCTTGGTCAGGTCACGGCCGATCAGCGCAGCCAGCTCACCTGCCTGCTCGGAGCCCAAGGCTGCCTTGCCGGGCTGCTCGCCGCCAGCCAGTTCCAATGCCACTACGCCAAGGGCGTTCACGTCGGGGTTTGAATTGCTCATGATTCGCGGTTGGCCCATCACGGCCTCGAAGCTACACTCAACACCATTATGCCTGCTATCGCGTGCAGGCCACTTTGAACACTCTTTCCCATGTCAGGTACCCGCATGCCCAGCGCTCGACCCGTCGCCATCCTCGGTGGTGTCCGCATCCCGTTCTGCCGTCAGAACACCGCTTATTCGGACGTTGGCAACCTTGGCATGTCGGTCCGTACGCTTGGGGCGCTTGTTGAACGGTTCGGCCTGCACGGCCAGCAGTTGGGCGAAGTAGCGATGGGCGCGGTGATCAAGCATCCCAGCGACTGGAACCTCGGCCGCGAGGCCGCGCTGTCGTCCGGCCTGTCGCCGCTGACCCCGGGCATCACCCTGCAACGTGCCTGTGGTACTTCGCTGGACAGCATCATCACCGTCGCCAACAAGATCGCCCTGGGGCAGATCGAATCCGGCATCGGCGGTGGTTCCGACACCACCTCCGACGTGCCGATCGTCTACGGCAAGAAGCTGCGCGCGCGCCTGCTGGCGGCCAACCGCGCCAAGAGCACTGGTGACAAGATCCGCACCCTGCTCAAGGGTTTCAAGTTCTCCGAGCTCAAGCCCGAGTTCCCGGGCGTGGCCGAGCCGCGTACCGGCAAGAGCATGGGCGACCACTGCGAGGATATGGCCAAGGAATGGAACATCTCGCGTGAAGCGCAGGACGAATGGGCGGTGTCTTCGCACAAGAAGCTGGCTGCTGCTTACGAGCGCGGTTTCTTCAGTGACCTGATCGCACCGTTCCGCGGCGTCGAGCGCGACAATATCCTGCGCCCGGATACCTCGCTGGAAAAGCTGGCCACCTTGAAGCCGGCCTTCGACAAGGCCTCTGGCCGCGGCACCCTGACCGCTGCCAACTCCACCCCGTTGACCGATGGCGCCGCGGCGGTGCTGCTGGCCAGCGAGGAGTGGGCACGTGCACACGGCCACGAGCCGCTGGCCTACCTGCGTGACTCGCAGGTTTCGGCGGTGGACTTCGTGCATGGCGAAGGCCTGCTGATGGCGCCGACCACCGCCGTGCCGGAAATGCTCAAGCGCAATGGCCTGACCCTGCAGGATTTCGATATCTATGAAATCCACGAAGCCTTTGCCGCGCAGGTGCTGTGCACGCTGAGCGCCTGGGAAAGCGAGGACTACTGCCGCAACCGCCTGGGCCTGGATGCAGCGCTGGGCCGCATCGACCCGGCCAAGATCAACCCGCTGGGCTCGTCGCTGGCCACCGGCCACCCGTTCGCCGCCACCGGCGCCCGCATCATCGGCACCGTGGCCAAGGAGCTGGCTGCCCGCGGCGGCGGTCGTGCACTGGTGTCGATCTGCACCGCCGGCGGCATGGGCGTGGTCGCCATCGTCGAGCGCTGATGCGCCGTTTGTAGTGCCGAGCCATGCTCGGCACGAGGCATTACCGGGAACGCCTCTGCCGAGCATGGCTCGGCA
>NZ_JBSPUF010000015.1:17676-26468 GCF_056861425.1 Stenotrophomonas sp. 21LCFQ19 | reverse complement strand
CTACGATCCGCAGCTCAAGCGTGACCGCGTCGCTGCCCTGTGCCCGCAGCTGGATATGGGAACGCCTCTGCCGAGCATGGCTCGGCACTACAGCGCCCCGTCAGAATGTCCCTTGCCGACCATGGGTCGGCCCCCCTATTGTCTGCTCACCAAAGGACGGGGGTAGAGCATGAAGCGCGTTGCGATTGGTTTGGCTGTGCTGTTGGCAGGATGGGCGGCGCCTGCCGCCGCGATGACCTTCATGCAGGTGGAGCATGTCTGCCCGATCGGCGGCGAGCGCTTCAGTGCGCAGGAAATGGGCTCTGGCACGGCGTTTGGCCACTTCCTCGATGGACGCCTGCATGGCGCCATCCAATCGCCGTGGCCGCTGGTGTCCTGCCCGGGCAATGGCTTCGTCATCTACAAGGATGACTACAGCGCCGACGAGATCAAGCGCCTGACCGCCGTGGTCGAAAGCGACGACTACCAGCGCATGCGTGGGACTGAAACCAGCTACTGGTTGCTGGCGCGCTTGTTCGAAGCCGTCGATGCGCCGCTGAAGGATCGTGCCGGGGTGTTGCAGAGCGCAACCTGGCAGGCATCGCCGGAACAATATCCGCGCTACGTGCAAGCCGCATCGGCGGCGGTCGCGCAACAATGTCCGGATGCGCGCGCCGCCGCTGATCAGGACGAACCCTGGCTGTACTGCCAGATGCTGCTGGGCGAATGGGAGCGCAGGTTGTCGCGCTTCGATGCCGCGCGCGCCCGCTTCGAGCGTCTGCAGCCGCTGCCGGAGCGGCTGGTGCTCGCGCAGGATCGCGAACGCGCGCGTCGCCAATACGTCGCCGAGATCGCACAGCAGCTGCAGCTGATCGCCGAAAACAGCGCGATGAACACCATGGCGGTGGATGCGAATGCGCCGCCGGCCAAAGAGGCGGCAGAGGGGGCAACTGCGCGCATTGCCGGCACCCCGGGGATGTCGCCAGAGGCAGCGCAGGCGGCAGCAGATACCGCTGCGACGGCGGCAGATGCGTCAGTCGAAGCTGCAGCCTATGCGGCAGAAGCTGCTGCAGATGCCGCCTACACCGGTGGAGTGACCATGGATGCAGCTGCAGCTGCAGCTGCAGCAGCAGCGGCCGCTGCGGAAGCAGATGCAGCCGCTGCAGCTGGCGCCGAGTCGACATCGACCAAGCGCTGAGTGGCGTTGTTCCGCAGGCAGCTCAGCGGCGGGCCTTCCCCGTCGCGTGGAAACTGCCAGCGACTGCATGTGATGCCAAGGACGCAGGTGCGGGTCGCCCAGGAGGTGGCCTGTTCGAATCTCACAGGGGACGTAAGGAATGGATGAGTTCAACCCGTATGCCGCGCCGGAGGCCTTGCCGCCACCGCTTGCCAACACCAGCCCGGACAACGGCACCTGCTGGCGTGATGGCGATCAGCTGCTGGCCTTGCCGCATGGCGATCTGCCGCGCTACTGCGTCAAGTGTGGAAAGCCGGCGCTCGAGTACCGCCAGCGCAAGTTCTATTGGCACTCGCCGTGGATGTACCTGCTGATCCTGCTGCACATCCTGGTCTACCTGATTGCCGCACTGGCGGTGCGCAAGACGGCAGTGCACAACGTCGGCCTGTGTTCGGCACATCGCAAGCGACGGTTGAACTTCATCCTGATGGCGTGGGCGTCGCTGGTGCCGCTGTTTGGCTGTTTCCTGTTCGACAGCGGGGTGGTGATCGGCCTGGGGATACTGACCTTCCTTGTGATGGTGCTGTGGGGCCTGATCGGCATGCAGATACTCAAGCCCAGGAAGATCGATGCGAGCTTGGCCGTGTATCGCGGGGTATCGCCGGCGTTTCTTGCGCGCCTGCCTCGCTACCCGTATCGCCGCGACTAGTTCGACAGCGGCCAACGAAGCCCGGGCAAGCGCAATGCGCGCGGACGATGCAGCGCCAGCTCAGCCCTCGTTGGCCGCCTGCGCCTGATCCAGCAGGAACTGGCTGATGGCCTGGCGCAGTGGCAGGTCATCCGTGCGCTGCGCCAATGCATCTGCGCGCAGCGCGTGGTCGTGGGCCGCGGCAACATCGCCCAGGTTGGAATGACGTTCGGCCAGTGCCAGGCAGATCGAGGCTTCGTAGTTGGTCGCCTGCGCTGCGTTGGCAAGCATCAATGCGTGGGTGTAGTGCTTGATGGCGAGGTGATCATCGCCGGTGAAGTCGGCCAGCGTTTCCCACAGGAATGGATGATCGCGGCCGGCAGCCGCGATTGAATCGCAGTAAGCATGCAGCTGTGCATATAGCGATGCACTGGCGTCTTCTTCGCCATCTTCGCAGGCGTTGAGGATGGCGTCGGTCAGTGCGACCACGCGCGCATGGATATCCGGAGGTATGTTCATTGCGGCTCGTTACGGAAAGCGTCGAGGGTGCACCTGCAGATGCTCAGCCCGGCAAACGCGGGAAGCCATGCGCATCGCGCTCTTCGGCCACGGCCTGGTCCTGGATCTGCTGGTGCAGGGTGCGGCGTTGGATCGGCTGCGGCGTTGCGCCACGGCGCTGGCGCACTGCATTGAGCAGGCACTGGCTGGCCAGCGCCTGCTCGTCCTGTGCGGCAAACACCTCGCCCAAGGCTTCCCAGGCGTCGGCGCCGGCATCCTGGGCGATGGCCCGGTGCAGGAACTCCTCGGCTTGCGCCCATTGGCCCTGACCAACGGCAAGACGGGCCAGGCCCAGCAGTAGCGCCGGGCTGTTGGGATGCGATTGCAGCCAACGCTGGGCGCTTGCCCGGCGCGAATCGAATTTCTCCACCGGCAGCTGCGTGTACAGGCTGACCAGGGCTTCGTCCCAGTGGCTGTCCAGGGTCTGTTCGATGCTGCGCAGGGCGACATCGGTCCAGTTCAGTGCTACCGCGCGCTGTGCGTAGCGCGCCACCGCCTGTGGGCTGACCCGCACGGACTTGGGCAGCACTTCCCAGCGAGCAGCCAGTGTATTGACGTCGCTGGCTTCGTCCAGCATCTGCAGGGCAAGCGTGGTTTCCAGGCCGGCAACCGCGCTGGGTGGCAGCACCTGCTGCTGGCGCAGCGCGCCAAGCTGGCCATAGGCCTCTTCGGCGCGGCCAGCGCGTTGCAAGGCCTCGGTGCGCAGCCACAGACCGCGTGGCGGCAGTGGTTGCAGGGCCGGCAGGTCCAGCGCGTTGATCGCTTCCAGCGGCTTGTCCAGCTGCAGCCAGCGCTCGGCGCTGTGCAGGGCATGCAGGTGCGGGTCGGCTTCGGCCAATTGCTGCAGATGCTGGCCGGCGCTGCTGTTGTCCTCGCGTGCTTCGGCCGCGCGCATGGCGGCCACCAGGGCGATAGGGCGTACGGCTTTCTCGGTTGCCGCGCTCTGCAGCAGTTTTTCCGCGCGTTGCCATTGGCCGTTGTCCAATGCCTGCAGGCCATCGATCAGGCGCGCGCGGCCTTGTTTGCGGCGATGCCGTGCCCAGGCCCGGAACGGGGTGCTGATCAGCGACCACAGCAGCCATACCAGCAAAGCGGCGATCAGTACCGCCAACGCGGCTTGCGGCAAGGTTGCGATGTAGTCGTGGTCGCCAGCACGGACGATCACTTCGCCCAGGGCGCGTACCGAGTCCTGGCCCAGCCATTGCGCACCAAAGATGCCGGCAGCGGCGACCAGCAACACCAGCAACAAGGAACGGAAGGCCTTCATGGTGCGTCCTTGGCGGCGCGCGTGCTGCGCAGTTGCTGCAGGGTGCTGCCCAGTTCCGGCAGGTTGGGGCGCAGTTCCACGCCGCGCATCTCGCGCAGTTCACTACGGCGCAGCTGGCGCTGCGGTGAATCCGGCCACAGCCGCTGCAGCCAGCCGTCCACGCGGTCCAGTGCCTGCTGCCAGGCCTTGCCGTCGCCACGTTCGAGGGCGGCGCGGGCCAGGCTCAGCTCGATCTGCAGCGAGTCATTGGCGGCGATGCGTTCGGAGCGGGCAACCAGGACCTTGCCGTCGGCCGGGCGGATCTGCACCAGCGGCGACAGCATCTGCTGCCACCACGGTTGCTGGGTGTCGGCGGCTAGCTGCAGGTGTTCGGGCAGGCGTTCCAGTTCAGTGGACCATTGCTCGAGCTGGGCAGCGGTGCGGGCGCGCACGCCAGGGCCCAGTGCGTCCAGCGCATTGCGCTCCTGGATCAGCGCCTGGCGCAGGTTGAGGTAGTCGGGGCTGTCGATGCCCTCCAGCGCGCTGGCAGCCAGCGCATACAGGCGACGCGCACCGTCCAGGTCGCCGGCAAAGGTCAGCCGCTGCTGGGCCTGGTTGAGCAGCAGTTCGGCTTCTTCGCGGCGCACGGCCTGCGCGCCCTGGCGCGAGCTGTCGGCCAATTGGGCAAGGTTTTCTTCCAGCAGCGCGTTGCGCTGGCTCAGCCCCAGCACTTCATCGCGCAGCACGCGATTGGTGGCGGCGGCGTCCTGGATGCTGCGGGCATTGGCGCGCTGGTCGCGGCGCAGGGCGTCCAGCCCCTGCTGCATGGCGTTCAATTGCTGGGTCGCGCTGTCGCGGGCCAGATCGGCCTGCTGTTGGCGGCTCTGCCAGCTGTGCCAGCCAAACCAGCCGGCAGCGACCAGCACGGCGATGGCGATCAGCGGCAGGAGCCAGCGCAGGGGCCGGCGCGGTTGAACGGGTGCGACGTCTTCATTCATCGGGGGGCAACATCCTTGGCGGGCATGGCCACGACACAAGGGTGACCACGCTGTTGGTGCAGGCAAAGCATCGCCCGCGCGCTGCATGCCTGCAAGTCGCCTTTGGTTCTGTACTCAGCCTGCGGCCGGGAAAAGCGCGGTGTGGGCGGCGCTGGCCAGCTGGCCCGGCAAGGGACCGGCGGCAACGCTGACATTGCGGAAGCCTAGTTCGGTGGCTAGTTCTGCCAGCCGTGGGCTGGCGGCGACTGCTGCGGCCTGCTGCCAGCGCTGCAACAGGTCTGGCGACAGATACGGCAGCACCGTCTGTAGTGCTTCGCCGCTGCTGATCGCCACCACGTAAGGCGTGGACAGTGCCTGCAGACGCGCAATGGTGGCCTTGCTGACCGGCAATGGCACGCGTTCGTAGACATCGATGCGTTGCAGCTTGGCGCCACGTTCGCGCACCTGCGCGGCAATCACGCCGCGGCCGCCGGGAGCGGTGACCAAGGCCACGCGCAGGCCGTGCAGGTGCTGCATGGCGGGCAAGGCCAGCAGGCCTTCGCTGTCCATCCGGGCCGGCGCCTGCACGCTGGTCGCACCGCGGCGACGCAAGGCGCGCGCGGTGCCTTCGCCAACGGCAATCAGGCTGCCTGCGCGAAGCTCGGCCAATGGCAACAGCCGCGCAGCGGCTTCGGCCGCGGCGGGGCTGGTGAACACCAGTCGATCGTAATCGCGTGCTGCGTTCAGCTGCTCGCGTGTTTCCTCGTCGGTACGCATCTGCAGTCGCCAGGGCGACAACGCCAGCGTACGTGCACCCAAACGCGCCGCTGCGCTGCGCACGGTGTCGTGTTGCCCTTGCGGACGCATCGAGATGAGATGCCAGACCGTGTCGGCTGGCACATAGGCGGGGCGATTCATTCCATGCATTATGCGGGCGCTTTCCGTTTTGCGTGCGCGTACATGTCCGAACATTTTGCTGACCCCGTGTTGCTGGAGAACCTCCAGCGCACTCTTGCCGCAATGCCGCCGGTTGCGGCGATGGGCATTCGTATTGCGGGCTATGACAACGGCGTGCTGCGCATGCAGGCGCCGTTGGACGTCAACATCAACGACAAGGGCAACGCCTTCGGCGGTAGCCTGGCGTCGGTGATGACCCTGTCGGGCTGGGCGCTGGTCAGCATGCGCCTGGGCTTGGCCGGCCAGCAGGCCGAGGTGTACGTGGCCGACAGCAACATCCGCTACCGTGCGCCAGTGTATGGCGACCTGCTGGCAACCGCGCGGTTGGCGCCGGACCAGGACTGGGATGAATTCCTGACCACGTTCAGTAAGCGCGGCCGTGCGCGGGTGACGGTACGGGCGGCGATCGAAGGTGGGGCGGCCGAGTTCGAGGGCCGCTTCGTTGCCCTCGGCAAAGGCTAAGATCGGCCATCACCGAGGGGGGCCTGCATGTTCCGAAACCTGTTCCAGTCCGTTGTCGTCGCCCTGTTGCTGGTCGCTGGTTCAGCCCAGGCAGAGGGCCCGAGCCGCTCACAGCGCAACAAGCTGGTGCCTACCCAGGAGGCCTATGTTGCGGCCGTGCGCTGGGGCGATTTCGACAAGGCGGAAGCGTTCATCGACCCGCTCTACCTGCAGCAGCATCCGATCACCGACCTGCAGCGCGAGCGCTACCGGCAGTTGCAGGTGTCCAGCTACCGCGAGCGCTCGGCAGTTGCTGGCGCCGACGGCAGCATCGAGCGACGCGTCGAAATGGGCGTTATCAACCGGAATACCCAGGCAGAGCGGACGGTCATCGTGAACGAGCTCTGGCGTTGGGATCCGGAGGCCAAGCGCTGGTGGCAGGCAGCCGGTTTGCCGGACTTCTGGCAGGGCCAATGAGGCATTGGCTGCATTTTCACCGGCTGTGCGACAATCCATGCCCTCTTATCGACCCGTGACCTGAGTGAATTACGAAGAGTTGCTGGCCTTCGCCGGCCGAAATCCGATGCTGTCGCTGGCCCTGGTCGGCCTGACGGTGGCCATCATTGCCACCGAGATCGCCCGCCTGTTCCGTGGCTACAAGTCGCTCAAGCCGTCTGAATTGACCCATATGATCAATGCCGGCGGCGCGACCGTGATCGACCTGTCGGCTGCCGCCGACTTCGAGAAGGGCCATATTGCCGGCAGCCGCAATGTGCAGCCGGCCCAGTTGACCCCCGCGCACAAGCTGCTGGCCAATGCCAAGCAGAGCCCGGTGGTGTTGCTGTGCCGTACCGGCAATGCCTCGGCAACAGCAGCCAAAGCACTGAAAAAAGCCGGTTACGAGCAGGTTTATGTGCTCGACGGTGGTTTGCCGGCCTGGCAGGCAGCAGATCTGCTGCTGGTCAAGGGCCGTAACTGAGTCAGCAAATTTTCAGTCAGGGCTTGTGTAGGTGGGCAACCGCCCCCATCGCTGGTCTTGTACTAATCCCATTCAATGAACAATCTGTTCTGGAGTCTTGAGCAATGTCCGAAGAGAACACCAACGGCGTAGTCCCGGCCGACGAATCCGCCAACGGCCCGGCTTTCACCATCGAGAAGATCTACGTCAAGGACGTTTCGTTCGAGTCGCCGAATTCCCCGGTCATCTTCAACGAGAACGTGCAGCCGGACCTGCAGCTGAACCTGAACCAGAAGGTACAGCGCCTGTCCGAGACCGCTTTCGAAGTGGTGCTGGGCGTGACCCTGACCTGCAAGGCCGGTGACAAGACCGCCTATGTGGCCGAAGTCGAGCAGGCTGGCGTGTTCGGCCTGATCGGTCTGGAGCCGCAGGCGATCGACGTGCTGCTCGGCACCCAGTGCCCGAACATCCTGTTCCCGTACGTGCGTTCGATTGTCTCGGACCTGATCCAGGCTGGCGGCTTCCCGCCGTTCTACCTGCAGCCGATCAACTTCGAAGGCCTGTACGCTGAAACCCTGCGTCAGCGTCAGCAGCAGGGTGAGCCGTCGCTGGCCGACTCCGAGCCGGCTGGCAACGCCTGATCGGCGTCTGCGTTTCTGTATGAGTACGAACGACGCAGAAAAGATCGCCGTTGTTGGCGCGGGCTCCTGGGGCACCGCGCTGGCCACACTGTTGGCCCGGCACGGTCATACGACCGTGCTGTGGGGACGTGATGCAGCGGTAATCGAGGCGATTGATCAGCGTCATGAGAATCCCCGGTATCTGCCGGGGATTCCCTTGCCAGAATCCTTGCGCGCCAGCACCGACCTGGCTGCCACCGTTACCGGGGCAGACTGGATCCTGGTGGTGGTGCCTTCGCATGCCTTTGCCGAAACCGTGCGCGCGCTGGCGCCGCTGCGGCCGGCGGGGGCAGGCGTGGCCTGGGCGACCAAGGGCTTCGAGCCCGGCTCGGGCCGTTTCCTGCATGAAGTAGCGCGTGAAGTGCTGGGCCCGGACGTGCCGTTGGCCGTTGTCACCGGCCCGTCCTTCGCCAAGGAAGTCACCCTCGGCCTGCCCACCGCCATCACCGTCCACGGTGATGACGATGCGTTCTCCCAGCAGGTGGCAGACGCCATGCACGGCCCGGCGTTCCGCGCCTATACCGGCGACGACATGGTCGGTGCCGAGCTGGGCGGGGCGATGAAGAACGTGCTGGCAGTGGCAACCGGCGTGGCCGATGGCATGCAGCTGGGCCTGAACGCCCGTGCCGGCCTGATCACCCGTGGCCTCAACGAAATGCTGCGACTGGCCGCTGCCATCGGTGGCAAGCCGGAAACCCTGATGGGTCTGGCCGGCCTCGGCGATCTGGTGCTGACCAGCACCGGCGACCTGTCGCGCAACCGCCGCCTGGGTTTGGCGCTTGGTCGCGGCCAGAGCCTGCCCGATGCGGTGAAGGAAATCGGCCAGGTGGTGGAATCGGTGCAGACCGCCGATGAAGTCATGCGTCAGGCCGATCGCCACGGCATCGACCTGCCGATCTCCAAGGCAGTGCAGTCGGTACTGCACGGCGAACTCAGCCCATCCGAAGGCCTGCAGCAGCTGCTGGCCCGTGAGCAGAAGCCGGAATACCCGGATACGCTGTTCAAGTAAGGATGAGCGACGATTAAAAAAAAGCCCGGCAGTGCCGGGCTTTTTTGTTTTTTGTAGTGCCGAGCCATGCTCGGCCGAGGCTCTACAAGCGAAACCACAGCCGAGCAAGTCTCGGCACAACA
>NZ_JBSPUF010000015.1:0-17666 GCF_056861425.1 Stenotrophomonas sp. 21LCFQ19 | reverse complement strand
CCCCCCCCCCCCGCCCCGCCGTCGCGCCTGGGGCCCCCCCCCGCCCCAGCCGCGCCCCCCACTACAGAAAGCCAGCCTTGCCGAGCATGGCTCGGCACTACCGCCGGATGCCGCGCAAAAAAGAAGCCCGGTCGGGGGAGGACCGGGCTTCCAGCGGCGCGTGGGAGAGAGGTCACGCGCCATACAACACCACTATTTGTTGCTTGCAGCTTTGTCGCTTACCAGGTGAAGCGCGGGCCGACGAACCATTCCTTGTCGCCAGCCTTGGCCAGCTTCACTTCGCCGGTCAGGCCCCAGTTCGCGTTGAACTTGCCGGTGGCGCCGACGCGGCCGTAGAACTCGCCGTCCGGGTTGTAGCCGTTCTTCTTGCTGTAGTCCTCGTAGCCAGCCAGGGCATAGCCTTCGAAGTTCGGGGTGAAGGCGGTACGCACGCCGACTTCAGCGCTGTAACCGTTGAACTTCGGGCCGTACTCCAGATCCAGCTTCTGGTAGGCCGCACGGGCCAGCAGGTCGGTATTCGGGGCAACGGTGTAGTTGTAACCAACACCCAGGCGCCACTGGTCGACGTCAGCCTTGAACTTGTCGGTTTCCTGCGCGTTGTACTCACCGAACACATGGAAGTTCGGATGTACCGCAACCGAGCCCTTCACCGCCCAACCATCGGCGTCGCCGCCCTTGGTATCGGTGTTCGCATAGCCGCCTTCCACATAGTTGTAGGAAAGGCCATCGGCAGCCGAAGCGGCGAACGGCAGGGCGGCCAACAGGCCCAGAGCGATCAAAGAAGTCTTCATTTCGGCATTACCTCGTTATTGGTCTTGATCGTTACGGCCTGAATCTGCGGCCGTTCGATAGTTGTGAATTATCCGTTAGCCGACGGAATCCACCCTGAATATCAAACTGACCAGTACATAAATTAAGGTGAAGAAAAGGGAACTTCCCTCGTCCCGGTTCTAGACGGGCAACCATAGGTTTGCGCTTTTGCTGAACCTATGGTTGCGCAAGAGCTGAAAACCTATGGTTGCAGTGGTTCAGGCGCAGAGCTGACGTCCGCGGCTCCTTGGCCCTCGCCAACGGCCAAGGAGGCAAGCACCGCCCTGACGTCGGTCCAAACTTGTCGGTCCTTAACAAGTAAGGAGACGCTTTAGGTGCCCTACGAAGGTTCGCGGCCTTGGAAGTCGAACGAAGCATGCCGTTGGCGTTAGCGACTCAGGACCAGTAGTGCTCGACATCGCCAGATGTTTCGTCCGCCACGGGCCGTACGCTGTCGCCCTCGCCCCTGTTGAATCTCACGGCTGCTTCATGCCAGAAGCTGGCATCGCTAGGTCACCTCCGACGCATCTCCAAGGCCTTCAAGCCCGCCTTAAGGCTCCATGCAGCTAAGACCGACGGCACTGCATCGACTAACGATGGCGCCCACGCCATCAGTCCCAGAAGTCGAAGCCCAAGGCTTGCCCTCCCCAAGGACTGTAAAGATCTCCCCCTCCCCAGTAGCTCACGTCGCCATCTCGCTCCGTGCGAATGGCGCGGAACTGCGCGCCTGCCTTCCCGGGCAGCAGCCCGATGTACGTTAACTCCCGTCCTGCACCACCACAGCTAAGCGTCCGCTTCCGGCCAGAAGCGGACAGCCACCCCATCCCTGATAAACATCCCTAGGCCGCAGCAGACCTCGAGCCTGCTGTGGCCAATTGGTTTTGGGCAGATTACGCCAATGGCCTAAATTCCCCTGGGTCAGTGAGTCCAGCCCGCCCCTTCCAGGACGCCTTTGGGCCACTTCAAGTTGATGTATCGTCCGCACAGAAGATCCCATGCATCGCGCCCAGCAGTGCTGCAACGCGCGGGTCTGCCATACGGTAGATGATCGACCGCGATTCCCGTCGGGTCGCGACAAGCTTTCGTTGACGGAGTTCGGCCAGTTGCTGGGAGAGCGCCGGCTGTCGAATGCCGGTGGCTTCCTCCAGTCCGCCCACCGTCATTTCACCTTGCGCGAGCTGGCATAGCAGCAACAGGCGCGAGGGGGTGGCCATGAAGCGCAGCAACTCGGCCACTTCGGGCACGCGCTCCTTCATCGTGGCTAGGTCAGACGGGCTGAATGGGGGGCTGGTCACAGGCAATGGCAACTTGGGCGGCTGATGTGATGCGAACACCATGGGTAAGCCGTGCAATCTAGCATGTTTCAATAGTTGCACAGATTACGTAACTATGTAATTCTTAGGCCACGAAGCCTCCTGGAGCCAGTCATGATTCCATCCGTAGCGGTAGACGCCCCCCTGGATCAGGCTGTGCGCTTGGTCAGCGATGCGCGTGCCGGCCTGTTTCCCTCGCCTTCCGTGAAGACATTCTTCGATCCTGCTACTTTCACTGCCAGCCACGTCGTACGCGATCCAACGTCTTCAGCGTGCGCCATCATCGACAGTGTCCTGGACTTCGACATGGCCGCAGGCCGCACGTCCACGTCCTCCGCATCGGCGTTGGTGGACTACGTACGTGCCGAGCGCCTGCAGGTTCAATGGTTGCTGGAAACCCACGCGCATGCCGACCACCTGTCCGCGGCTCCATGGCTGCAGGAGCAGGTGGGAGGCGCGCTGGCTATTGGCGAACACATCACCGCAGTCCAGGAAACCTTCGGCAAGGTCTTCAACGCCGGCACTGCATTCAAGCGGGATGGCAGCCAGTTCGATCGCCTGTTCGCCGACGGTGCCTCCTTCCGCATCGGTAATCTGCAGGCGATGTCGCTGCACGTGCCAGGCCATACCCCCGCTTGTCTGGCGTACGTGATCGGCGACGCCGTATTTCCTGGAGACACGCTGTTCATGCCGGACTACGGCACCGCCCGATGCGACTTTCCAGGTGGCTCGGCGCGCCAGTTGTATCGCTCGATCCAGCGCCTGCTGTCCCTGCCCGACGCCGCCCGCGTATTCCTGTGCCATGACTACAAAGCCACCGGCCGGGACCATTTCGCATGGGAAACAACCATCGGTGCCGAAAGGACAACAAACATGCATGTGCACGAGGGCGTGAGTGAAGCCATGTTCGTGGAACTGCGGGAGGCTCGTGATGCCACGCTTCCGATGCCACGGCTGATCCTGCCGTCAGTGCAGGTCAACATGTGCGCCGGCCATCTGCCCGAACCCGAAGAAAACGGCGTGCGCTACCTCAAGCTGCCGGTGGACCTGCTATGACGCTCTCTCATCTGGCCTGGTATTGGCCGCTCGCTGGCGGTGCCATGATCGGAACAGCGGCCGGAGCCTATCTACTCCTTCTCGGGCGCGTTGCTGGCATCTCGGGTCTGCTTGCCAGGACACTGGGCATGCCGGGTGACGGCGGACGCAGCAGTGCTGCCCTGTTCCTGGCGGGACTTGCCCTGGCGTCAGGCTTGGCAATGGTGGCCAGGCCCATACCCCTGCCGGCGCTCTCCGCAAACGGAGCAGTGGTATTGGTGATTGCCGGACTGCTGGTGGGTTACGGAACTCGCCTTGGCGCTGGCTGTACCAGTGGGCACGGTGTCTGCGGACTAGGCCGGGCATCGCCGCGTTCGGTGGTGGCGACCTGCGTGTTCATGCTCGTGGGCATGGCCACGGCAACCCTGGTACAGATTGCGACCGGAGGCCCGGCATGATCCGTCTTGCGGCGTTCCTGTGCGGCGCACTCTTCGGATTGGGCCTAGTCGTATCCGATATGGCCAACCCAGCCCGCGTGCTTGCTTTCCTGGATGTGAGCGACGCCTGGGACCCCTCCCTGGCGCTGGTCATGCTGGGCGCACTGATTCCTTCCGGCGCAGCCCACCTGTGGATACGCGCCCGAGGAACACCACTGCTTGCCGCATCGCTGCACATTCCCACCCTTCGCATCATCGATCGGCGCCTGGTCATCGGTGCGGCGATATTCGGCCTGGGTTGGGGACTGGCCGGAGTGTGTCCCGGCCCGGCCATCGCGTTGCTGGGAACCGGCCAGCCCTTCGCGATCATCTTTGCCACGGCAATGATCGCTGGCGTGCTCCTGCATGGCCTCATTCATCGCCCCACCGCAACTACGGGACAACCATGAACCTCAAGCCACTCTCTGCCAGCCTCAAGGTGTCCGGTCAGCTCCTGCCAAAGGACATTGAAGCCCTGAAGGAGCAGGCCTTTGCGAGCGTGATCTGCAACCGGCCCGACGACGAACAGCCGGAGCAGCCCAGTCACCATGCGCTGCAGGCTGCCTGCGACCAGGCGGGCATGCAGTTTGCCTATCTCCCGGTAGTGCCTGGTGTCATTACCGATGATCAGGTGCATACCTTTGCCAAGTTGATCGACGCGCTGCCACGCCCTGTTGTCGCGTACTGCAGAACCGGCACCCGTGCTGCGATGCTGTGGGCGCTGTCGGAAGTCGTTCACAATGGAGCGGCATTTGCTGACGTCCTGTCTGTTGCTTCGGACGCAGGCTACGACCTTTCCTCCATCGCAACACGGCTGCAGCAAGGTCCGGCGTCCGCCGACTGACATATGGAAACGCTATCTATGCTGCAGTGGGTGCTGGGCGGCCTGTCTGGCGTCCTGGTCGGCTTCGTCCTTGGCGTGGTTGGTGGGGGCGGATCCATCCTTGCGGTACCACTGATGCTCTACGTGGTCGGGGTGGAAGATCCGCATGTGGCTATCGGCACCAGCGCCCTGGCAGTGGCGGTCAATGCGGTGTCGAATCTGGTGATGCATGCCCGTAAAGGGAATGTTCGCTGGCCCTGTGCCTCGGTCTTCGCCTTGGCGGGGATCGCGGGCGCCTACCTGGGTTCCAGCTTGGGCAAGGCGTTCGACGGCAAGAGACTGCTGGCTCTGTTTGCTGTGGTCATGGTCATTGTCGGCATCGCCATGCTTCGCAGGCGCAACACGCTTGGATTCGCGGACGCTCGGCTCGGCAGACGCAACGCGCCCGCACTGATTGGGCTGGGCGCCACCGCCGGCGGGCTTTCCGGCTTCTTTGGCATTGGCGGAGGTTTCCTGATCGTGCCCGCACTGGTGGCCGCGACGGGCATGCCGATGATCGCCGCAGTCGGAAGCTCGCTCGTCGCCGTCGCCGCATTTGGCATGACCACCGCACTGAACTACGCACATGCGGGTCTGATCAACTGGAAGCTCGCGGCCGTGTTTGTCGTCGCCGGAATGGCTGGCGGTACTGCAGGAGCAGCAACTTCGACCAAGCTTGCCAGCTCTCGTGGAGCTCTGAACACGGTATTTGCAGTACTGATCTTCATTACTGCCGCATACATGCTGTGGAAGGTGAGCTGACCGGGTGTACGCCGGCCCCGCAGTTGAACCGACGCACCAAGACACGACAGCCGCGCATGCTCTGGGTCCATGCCTCCCATTCAGACAGACCGGGTGCGACCGCATGTCGCACCGGCTCCTGGCCGCCGGGCAGCCGCCCGGCCTTGCCCTACAATGCGTGGGTGCGCTTCCGTGCCTTCCACCGCAGCCTCAGCCTGATGGCGCTCGTCGCCATGCTGCTCATCGTGCTTGCCCCATTGGTAAGCCGGTGGCTCGCGCACGGCACGGCAGCAGGCCACAGCGAAGCAGTACAAGCCATTGAACATCACCCTTCTGCGATGCAGCAGCATGAGGGTGGCGAGCATCACCACCACGGCGCTGGCGACGCGACAGAAATGATGATGTCCGCCGACCACGACCACCCTGCAATGGTCGCGCACGTCGAGGTGCGTCCACTGCAGGATCACGCCGGCAAACGCCGCAACGACCCGCATGCCGGGCACGACATGGGTGTGGACTGCGACTACTGCGTGATCGCAGCGCGCATGGTGAGCCTGCTGGTCGCCCTGTTGCTCGCGCTGATCGGCTGGCGCCCGCCACACTTTGCCCGCGCCTGGACGCTCAGCTGGGGTTCCAGCATTGCCGCCGGGCACCTCGGCGCCCGCGGCCCTCCCCTGCGCGCCTGATCGCCCGCGCCCGCCGCGCGGACGCCCTGCCGATGCCACTCAACGCCTGCGCCTGACTGCGCGGGCGTAACGGCGTTTCCCGATCTCCGCACTACCTGGCTTATGCCGGGTGGTGCCGTCTGCTGTGACCATGAACCAGAACCTCACTCGCACCACGCTTTCGCTCAGCCTGGCCACCGCGCTTGGCTGCCTTTCCCTGTTGCCGACCGATGCATCCGCGCAGGATGGCACTGCACTTACCCTGGGCACCGTGCAGGTAACCAACGACGGCTCTTGGGACCGCAATGCACGCACCGTTTTCAGTTCCGTGGACGTCATTGGCGGCGATCTGCTGCAGTCACAGCGCGTCGAGCACAGTTGGGAGCTGCTGATGAACGCGCCCGGCGTGCAGGTGACCCAGTTCAAGATGGGCACCGACGCAGGGCGATTCTCGTTCCGTGGCTTCAACGGCGAGGGCCGCATCAATGCCGTGAAACTGCTGATCGATGGTGTCCCCAGCAACGACAACGCCGGAGGCATGCCCTACCTGGACGCGGTCTGGCCGCTGGATATCACCGCCATGGAAATCGTGCGCGGCACCAACGACGCGCGTTACGGACTCAACGCCATCGCCGGCGACGTCAACGTGGTTACCCGCCAAGGCGGCAATGACGGCCAGCTGAGCGTGACTGCGGGCAGTTTCGGCACGCAGGACCTGCAACTGGCCAAAGGTTTCGGGCGTGGGGCGTGGTCGCAGAACTACTTCGTTGGCTGGCGGCAGTCGGCCGGTGAGCGTGACCATGCCGACGCCACGCAGCGCAGCTTTGCCGGCAAGTGGTTCTACACCGATCCCGACGGCACCTGGCGCGGCGGCTTGACGACACGCTATTACAGGAACGTGGCACTGGAAGCGGGTTACCTCAGCTACCCGGAACTGCAGGCCGATCCAAAGCAGTCTCCGGATTACGCCAAGGACGACCGCAGCGAACGCGAGACCCGCCAGACCGCGTTGCACTTCGACGGCCGCATCGGCACCGACTGGACCTGGGCCGCCAAGGCCTACCAGAACGACTACCGCAACCAGCGCTGGGTCACCTTTACCGAAGGCGGCGCACAGCAGGAGCGGTTCAACGATGAAACCCAGCGCGGCCTGATCCTCAATGCCACCTGGCGGCCGGACACCGAGCTGGCCGAGCTGGTGGTGGATGCCGGCGTGGATGGTCAATGGCAGGACAACATCGCCCAGCGCTACCGCACCGTGCAGCGCCAGCGCCAAGCGACCCTGCGCGACTGGGACTTCGATCTGGATACGCGCGGTGCGTACGTGCAGGCGGTGATCCGCCCGATCGACCGGCTCAAGCTGGTACCGGCGTACCGTGTGGATCGCATCTACGGTGACTTCACCAATCTCTCCTCGGGCACGTCGGTGCCGGTGTACGACTATGGGCTGATCAAGCAGCCCAAGTTCAGCGCTTCCTATGAAATCAGAGAATCGCTGGTGGCCTACGGGAACTGGGGGCGCACGTTCCAGATCGGTAGCGGCAACGGCGCCTATCGCACGCAGACGGGCAATCTGTCGCCTTCCATCAATGAAGGCTGGGAAGCGGGATTGAAATGGTCGCCAGTGGCGGGCCTGCAGGCCCGCGCGGCAGTGTGGGAGCAGACCGCATCCGACGAGGTGGCCACGATCCTCGGCGTGAACGGGACAATTGGCACCAATGAGGTTGGCAACGTAGGCAAGACCCGTCGCCGGGGCTGGGATCTGCAGGCCAACTGGCAGCCGGATGCACGCTGGCGGGCGTGGGCGTCCTATTCGCGGCAGAAGGCCACCATCGAAGTCCCCGATCCGAGCGCACCGGCCACCCGCGGCCGGCAGATCGAGAATGTCCCGAACTGGCTGGCCAGCGCTGGCGTAGCGTTCAGCCCCACGCCGGACTGGACCTACAGTGCCTGGGGTAACGGTCAGGGTGACTACTACGTGGAGCGCACCAATACGTTGGGCCGCTTTGGCGGCTACGCGGTGCTCAACCTGAGCGCCACATACAGGCTGAATTTGCGCAACCAGCTTTCGCTGCAGCTGAAGAATGCCACCGATCGGGCCTATCTGTACGCCTGGTATGACAGCGGCTCCTCGGGCTATTCGCCCGGCGACGGCCGTGCGCTCTATCTGACCTGGACGCGGGAGCTCTGAGATGAACGCCACCGCCTCCCCTGCCGCCGCGGACCGCCTGCGCTTCTACCGTGCGGTGTGGCGGTGGCATTTCTATGCCGGACTGTTTGTCCTGCCCTTCATCGCCTGGCTGGCATTGACCGGCGCCGTCTACCTCTACCAGAAACCCATTGATCGTTTGGTCCACGCGGAACTGAAGGTGGTCGAGCCGGTTACTGCGCAAAAGGCAGCGCCCAGTGCTGATATCGCCGCCGTGCAGGCTGTGACCGAGGGCAGTGTCTTCCGCTACACCACGCCGGAGCGTGCCGATGGCAGTGTGGAGATTGGCGTTGCCGAGAAGAATGGACGCCGCCAGGTCTACTACGTGGACCCCGGCACATCGCACGTGCTGGGTCATCTGCCGGAGAAGGGCACGTTCTCGGGGGTGGTCCGGCGCCTGCACAGCCTGGATCTGCTGGGAAGCTATGCCAGCGCACTGATCGAGATCGCTGCGGGCTGGGCCATCCTGCTGGTCGCCACAGGTGTCTATCTATGGTGGCCGCGTGGACAGCGCGGTGGCGTGACCACCGTACGCGGGCAGCCGGGCCAACGGCTGTTCTGGCGGGACCTGCATGCGGTGACAGGCGTGTGGGTGGGTCTGGTACTACTGTTTCTGGCGGTAACCGGCATGCCGTGGTCGGTGGTGTGGGGCAAGCAGGTCAACGCCTGGGCCAATGGACACAACTACGGCTACCCGGCCGGCGTGCGTGTGGACGTGCCCATGTCGCGCCAGCGCCTGGCCGACACCACGACACCCACCTGGTCGATGCAGCAGGCCCACTTGCCGGTCTCCGATGTGTCGCATGCCGACCACGCGCCGAAGCCTGGCAATGACGGCCATGAGGGACATGCGGGGCACGATGGGAGCGCTTCTGGCGAACTGTCACCGCAACCGGGCGCCATCGGCATCGATGCCGCCATCCACGCATTCGAACGCTTGGGATTGGCACCCGGCTACAGCGTCAGCCTCCCGCGCGGGCCGATGGGGGTGTACACCGCCTCGGTGTATCCGGAGGCGCTGGGCCAGCAACGGGTCGTCCATCTGGACCAGTACAGCGGAAACGTGCTGCTGGACATGACCTACGCCGACTACGGCCTGCTCGGGCGCGGCCTGGAATGGGGCATCAATGTGCATCTGGGCCAGGAATACGGCACGGCCAACCGCTTGTTTCTGCTGATCGCCTGCCTGGCCATCGTGCTGCTGTGCGCCAGCGGCGCGGTGATGTGGTGGAAGCGCCGCCCGCTCGGCGGCCTCGGCGTTCCTCCGCTTCCGCGGCAGGGCCGCAGCGTTGCCGGCGTCTTTGCGCTGTTGTGCATCGGCGGCCTGATCTTCCCGCTGGTGGGCGCATCGCTGCTGCTGGTCGGGCTGCTTGATTTCCTGGCCACCCGCGGCTGGCGCGCGCAGCCGGCCTCCTGATTCGTTGTTCAACGCCCAGCCGGGCATCGTTTGCTGCCCTCAACGGAGACATGACCGCATGAACCTTCACTCGCTGAAATATCTGCTTGCCACCGCGCTGCTTGCGCTCTCCGGCATCGCTTCTGCAGCCGATGCTGCAAAGACGCCGTTTGCGCTGCCGGTCCTGCCCTACGCCACCAACGCACTGGAGCCGGCTATCGATGCGCAGACGATGGAGATCCACCACGGCCGGCATCACAAGGCCTACGTGGATAACCTCAATGCCAAGGTCAAGGACTTCCCGGCACTGGCGAGCACATCGCTGGAGGGTATCCAGCGCAGCATTTCGCGCTACGACACCGCCGTCCGAAACAATGCCGGCGGCCACTACAACCACAGCCTCTTCTGGACACTGATGGCACCTGTCGGCCAGAGCGGCATGCCGTCGCCGGCACTGCGCAGCAGACTGGTTGAGACCTTCGGGTCCGAAGAAGCGTTCCGCACGAAGTTCTCGGAAGCGGCTACGAAAATCTTCGGCTCGGGTTGGGCATGGTTGATCGTCAAGGACGATGGCTCGCTGGCCATCACCACCACCGCCAACCAGGACAACCCGCTGATGGATGTGGTGGCCGAACGTGGGACCCCCATTCTGGCGCTGGACGTCTGGGAGCACGCCTATTACCTGCATTACCAGAACAAGCGGGCCGATTACATCAAAGCCTGGTGGCCGCTGGTCAACTGGCAACAGGTCAATGCCCGCTATGACGCAGCCGCCATCAAGCGCTGAGCTGCTCCTTCTGCGCGACTACTGGAACTGAAAATCCACCATGAACCACAAAACCCTGATCAGCACCGCCATCGTCCTGGCACTGGCCTGCGCGGCGCCGTCGGCCTTCGCCGAAGAAGATGCAGCGCCGCCCGCGTCGCGTGCCTCCAACGAAGCGCCCAGCTGGACGCTGAAGCCCGTGGAGGTAACCGCCACGCGCGGCACCTACACCGCCTCGGCCACGTCCGCCGCCACCCGCACCGATACGCCCATCACCGAAGTTCCCCAGTCGGTGCAGGTCATCACCAGCACCCTGCTGCGCGAACAAGACCGGCGCACGCTGGGTGATGCACTGGTCAACGTTTCCGGCGTCACGCCCACGCGCTCGGACGAAAACCTGTTCATTCCGCCCATCGTGCGTGGATTCCCCGCCGAGGTCTACCTGGACGGCTTGCCGCTGTTTGCAGGCAACCAGCAAGCCTACGATCCCAGCGGCATGGTGGGCATTTCCAGCATCAGCGTCCTCAAGGGACCCAGTGCGACGCTCTATGGCGGTGGTCTCGGCACGCCGCTCGGCGGCGTCATCAACATTGAAAGCGAACGCCCGGACCCCACCGCGTCCAGTGGTTACGTTTCCCTGCGCGGGGGCAGCTTCTCCACCTGGAACCCCTACGCGGATATCAACGTTCCGCTGTCTTCTACTGTCGCAGCGCGGATCAGTGCGGAGTACCAGAGAAACGATAGCTGGATCGATGAGGTTCATGGCGAGCGCCGGTCGTTGCAACCCAGCCTGCTGATGCAGCTGGGCGACGCCACCGAACTGCTGCTGCAAGGCCAGTTCAACCGCCGCCGCGCTCTGGAGTATTCCGGACTGCCTGCTGATGCGGCCCTGGCCGGGGTGCTGGACCGGGACGCCTTCCCCGGCTCGCCGCAGGGCCAGCCGCTGACCAGCAATGACAGCAGGATGGGTACCGCCACCCTGCGTCACGCCTTCTCTGACCGGGTAGATCTGACCGTGACCGCGCGCTACTTCCGCGGCAAGGTCGACGAGAGTGGCAGCTTCGTCTTCCCCGGCCTGGCTCCCACGGAAACGGTTGCACCCGAGTACGACGTCTTCCCGATCACGATGGTGAACCGCACCAAGGAAGCCACGCTGGATGCGAACCTCTCGATCAAGACTGACATGCTGGGCGGGGAACACACGCTGCTGGCCGGCATCAACTATGACTGGACAAGCTTCTACAGCGGCATGGGCCTGTTCATCAGTGACAGTCCTTCCGGCGTGATCAACCTCGCAGATCCTCGTTACATGCTTCGCTATACGGCGCAGTTGCCGGTCAACTCCTACACCGATGATCGCTTCACGACCCTTGCTGGCTATATCCAGGACCAGGCCACCTACGGCCGCCTGCATCTGACCGGCGCCCTGCGTTGGACGTCGCTGAAGTTCGTCGAGAACAGCAATATCGGCGTGGCCAACGACAAGACCTTCAGCCATGTGTCGCCGCACTTTGGGGCAACGTATGACCTGGCGCCGGGGATCGCCCTGTTTGCAGGCTACGCGACCGCGTTCCGTGCACCGTTCGGCTTCATCGGTCTTGCCACGCCGGAGCCTGAAACGTCCATCAACGTAGAGGGCGGTCTGAAGCTGTCTTTGCCCGGGCGCGGGCTTTCCGGCACTGTCGCCGCATTCCGGCAGAAGCGTGAGGACGTGGCGGTGTCCGACCCGAACAACGTGGGCTACTACATACAGAGCGGGCGCCAGCGGGCACGCGGGGTGGAAATGGACATGGTATGGGAGCCTACGCCGGCCTTCTCCCTGCTGGCCAACTACGCACACACCAGCACGCGGGATGAAGGTGCAGCCCCCGGGGATCGCGTGGCCCGCGTGCCGGACAACAGCGGGCGCCTCGCCGCACGCTATCGACTGCTGGAAGGGCCGGCGAAGGGACTGGCCTTCGGCGCGGGGGTCACCGCCGTCAGCGCCAGAGAGCTGACGCTTCCCAACACCCTTGCGGTTCCCGGCTACGCCGTGTTCGACGCCCAGGCGTCCTACAACTTCGGACGGTTCACGCTTGGTCTCTCGCTGGTCAATCTCACCGGCCGTAAGGCGTGGGATCCATACTCGTACATGGGCTACGCCGTCGTAGCACCCAACCAGCCCCGCTCGGCATTCGTCACGCTCAGGATGGACCTCTGATGGACAGCCCCATTAAGCGGTGGCCCGCTGTCGCCACCTTGCTGTCGGCCGTTGTCTGTGCTTCTTCTGCTATCGCATCACCAGCAGCGTCAACTGGTGGCGTGTTCATTTCGCTGTATCCGGCTGGCGCGACGCAGCCGCTGGGTGTGCAGGAGCTGCACGACACGTTGGATACCGGCGAGACACTGATCTACGACGTGAGTGAGCCAACCCTGGAGATGTACCGGCCCGCGCCCGGCAAGCAGAATGGAACAGCGGTCATCGTTGTTCCCGGGGGAGGCTTTGTTGCCCTTGGCTATGTTCGCGGCGGCACGGACGTGGCCCGCGCTCTGGCCGAGCGTGGCATCACTGCCTTTGTGCTGAAACACCGCACAGTGCGCAGCGGCGATGGACCGATGCGCATTCCCGCGGTGCACATGGAAGAGATGGAGCAGGTGATGTCACGCGCCCGGACGGGCTCGCCCGTTGAGATGCCGCCGTTTGCCGGAGAGCCAAAAGCCGTCGAGGACGGCGCGCGCGCCATGACCATCGTGCGGCAGCGTGCTGGTGAGTGGGGCGTCATTCCAGACCGGGTGGGCATGATCGGTTTCTCGAGCGGCGCTTACCTGGCTGCAGATCTTGCCATCGGCCCCAAGGCGACACGTCCGGACTTCGTAGGGCTCATCTACGGCGGTCCGCGCACACCCGTGCCTGCAGATGCGTCGCCGGCATTCATTGCCGGCGCTGCTGACGACGACTATCAGCCCAACGATCCCATTCTGCTCTACAGCGCATGGCGGGGTTCTGGCGTACCAGCGGAGCTGCATATGTACGAACGTGGAGGGCACGGCTTTGACCTTCACCCGAAGGGCGTGACCAGCGATCTCTGGTTCGGTCAGTTCATTGCGTGGATGCAGGTGCGGGAGCTGATGCCAACGTGGGGGAGGTGAAGGCTCTGCAACGCATCCTGGCAAAGAAGCCATGGAAGTCCGTCACTGGGTAGTGATCGGGTGCGTAATGCTGCACGCATCTGGCGCACTTCGGCTCCGAAACTGCCATCCCCCCAATCCCGAGAGATCCTCCTGGTCGCTGCGGTAGCGATGTCCGCTTTTTGATCCCGGCCAGCTTGAGCTGATGCCGCAAGGAGAAGGCACGCTGGATGCTCCATCACTGGAGCATCCCATGTCATCTCATTTCACGCCGTGGAACAAAGGAAAGTTAGTCGGTCAGAAGACAGCGCTCAGGCTTAGCGAAATTTGGTCGATCAGAGTGCGCCTACAGGTTGCAGGCCGCACTCGTGATCTGGCGCTTTTCAACTTGGGGATCGACTCGAAGCTAAGAGGCTGCGATCTGGTCAGCCTACGGCTTCGAGACGTATCGCATGGTTCCGCAATCGCCAAGAGGGCGATCGTTTTGCAGCGCAAGACGGGGAGACCCGTTCAGTTTGAGCTGACGGAGTTAACGAGAACCGCGCTCGCCGAATGGGTCGGACGAGCTCGGCTAGGTTCGGCATCCTATTTGTTCCCAGGAATGAGGGATGGTCACCTTTCCACCCGACAGTACGCACGCATTGTGGGCTCATGGGTTACGGCTATTGGACTCGACCGTAACAGCTACGGTACCCACAGCATGCGACGGACCAAGGCATCATTGATATACCGGCGTACCAAGAACCTGCGCGCTGTTCAAATCCTCCTGGGCCACACCAAACTTGAGAGCACAGTGAGGTACTTGGGAATTGAGGTTGAAGACGCGTTGGAGCTGGCGGAGCAGACTGAGGCCTGAGGCGGAAGGTATCTAAACGAACCGCGGCCTCCTTAGGGTAATTTGGAGGCCGCTTTCGGCCAGAACTGGACATTTCGCATAACCACGGCGCTACCTCTCCATCTAAGCGCACCTGCATCCAGGCGTCGTTTCTGAGCCGGCCATACCACTAATACATGAGGATTAGGTCCATGCTGTGCGGCGACCCCGATGCTTGCACTCATTCCATACGTGCCCATTAGTTGCGGCTAGACAGGGCGATTAAATTTAACATTTGCCCGACCACCCAAGGCTAATGCCGCACCAACGACTCAGCCGCGTTTGTGACTTTGGATCCGCTCGACTCCTGTTCAAATGTATATGCACGGCTACCGCTCCACCTGCTAGGCCCAACGGCAGCACGACGCTCGCAGTGGACTCCCGGGCGCCATCCCCATAATCTGGACTCGGATATCCGGACAGCAGGAACAACCGCATGGCATACCGATGGGCAGAGGGAAGCAAGCCCAACCCGGTCCTTGAATCAGTTATGGAGTCTGTAAGCCTATCGGATGGCGCGGTGGGGATCTTACGGCTGAGCGTGCACGGAGACATCGCCGTCCTGGCCTCGATGCTTCAGGGTCAACAGGCCGACGACGGCATCGACAGAGTCGACTTGATCTGGGACGTCCTGCACGGGATCAACGCCCCAATTTCAGCAACTAAATTGCTCAGCCTAGTAAATGTCGCGCGATCTGCACAGCGAAAGGGAGGTCTAAAGAAATTTAGCCTTATAACCACACTGTCGACGGATGGCGCATGGCTGCCTAGAAGCTTGCAAATTTGTGAGTTACGAGCACGGTTTCGAAAAACACTTCCACGAAAATTCAAATCTGCGCGCGTGCAGCTAGTAAAGGAACAGATTCGGACAGGAATTATTCACGAGGACCTTGACAGCTATTCATTCGTTCAAATTGATGTAGAGGCGGAGAGCGCTGGCGCGGCGTTCGCCAAATCAGATCGGGAGCTGAGAATTCTTCGTGGCCTGATATGTTTGCTGTCGAATCCAAGTTTTGAGAAGACACTGCTTGGCTCAGAACACAAGCCCATCAACGTTCTGCGCACAGGGCACTTCCATACGATCCATAATATTGATGGCTCGGTCGCAACCGATTTGATCTGGTACGAGCCCAATTATAGCCCGAGAATCACGTTCACCCCCAGGAAGCCAAGCGTTCTGGTTGATGTGCTAAAGAAGACCTTGCGGAGAATGCGCAACTGCGCATACAACGGCCGCTTGGAACAAGCGGTCATTCGCTTCGCCAGCGGCTTCGATGAAAGCGACCCTGACGCTGCATTCCTGAAGTGCTGGTCCGCACTTGAGTCCATCCTCTCCTCGAACGTGGCAGATTACAAACAACTTGTGCGTCGATGCATTTTTCTGTACGAGGATCGCGATTACCATGAGTCAATTCTTAAACAGCTCGCCGAGCACAGAAACGCTAGCGTCCATCGTGTATCGGACAACTCATTGACTAAATCGTTTTGCTACTTACTTCAGAACTACTTCGCCACCGCGCTAAAGTTCCATATCCGCAACTACACTCGCTTTTCCAATTTCGAGGAAGCCCTCACCTTACTGTCGGGCCCAGTGAGTCAATCAGATGTTAACGCTGCGATGGCGCGCGCCCTGTTCGCCAAGCGATTTCTTGCAATCAAGCCATGACCTCAAACGCGGCGCGGACTGCTCTCGGCACATTGAGGCAGCTAGAACCCCGTGTGAACTGTTCCGGAAGAGGTAGACAGGCAGTTCCTTCAGAGAGTGTCCGTTTCCGGCCAGAAGCGGACACCCGCCGCCTGAGCAGACGCTCTCGTATCACCCTTTCGGGGCAGGTAGGCAACCTCGCCTACCGGCAGACTGGTGCCTTCTACACAGGAAGGACAACGAAATGAGCGCCTCCAACCGCAAGACGGCCAGCTTTGGCGTGCCGTGGGAATCGGCTTATGGATACGTGCAGGCCGTTCGCGTGAACAATTCGATCTTCGTCTCGGGCCAGCTCTCGCACACGCCGGAGGGTCAGCTGGTAGCTCCGGCTGCTCTGGGGGCTGATGGGAAGCCTGCCAATTTCGACACCATGGAGGCGCAGATGAAGCGCACCTATGCGAACGCCCAGGTGTTGTTGGCCGAGCTGGGTGCATCGCTGGCGGATGTGGTGGAAGAAACCCTTTTCGTAATCGATGTACCGGCCGCGTTTGCCGCTAGCGGCAAGGTCAGGCCAGCCGTCTACGGTCAGGCTGTCCCCCAGGTGGCCAGCAACCTCATCGGAGTGTCCGCGCTCGCCTTCCCTGAACAGCTGATCGAGATTGCCTTCCGCGCCGAAGTGAATTCGTAACACTCCCCAAGGGGAGAAGTAACGCCGTGATGGAAAGCCCGTATGCGCCAAGCTGCGGGCTTTTCTTGTGTCCCCACATCTTCTAGGCAGTTCATATAGCCGATTAGACAGTCCAAGCTGATCACGTACGCGAAGAGAAAGGCGCCAATGAGCCTAATGCATGCGGCGCTACCGCTGACTCGGTTCCTAGCCCGCAAGGACTGCCACGCTAGAGACCATGCCTGCTCGGCTAGAGAGCGACGTCCGCTTCCGGCCAGAAGCGGACACCCGCCGCCTGAGCAGACGCTCTCGTATCACCCTTTCGGGGCAGGTAGGCAACCTCGCCTACCGGCAGACTGGTGCCTTCTACACAGGAAGGACAACGAAATGAGCGCCTCCAACCGCAAGACGGCCAGCTTTGGCGTGCCGTGGGAATCGGCTTATGGATACGTGCAGGCCGTTCGCGTGAACAATTCGATCTTCGTCTCGGGCCAGCTCTCGCACACGCCGGAGGGTCAGCTGGTAGCTCCGGCTGCTCTGGGGGCTGATGGGAAGCCTGCCAATTTCGACACCATGGAGGCGCAGATGAAGCGCACCTATGCGAACGCCCAGGTGTTGTTGGCCGAGCTGGGTGCATCGCTGGCGGATGTGGTGGAAGAAACCCTTTTCGTAATCGATGTACCGGCCGCGTTTGCCGCTAGCGGCAAGGTCAGGCCAGCCGTCTACGGTCAGGCTGTCCCCCAGGTGGCCAGCAACCTCATCGGAGTGTCCGCGCTCGCCTTCCCTGAACAGCTGATCGAGATTGCCTTCCGCGCCGAAGTGAATTCGTAACACTCCCCAAGGGGAGAAGTAACGCCGTGATGGAAAGCCCGTATGCGCCAAGCTGCGGGCTTTTCTTGTGTCCCCACATCTTCTAGGCAGTTCATATAGCCGATTAGACAGTCCAAGCTGATCACGTACGCGAAGAGAAAGGCGCCAATGAGCCTAATGCATGCGGCGCTACCGCTGACTCGGTTCCTAGCCCGCAAGGACTGCCACGCTAGAGACCATGCCTGCTCGGCTAGAGAGCGACGTCCGCTTCCGGCCAGAAGCGGACACC
>NZ_JBSPUF010000014.1:47428-131589 GCF_056861425.1 Stenotrophomonas sp. 21LCFQ19 | reverse complement strand
CACTACCTTGCTCAGAACTCGAGCACCTCACCATCAGCTGGAACCCGCAGGCGATCCGCCAGCCCTGCGTCCCGCGCAGCCAGCAGCAACCCCTGCCGACTCACCGGGCAATGGCTCAACGCCTCCAGATGGTTGGCAACAACAACGCCGTCGGCAATGCGCGTAAACGCCAGCGCTTCATCCAGCCCCATGATGATCTCGCCGCCAAGATCAAAGCGCGCGCCGCCGGCGGGGATCACGCAGACATCCGGTTGCTGCCTGCGCACGAAATCTTCGATGGCAGGGGTAAGCACGGTGTCGCCAGACAGATACAGACGGGGCTCGCCGGGGATCTCAATCAGATAGCCCACACCATGCTCCATGAAGCGCCCGATCACACCGCGGCCATGCGTACAGCGCACAGTACGAATGCTTCCGCCCAGAAAAGGACTGACGAGCTCATGCGCCTCGGGCAAGGTCTGCACGTTCAAGCCGCGCGCCGCCAGATGTACGGCATCGTGCGGCATGCAGATCACCGGAATTCCCCGTTCACGTAGCCAGCGCTTGCCTGCACGGTCCAGGTGGTCGAAGTGACCTTTCTGGCAGTGGGTAATCAAACAGTGGGTGACCGACTGCAGCGCCTGCTCGGCTTCCGCTGGCAGATGCACCAGCGGGTTGCGCTGCAGACCGGCAAACAGGCGCAGGGGCGGCAACACCGCCCTGTCGGCCAGCATCGGATCGACCAGGATTCGATGCGGGCCGATTTCGACAATGGTCGTGGCATTGCGGAGCTGCTGGATTTTCATGGCTTGGCCGATAGAAAGAGGGCCCCATGGTGAGCCGACGGCGCCTGTTCGATAATGGCAGGAAACGTCATATCCCATTCAATTCCGGCCATGCCAAAGACCTGCCAGATCGGCCTCCTGCTCTATCCCGGCTGCATGCCTGCCGGCCTGCTTGGCTTTGCCGACCTGCTGCACGCAACCAATCGCCGCACAGGACAGCCACTGTTCCAAACCCGCTTCGTCGGTTTGAAAGCCGGCCCAGTCAACTGCAGCCAAGGCCTGGAAATGCAGACCCACGGCAGCGTCGATGACCCGCTACTCGATGCCGTGCTCGTCCCCGGATTCTGGGCCGAATCCGCAGCCGAGGTGGAAGCCGCGCTGCAGAACAACGCCGCACTGATACGGGCGCTTGCGCGGCTCCCCAAACGCTCGCGGCTGTGGAGCTACTGCGTAGGCGTCAGCCTCGCTGCAGCCAGTGGGCGGCTGGACGGACAAGCAGCCACCGCCACCTGGTGGCTGCTCGACACGCTGCGCCAGCGCCATCCGAAGATACGCTGGCAGGCAGAGAGCACCTGCATCCATGCAACGCGACACGCCACCGCAAGCGGCGTCAGCGGCTACCTGCCGATTGCACAGCATCTGATCGAACAGACAGTCAGCCCCGCCATCCTGCAGGATCTGGTCAAGCTGATGGTGCTGCCAAGGCCGGCGCAGACCCACGATGCGTTCCAGGCGCTGAGCCTCATCCAGCAATCCAGCACCTTGCTGCGCAAGCTGCATGCGTCGGTTGAAGCATTGCCTGCAGATCAGCTGACCATGGACAGGCTTGCAGAACTACTGGGTATGTCCAGCCGCACACTTGCGCGCAAGGTGAAGGATCAGACTGGCTGCGCCGCCGCAACGTACTCGCGCCGCATCAAGCTCGCCCAGGTCGCCGAGCGCCTGACGCTCACCTCCGCACCGCTCTCAGCAATCAGCAACGAACTTGGCTTCAGCAGCGACTCGAACCTGCAGCGCATGTTCAAGGAGCTGACCCGGCTCACGCCCATGCAGTATCGGCAGCGATTCTCGCGTCAGTGATGCCAACGAGCCGAGCGTGGCTCGGCACTACATCGCATCGCGCATGACGGATGTTCTGCTCATCCTGTTGGTCGTTGGCGCACGACAAAGGCGACCGTCAACGAGCAATCCGAACCCAACACGCAGCCCTCTTACTTCGTGCCGGCCGCGTTGTCGCGCCGGAACAGCTCCCACTCTTCGATCTGGGTGCCATCAGCCAGATGGCAGATGCCGTACTCGCCGCCTTCGTTGTTTTTCTTGATCTCGACCTTGCCGCCCTTCTTCACGCAATACTCGGATGCAGGATTGGCCATGCCAACGCGCGACGCGGCGGTATCGGTCTTCGCGTCATTTTTCGGCGCACAGCCCGCGACCGCGGCGGACATCAACAAGGCAAGGGTACAAAGAACAATAGATTTCATGAATGCTCTCCAAGGCGATTGCCCTATTTTCAGCCGCAGACCAGCAAAAGACTGTGATGACCTTGCAGCCTACCAGCCAACCCATTGGGCCGCCGCATCCGAAGCATCGAGTGGGAGCATTGCACACGCGCTCAACGACTATTGAAAGGTAGCCAAGGACTTGCTCACCAAACTGCCCTCGGCACCAACATCCCACCTCCGCAACATCGCTACCGGCAGCATTGCGCCGCACCGGCAGGTTTGAACACCCGTCTGGCAGCCAGTAAAATCGCTCTTTGTAGAAGGAGCAGAACATGCCCAAAGACACGCTGCTTCACGACATGCTGACCACCGTGGACAGGCTCATCGCCGTCTTCTCCTCAGCCACCCCCGATGAGAAAGCCTGGCGCGAGGCGATCATCGAGATGCGCGAGATCCGCGCCTCATTGCCCGCATCTCCGCAATTGGAGAGATTCGTGGGCAAGCGCATCAGGCAGTCTCTCGACATCCGCGGCCTGAGCCTCACCAACGGCCCAGCCACGCGAGCCCTCCTCGGCCCTACCATCGTGACCAACCTGACGCTGGCCAGGCAAGTCCTGGAAGGCTACCTGGGCAAGCGCTGAGGATAGACGCGAGTTGCCATTCACTCTTGGCGGCCCCTGATCTGATCGCAAATCAGCCACGGTGTACATCACTGTATTAGGGCGGCGCTTCTACCGTTCTTCGGGATGTGATTGGATCAAGAGAACTTGAGCCGATAGGCGCGCACCGTCATGGATCGAAGCTGCCCCCGCTTGCAGTCCGCAGGGAAGCCTTTCTTCCAGCTGCTACGATCCGCCGCCCCACCCGACAGAGAAACCATCAATGTCCGACCTACCTGCTCTTCCCAGCCTCGCACTTGGACGCTATCGCCACTTCAAAGGCGGCGAGTACGAAGTCATCGGCCTCGCCCGGAGTAGCGAAACATTGGAAGCCCTGGTCCTCTACAAGCCCTTGTACGGCGACCTGGGCGTCTGGGCCCGACCCTATGCGATGTTCGTGGAACAGGTGACTGTCGAAGGTGTCTCCCAGCCAAGGTTTGCCTACCAAGGCTGATACCTGCGCAGCAGATGCCAGCAGCACCCTCGCCGCCGCCGGCTGATGGCCTTACCGGCAGGACAACCAGCTCAGAATACCGACCATCGCCAAAACCCAGAGCGCTGTCTTCACCGTTCCTTCGATCATGTTGCCGCCGAAGAGAAATTCCAGAACGCGCCACAGGGCGGATGGCTTACCGGGATAGTTCATTGCAGCCTCATTACGTCAGACGTCGGGCGATCAAGCACGGCCGCCCTTTGGGGCTGTGAACCTAAACCCCACCGAGCAGCATTGCACCGTCTTGACGTACCCCAGCAGGGTCTGAACAAAGTGAGGTGCTGCAAGAACAAACAGATAACGTAGTACCAAGTCCGGAGGGAACTGCCGCTAGCGACGCCCCCATTTCTTGAACGCAATCTCTGCCGTCTCAGCTCGCAGTCTGCGCTCATTCCGCCGCGCCCATTCTTCGCATCCCGCCCTGCCGGTCTCGTAGCTCCGGCAGTTGCGTGGCGGATGCAGCACTGCTCCACCAGGTGGAGGCAGGTGGTACGCGAGGTTAACGAACCACGATCCGTCCAGCCGCTCGACCAACCGGGATACTGCGATTTCGTTGACGTAGATCGCCGTCAGTTGGCTCTCGAAGTCTGCGACCTTCGCCCATTTGAAGTTCTGTGGAAGCATGGCCCAGCATGGCGCCGGGGCGTCTCAGAAGCTGGGATTCGCGGCCGACTGACGACATGAAAGTGCTTCAGCCAAGCGGCGTCGACTTGAACGATCAGTCAGCCCCGAACTCATCCGGCCAGAGTGGCTCTCGCTCGATCGGGTGGCTGATCTGGATGCGGGGTGCCTCGATTCTCGAACCCTGCCCAACTGGAACTGGAGTTGGGACTGATCTCTCAATAAGTGTGTACGCCGAAAGAGAGAACTGGCGAAGAACTCCTTTGCACTTGTCGCCCCACAACGAGTGACCCGAATCAGTGTCGAACCTGATGGGTAGCGAGTACAGGCCATTCTGATCAGTGAGTGTCAGAGCTGGTCCGTAAGCTTGCGAATTCTGCAGCCAAGAGGCGCCCACCATTGCGCCAGGTAATGGTGCACCACTGGCGTCGACGACCGAGCCGGAAATGACATAGAAGCGAGCCTTGCATTTCGCCAGCCCCTCTGGAACAGCCACTACAAACAGGAGGAATACCAGAAGTACTCGCATAGGACTAAACACCCAATGACCGGACCCTTGGTCCGGTTACACCGTTCATGCCGGTTATCCGCACCACGTCGTATCGTACCCCGCCGCGCTTGGCGTAGCCCTCTCCAAAGGTTGCAGGTTCCAGCAAACAAGGTGACGGATCACCGATAGCTGCACGTCGCACCCGCATCCAGAATGACCCCAGCCACAGATACCCTTGCTCATCCCGCAGCCACCTCGGCCGGCTCCTTCGCCTTGCTGGGATAGGTAAGCAGATAGAGCAGCACCAGGATGCCACCAACCGGCGCCAGACTGATCAGCTGCCACCACGGGTTCAAACCAGCGTCGCGCAGGCGCCGGGTACAGGCCGCGATCCAGGGCAGCAGTACCAGCAGCGAGGTGATTTCCAGCGCCCATTGGCCAATGGCTTCAGCGGAAAGCTGGGCGAAGGCAAGCACCATCGCCACAGCAAGGGCGAACCACCAGAAGTCCGCCCGCGGGGTTGTGCCGGTGAACTCCAGGCCGCGCAGCACGCCGTCGCGCATTGCCTCCAGCGCTGGCTGACTGGGGGACGGATTGCCTGTCAGCAGGCTTTCGGCAGGCACCTCGAAGACGGCAGCCAATGCCCGCAAGGATTCCGTCGAGATCTTCGCGCCGGACTCCAGGCGCTGGATGGTCCTCAGGTTCAAGCCGCTCAGATTGGCCAACTGCTCCTGCGACCACTGCCGGCCAGTGCGGAGCTCGCGAAGTCGGGCGCTGTTGATGTGCATGAAAGACCCCTTGAATCAGTTGTTTGGCTTACCGACATCATCCTGCCCTTCCCGGTCTTGGGTAACGACATCAGCCCGACACGGGCAGGACACGAACCCGACCTGGCACTGGCGGCCCTCGGCCTGGCCCGAGCATAGCGCCCTGCGAGCCTGCGATTCATGCGTTTGAGGTGAACCCTGAAGGTAGCCCACAGGGGATGAGCCCATACGAAAAACATCCTTTTGTACTGAAAAGATGGCTGGCGTCGCGCAACACCCTCGTTAAGCTTGACTCTTAAAAAAAAAAGTGTATTAAGAGTATTAGTTAGAAAAGAAGATAAATTTATGACAACTCATAACAATCTGTTCCAGAACCCATTTAGACCTGGAGCCGGCCATATGCCCCCGTACTTGGCAGGCAGAACGGAAGAACAGAAAGAATTCACCGGCCTACTTAGGCAGGAAGTGATACTGGATAACATCATCCTGACGGGCCTCCGAGGGGTGGGCAAGACCGTCTTGATGGAATCACTCAAACCACTAGCGCAGCAGCAACAGTGGGCCTGGGCGGGCACCGAGCTTTCCGAAACCACGTCAGTAACGGAACAGACCTTAGCGACCCGAATAATTACCGATCTTTCGGTGGTCACCTCCAGCTTCACTCATCGGGTGACGATCCCCGCTGCACCCGGATTTGGGACAAAGCCAACGTATCTACAGCAGCGTCTTGATCACGCCTTCTTGACTCGCGTCTACAACGAAACGCCAGGGCTATCATCAGACAAGCTGAAGGCGGTGCTTCAGCTCGCATGGGTAAGTATCCAGAGTTCGCAGCTTCGAGGCGTGGTATTTGCCTACGATGAGGCACAGACTCTCGTCGATCACGCATCGAAGGAGCAGTATCCTTTCTCTCTGCTACTTGACGTATTTCAGTCAATTCAGAAGTCCGGAATACGCTTTATGCTACTCCTAACAGGACTACCCACCCTTTTCCCGAAGCTCGTGCAAACACGAACGTTTGCCGAAAGAATGTTTAGAGTCATCACTCTTGGGCGCCTCTCGGACGAAGAAACAAAGGCTGCAATCGTCGTGCCGATAAAAAATCTCAATAGCCCAGTGATGCCGGGACCAAACAGTGTCAAGCTGATATGCAAGAAATCTGGCGGCTACCCGTATTTTGTTCAATTCATCTGCAGAGAAGTTTTCGACGTTTGGGTAAATGACCCGAAAGCATCCGTGCCTATCGATAGCATTATCAGTAAATTGGACACTGACTTTTTCTCGGGCAGGTGGGCAAAGGCCACCGACAGGCAGAGAGACCTTCTGAGTATCATTGCGTTCCTTCCTAGCGCCGATGGGGAATTTAGCGTCTCAGAGATCGTGAGCGAATCCAAAACGTCGTCGCGGCCGTTTAGTAGCAGTCACGTCAATCAAATGCTTGGAAGCCTTGCTGACGCGGGCTTGGTTTATAAAAACCGGCATGGCAAATATGCACTTGCCGTCCCGATGCTTGATGACTACATACGGCGACAACACCACTAAGCTGTCAGTATCGCAGTCACGCACTAGTTGAGCACTAGCAGCATCGCGATCGAGCCTTGAGCGCGATAGAACGCCTTCTGGCATTGCCCTCACGGGGGGGCGATGCCGGGGTTTTATCGATGGGTCTAGGCAAACAAGGAGCCTCGGACCTCTGCGTAACCCCGCCCCCGACCCGCCAAGATGCAATTGCATCTTTCAAGCGAAGAGTGAGCGGCTTGATCGCCTCGAAACAGGCGATTACAGCCACAATAGCCGCGCACGAAGCAAGCGGCAACGAGATTGGAAGCAGGACAAAAGAGAGATTGATAAGACAGACGTAGTAGGTAAACACACGCAGGTGAAATCGATCTCGCGGCGACACGATCACGTTATTGACCCGATTGACCTCATACCGCCCACCCATTGAACGAACCTCACCCCCCCCCCTTGGGGCCGACTTCTTTTCGCCGCCCTGCACGCCACGCTCTCTGAGCTTGGCATAGGTGTAAAGATCAAAACTCTGCGCGACCGCTATTTCGCTCAACGGCACAACAACTTGAAAATCATCAGCGGTAGCCACCTGCCCGCCTCTGGGCGAGTGCGCAGCATGAACGTCAGCATAGAAGGTTTCCAAGATCAGGCGACCGACACCATCGCGGTGGCCCGATGCCAAGGGGCGCATGGTCAGCCAGACCCTATCCCGATCAGGATCAGGAGAGGTCCTCTTAGCAATTCCTACATACACCTTCCCCGACTTCAAGGATAGGCACGTCGACAGCTTCCTCTCCAGGCAGTAGTAGATCGTCTCCTCAAGTTCATCAATGATCCGCGTTTTCCTAGCAGAGGCGAAAAGCAGAGAAGGGCTGCGATGAAAAGGATGATTAAGCAGAAAGGCCAGTAACCACGTGATGGGGACGGCCCAAGTGAGCATTCTAAGTAGCAATACGACAACGCTTTGCTCGTCCACCTTCGCCAACGCAGGCAAGACACTGGACACTTCATCGAAAATGAAACGCATGAATCCACACTTCTGAAGCGCCAAGTCAACACTAAGCGCCAATACAAAGATCTGGATAGCACAAAGAGCACCACCAAAATATTGGGGGTGCCCTGGATTTTTGAGCGCAATGTACCGCGTTGCTATGCAGTCTTTATAAAGCTTCCAACCTAGAGCAAGGAATAGCAATCCTGCTATTACCGAAGACATCAGCAACCCCCTGTCGCCTACTTGACCGTGAGCTCAAATGAATAGGTCAGCGGAACTTGCCCACAGCATTCACCATATAAGGTTCACGTTGCCCGCCGTCCTCATCGCTCTCTAAGGAAGCCATCTGCTGAAGGATTCGCACGCCTTCCACTTGTAGCTGAAAGCGATCATTTTCCAAGGCAGCATCAACATCAACTATCAAGCCACCGTCATGATCGAGCGTGAAGTAGTCACTCTCCGACCGAAGGGATTCCGCCCAAAACCATTTGGAGATGTTCTTGCTCATAGCTCCTCCTTACCAGGCTACCAATCCATCGAAGGACCCTCGCGTGCACTCTATCCTCAAGCATATAGGGTGACCATAAGGTGACTATCAGGTTACGGCCTTATCGAAGAACTCTATTATTCAGCCTAACTAATTGATAAAAAACCAATAATGGTCGGGACGGCCGGATTTGAACCGACGACCCTCTGCCCCCCAGGCAGATGCGCTACCAGGCTGCGCTACGCCCCGATCGTTACTGGTCTTGCCTTGCGGCGAGCCGGTGATTATACCGGTTTTCACACAAAAAAGTTCAGCGACGGAGCAGTTGCAGTACTTCTTCCAGCTCCATGCGCACCTGCTTGATGATCTGGTTGCTCAGCGCCGACTCTTCGCGGGCGCCCTCGCCTTCCAGTCGCAGGCGGGCGCCACCGATGGTGTAACCCTGTTCGTACAGCAGGCCGCGGATCTGCCGGACCATCAGCACGTCGTGGCGCTGATAGTAGCGGCGGTTGCCACGGCGCTTGGCCGGCTCAAGGCTGGGAAACTCGGTTTCCCAGTAGCGCAGCACGTGCGGCTTTACGTCGCACAGCTCGCTCACTTCACCAATGGTGAAGTAGCGCTTGGCCGGAATCGGCGGAAGTTCGCGGTTACTGCCCGGATCCAGCATATGCCTCCACCCGCTCCTTGAGCTTCTGGCCCGGACGGAAGGTGACTACCGTACGGGCAGAAATCGGAATTTCCTCGCCGGTCTTGGGGTTGCGACCCGGGCGCTGGTTCTTGCGCCGCAGATCGAAATTGCCGAAGCCCGACAGCTTCACTTGACGTCCCTGTTCCAACGCATCGCGCAACACATCGAAAAACGCGTCGACAAATTCCTTGGCCTCACGCTTGTTCAGACCAACTTCGTCGAACAACCGATCCGCCATCTCCGCCTTGGTCAATGCCATGCCTGCTCCCTGTATGCCGCCTCAGCCACGGATCTTTGCGCCGTGCCCGCGATCAATCGCCGCCACCACCTCGGTGACTACGGCTTCCACGTCGCGGTCCGTCAATGTGCGCGACTTGTCCTGCAAAATCAAGCCCATAGCCAAACTCTTGAAGCCCGGCTCGACGCCCTGGCCAACATAACGGTCAAACAGCGCCACTTCGCGCAGTAGTTCGCCACTGGCAGCACGGATGGTGGCCGACAGGTCAGCCCAGCTGACCGATTCAGCTACGACCACCGCCAGATCACGACGCACGGCCGGGAAGCGCGACAACTCGCTCGAACGCGGCAGCGAACGCGCAGCCAGCGGGGCCAGGTCCAGCTCGAAAGCATAGACATCGGCATCCACGTCCATCGCCTTGGTCAGCCGTGGGTGCAGCTGGCCAATCCAGCCGATGCACTCGCCATCACGCCAGATGTCCGCCGAGCGGGCCGGGTGCGCATACGGGCGCTGCGAGGCACGGAACTCCAGCGTGGCGCCCGAGGCCGCAGCCAGCGATTCCAGATCACCCTTGAGGTCGTGGAAATCAACCTTGCGCGCTTTCTCGCCCCACTGCAGGGTGGCAGCATCGCCGCACACGGCAGCCGCAATGCGCACGGTTTCCTTGGGCGCGGGCTTGCCCTCGCCGGCCTGCGCCGCGAACACGCGGCCGATTTCGAACAGGCGCACGCGGCCGGTCTGACGGGCGACGTTGCGGCCCAGCGTTGCCACCAGACCCGGCAGCAGCAGCGGGCGCATCACTGCCAGCTCGGCCGACAGCGGGTTGGCCAGCGCAACCAGACCTTCATTCTGCTGCCACTGCTTCAGCAGCTCGGCATCGACAAAAGCGAAGTTGATGGTCTCCAGCATTTCGCGGGCCACCAGCTGGCGGCGCACACTGAGGTCATCCAGACGGGTTTCGCTGGGCATGGCGATGCGTGCAGCGCCGCCCGGCAAGGTGGTCGGGATCGACTCATAGCCGTGGATGCGAGCCAGCTCCTCGATCAGGTCTTCTTCGATGGCGATGTCGAAACGGCGGCTCGGGCCGGTAACGTTCCAACCATCTGCAACAGCCTCGACCTGCATGCCGAGCGCGCGCAGGATGCGCTCGACTTCGGCGTCTTCAATCTGGATGCCAAGCACGCGCACGATGCGGGCGCGACGCAGCAGGATCCTGGCGGCGACCGGCAGATCGACTTCGCGCACGGCTTCGGTGACTGGCGCAGGCGTACCACCCGCGAGGTCCATTACCAGCTTGGTGGCGTATTCAATCGCGGTACGCGGCAGCTGCGGATCCACACCACGCTCGAAGCGATGGCCGGCATCGGTGTGCAAGCCCAGCTTGCGGCCACGGCCCATGATCGCCGCCGGGGCGAAGTGCGCCGCTTCCAGGAACACCTTGCTGGTCGCATCGGTGACGCGGGTATCGAAGCCGCCCATCAAGCCAGCCAGGCCAACCGGACGATCGGCATCGGTGACCACCAGGAAGCTGTCGTCCAGCGCGGCGTCGCGGCCGTCCAGCAGCTTGAGGCTTTCACCAGCACGCGAGCGGCGTACGGCAATTTGCCCCTTCAGCGTATCCAGGTCGTAGGCATGCATCGGCTGGCCGAGTTCCAGCATCACGTACTGGGTGATATCGACAAGCAGCGACACCGGGCGCACGCCACTACGGCGCAGGCGCTCGGCCATCCACAGCGGCGTGGTCGCGGCAGCATTGACGCCTTCGATCACGCGGCCGAGGTAACGCGGCGCTTCGGCAGCGGCATCGAGCTGGATCGAAAGTTCACGCGTGCCGATGGCCGGCACCGCGTCGGCAGCAAACGGCTTCACTTCGCTGCGGGTAGCGGCAGCCACGTCGAAGGCGATGCCGCGTACGCTGAAGCAGTCAGCGCGGTTCGGGGTGAGTTTGATCTCGATGCTGGCATCCGGCAGGCCGAGGTAATCAACCAGCGCGGTACCAACCGGTGCGTCGTCCGGCAGTTCCAGCAGGCCGGATGCATCGTTGTCCAGGCCCAGCTCCTTGGCCGAACACAGCATGCCGTTGGACTCCACGCCACGCAGCTTGGCCGGCTTGATCTTCAATTCACCGATCTGCGCGCCAACCATGGCCAGCGGCGCGACCAGACCCGGGCGCGCATTCGGCGCGCCGCAGACGATCTGCAGCAGTTCGGCCTGGCCCGCATCGACCTTGCAGATCTGCAGACGATCGGCTTCCGGATGGCGGGTAGCTTCGACGATGCGCGCGACCACCACGTTGTCCAGGCCTGCGCCCAGTGCAGTGACTTCTTCGACTTCCAGACCGATGGCAGTCAGCACGGCGCTGAGTTCATCGCGCGATGCGGTGGTCGGTACGTGGCTGCGCAGCCAGCTTTCAGAGAATTTCATGTATTTACCTTGATGGGAGGCAGGCCTCCCGTTGCGGTTTCTTTGTTGATGCCCAGCGCTTTGCGCCTTGGGGCTGGTCAACGTTTAGAAGCTGCCGAGCATGGCTCGGCACTACACAGTTCGCCTTTAGGCGAACTGCTTGAGGAAGCGGACGTCGTTCTCGAAGAAGGCGCGCAGGTCGTTGACGCCGTAACGCAGCATCGCGAAACGCTCAACGCCCAGGCCGAAAGCGAAGCCGGTGTAGCGCTCCGGATCGATGCCGACCGACTTCAACACGTTCGGATGGACCATGCCGCAACCCAGCACTTCCAGCCAACGGGTGCTGCCGTCAGGCTGCTGCCAGGCGATGTCCACTTCCGCACCCGGCTCCACGAACGGGAAGTAGCTCGGGCGGAAACGCATCTCGAAATCGCGTTCGAAGAAGGCACGCACGAACTCGGACAAGGTGCCCTTGAGGTCGGCGAAGTTGGAGTGTTCGTCCACCAGCAGGCCTTCGACCTGATGGAACATCGGCGAATGGGTCTGGTCGCTGTCGCTGCGGTACACCTTGCCGGCCGCGATCATGCGCAGCGGCGGCTTGTGGTCGCCCATGTAGCGCACCTGCACACCGGAGGTATGCGTGCGCAGCAGGCGGCCGTCGCCGAAGTAGAAGGTGTCATGCATGGCGCGCGCCGGGTGGTGCGGCGGGAAGTTCAGCGCCTCGAAGTTGTGCCAGTCGTCTTCGATTTCCGGGCCTTCGGACAGTTCGTAACCGAGGCGGGCGAAGATTTCGGTGATGCGCTCCAGGGTGCGAGTGACCGGATGCAGGCCACCGCGCTCGCCATGACGGCCCGGCAGGGTGACATCGATGCTTTCAGAGGCCAGGCGTGCGTCCAGCGCAGCGTTTTCCAGCAGCGCCTTACGCTCACCCAAGGCAGAGGACACGGCATCGCGCGCGATGTTGATCGCCTCGCCTGCCGCCTTGCGCTCCTCGGCCGGCAAGGCGCCAAGCTGCTTGAGCTGGGCAGTGATGCTGCCACTCTTGCCCAACAGCGAAACACGCAGGTTTTCCAGCGTTTCCGGGCTCTGCGCCGCGGCTACATCGGCCAGCGCCTGCGCGGTCAAGGATTGGATGTCACTCATGGGATCGACGAAACCTCTGGCCGGCTTGCCTACGCGGTACGCGCCGGGCCGACCCCCGTCGCCACCAGTGGCTGACTGCCGCGCAGCCATCGGCAGCGGCAACCAGCACAAAAAAGAATGGGGAAGGACTTGCGCCCTTCCCCATGCATTGTCTCACCACAGCCGCTGCGCGTGAACGCTACAACTGCTGCAGGAAGAACTTATGCCGCCAGTGCGCCCTTGGCCTTTTCTGCCAGAGCGGCAAAACCGGCTGCGTCGTGCACGGCGATATCAGCCAGAACCTTACGGTCCAGGGTGATACCAGCCTTCAGCAGGCCGTTCATGAAACGGCTGTAGCTCAGGCCGTTGATGCGGGCAGCCGCATTGATGCGGGTGATCCACAGCGAACGGAAATTGCGCTTCTTCTGCTTACGGCCAATGTAGGCGTACTGCTGTGCCTTGATGACTGCCTGCTTGGCAACGCGGAAGACCTTGCGACGGGCGTTGTAATAGCCCTTGGCGAGATCCAATACTTTCTTGTGGCGGCGGCGCGCCTGCACACCACGCTTTACTCGTGCCATGGTTCAGTCCTCAGAGGTAGGGAAGCATACGGTCCAGACGGCCTGCGTCTTCTGCGCGGACGTGATTCGTCTGACGCAGGTTACGCTTCCGCTTGGTCGCTTTCTTCGTGAGGATGTGGCTACGGTTGGCGTGACCGCACTTGTACTTGCCGGAGGCGGTCTTGCGGAAACGCTTGGCCGCCGCCCGGTTGGTCTTGATCTTGGGCATTGCTATGTCCTTGATGGTCTCTTTACTGACTGGGCGGTGGGCTGACCCACACTTTCCATCCTTGCCCTTGTCTGTCAAAAGCCCGCGCTCCCACTGGAGGCAGGCAGGTCCTGGGGGTGAAGCAAACAACAAACCCGGCGAACCGGGCCGCCCATTATGCCTTGTGCACCAGCTACTTGCAAACTGCAAGCAGATTGGCACCCAAATTGACTGAACAGGCATGCAAACAGGGAGGTAGCCGAAGCCCCTCCCTGTTCAGCAAAGCAGCAGGCCCGTGGGCCGACGGCTTACTTCTTCTTCGGCGCGATCATCATGACCATCTGCCGGCCTTCCAGACGCGGACGGGACTCGATCACGATTTCCTCACCCAGATCAGCCTCGATCCGGTTGGCCATCTCGCGACCCAGTTCCTGATGGCTCATTTCGCGGCCACGGAAGCGGATGTTGACCTTGATCTTGTCGCCATCCTCGAGGAAACGACGCATGTTGCGCAGCTTGATCTGGTAGTCGCCCTCGTCCGTGACCGGACGGAACTTCACTTCCTTGATCTCGACCTGCTTGGTCTTCTTCTTGGCCTCGTTGGCCTTCTTCTGCATCTCGAACTTGAACTTGCCGAAGTCCATGATCTTGCAGACAGGCGGATCGGCCTGGGGCTGGATTTCAACCAGGTCCAGGCCTTCATCTTCGGCCATGGACAGCGCTTCGTCGCGCGACAACACGCCAATCATTTCACCGTCACTGCCGATCACGCGTACGCGCGGCACCCGGATTTCCTGATTACGGCGGTTCTGTTTGTTGTCAGGGATACTGATATTGCAATCTCCAAGTGGATTAGTACCGGCCCTGCGGAGTGTCCGCCGGGGCCGGGGCCCTACTTACTTCAATGCTTCAATTCTGCCTGCAGCCGCTCGACGAAGGCCTGAACCGACATCGAACCAAGGTCTTCACCGGACCGCGTGCGTACCGCCACGGCCCCGTTCTCCTTCTCGCGGTCGCCCACGACCAGCAGGTACGGTACGCGCTGCAGCGTATGCTCGCGAATCTTATAGCCGATCTTCTCGTTGCGCAAATCGGCGTCAACCCGGAAGCCTTGATTTGCAAGGCTTTTGCGAACTTCGTCGACGTAATCGGCCTGGGCGTCGGTGATATTGGCCACCACCACCTGCACCGGCGCCAGCCAGGTCGGGAACGCACCGGCATGCTGCTCGATCAGAATGCCCAGGAAACGCTCCATCGAGCCCACGATCGCACGGTGCAGCATCACCGGATGGCGCTTCTGGCTGTTCTCGTCCACGTATTCAGCACCGAGGCGGCCCGGCATCATGAAATCGACCTGCATGGTGCCCAGCTGCCAGGTACGGCCGATGGCGTCCTTCAGGTGGTACTCGATCTTCGGGCCGTAGAAGGCGCCCTCGCCCGGCAGCTCCTGCCATTCCACGCCGCAGCTGGACAGCGCGGTGCGCAGCGCGCCCTCGGCCTTGTCCCAGGTCTCGTCGTCACCCAGGCGCGATTCCGGACGCAGCGCGATCTTGATCTGGATTTCCTCGAAACCGAACGCCTTGTACACCGCCAGCGCCTGCTGGTGGAAGGCCGTCACTTCGGCTTCGACCTGACTCTCGGTGCAGAAGATGTGACCATCGTCCTGGGTGAAACCACGCACGCGGAGGATGCCGTGCAGCGCGCCGGACGGCTCGTTGCGATGGCAGGCACCGAACTCGCCGTAGCGGATCGGCAGATCGCGATAGCTGTGCAGACCCTGGTTGAACAGCTGCACGTGGCCCGGGCAGTTCATCGGCTTCAGCGCATAGGTGCGCTTCTCCGATTCGGTGAAGAACATGTTGTCCTGGTAGTTGTCCCAGTGACCGGACTTCTTCCACAGACTCACGTCGAGGATCTGCGGGCAACGCACTTCGCCGTAACCACTCTGGCGATAGACATTGCGCATGTACTGCTCGACGACCTGCCAGATCGACCAGCCCTTCGGGTGCCAGAACACCAGGCCCGGCGCCTCTTCCTGCAGATGGAACAGGTCCTGCTGCTTGCCGATGCGGCGGTGGTCGCGCATTTCAGCTTCTTCGATGCGCTTGATATAGGCCTCAAGCTGCTTCTTGTCGGCCCAGGCGGTGCCGTAGATACGCTGCAGCTGCTCGTTCTTGGCATCGCCACGCCAGTACGCACCAGAGATGCGCATCAGCTTGAAGGACTTCAGGAAACGCGTGTTCGGCACGTGCGGGCCACGGCACATGTCCACGTATTCCTGGTGGTAGTACATGCCCATCGCGGTGATGTCGTCGGACATGTCTTCGATCAGGCGCAGCTTGTAGTCCTCGCCACGCGCCTTGAAGATTTCGACAACTTCCGCGCGCGGCGTGACCTTCTTGATCACGTCATAGTCCTGCGCGATCAGCTCGCCCATGCGCTTCTCGATCGCCGCCATGTCTTCCGGCGTGAACGGGCGCTCGTTGTAGATGTCGTAGTAGAAGCCTTCGGCGATGACCGGGCCGATCACCATCTTGGCTTCCGGGTACAGCTGCTTCACGGCATGGCCGACCAGGTGGGCACAGGAGTGGCGGATGATTTCCACACCCTCCTCGTCCTTGGCGGTGATGATGCGCAGCGAAGCGTCGTGATCGATCACGTCGCTGGCATCGACCTGCACGCCGTCCACGGCGCCGGCAATGGTGGCCTTGGCCAGGCCCGCACCAATGGACTGGGCAACGTCCATGACGCTGACCGGGTTTTCGAACTGACGGACGCTGCCGTCTGGGAGAGTGATGTTGATCATGGGATTCACCAAAGGTCACGACCCGCCGAGCGGGTTGGAAACAACGCCAACAGGCGCTGCCTCAAGGGAGTTTCATGGGGTTTCGGGCAATAAAAAAGCGCCACGACGGCGCCTGCATCAGGGCGGTGGCGGGAGATCAGCAGTGGGCGATGGTAGTGCTCATGTCACACGCTCGGCCGGCGCTTGGCGCGGGCCACCTCGATTGCCGAAGGGGTTGTTGGGGGAGATAGTAAACCAATCGGGGCAAACCTGCCCTCCCCCTCCCGCAAGATCTGGCCAACAAAGTCGAGCGCGCGCAACGAAGAACCGAAGCCAAAGCCCGGGCCCAGCCCCGAGCTCAGGCAGGCATCGACGCCAGCAACCACATCAGCACCCAAAGATCGCCGCCATTTTATTGCAATTGACAATCATTATTATTTGATTAAGCAAAGCAATTCGGCCACAGCACGCCACCTCCCATGCGCCCCATCACTCACCGCCCGATTCGCAGCCTGCTTGCATTGACCCTCTGCACCCTGGGCGCCCTGGGTGCAACCACGACAACCCGCGGCGACCTGGCAATCGCTGCGGCCGTCGCAGCAACAACCTGCGCACTGGGAGCCGCACTTGTTGCGTATACATCCCGACCACGGGCCGTCATCTGGACGACCGCCCTGACATGCCTGTGCTTTGCCCGACTGATATGGACTTTCTAGAAGGAAAAACGCCATGCATCACAAATTGCTCGCTCCTGGACTGCTCGCACTGGGCTGTCTGCAGAGCGCCGAAGCCCAGGAGTGGCCGGCAGCGCAATGTGAAGGCTGCTCACCCCAACAACTGCAGGCTGCAGCCAGAACCGAGGTCGATTTCGGCCCAGTCGCAGTCTTCAGCCTTTCCACCGCCGACCTGAAGACTTACGTCATCAACGGCAACCTGGAACTCTACGAGTCAATTCCGCCAGCAGCCCTGGACGACTATTTCGTTGACCTGATCGCGGTGTATCAGGCCAATGGAAACTCGCTACGGGTACACGTGGATATAGCCGACCTCGCGATCACCCCAGCCAGCAAGGTCGCGCGCACCGTCGACCCAACAGCTCAGGCTGAGTTTCCGGAAAGCGCCTGGGAGGCGATCAACAACTCGGCGAAAATGAACAACCTGCTGGGCGACATGAACTATCGGTGGCCAGCCCTGATCGCCGGCGGCAACAGCGTACTGCGCGTCCCGAATCCATATACGTGGCTCAAATCAGATGGCGCCCAAGCCACTGTCGAACTCGGTTTCGGCGACGGCAGCTCCATGGAAATCTTCTACAACGTCAAGACCAAACGCTGGGAAGAGGACCCAAGCAGCGCCAAGGACGCGCACAACAACTCCATTCCGAGAAGCAACGGTGATTTTGCCGGGGGCGGATACCGCGAGTACGAGTTCAACGGGCCTCCTGCAGCAGACCTTCAGAACTTCCTGATCGAAGCGCAAAGAAGAGGCGTTCCGGTAACAGGCCCAATCGGCACCAGCTTCCGTATCGGCTGCGCTTCCGCCAATGGCATCACTACCTGCCAAGCTCGCTGATTCAAAGGCCAACCTACCAAGCCAAATCGCGCCGTGACAGCCGCAGCATCAAACTTGAAACCAGCCGCGCTTGCCACCGTGCTTGGAAGTTCATGAAGCGCTCTGGCGCATGAGCAAATGCGCGCGCCCGCAGAACGCCGAAAACGAAAAAGCCGGCAATCATGCCAGCCCTTTCTTTCTTCACCTCGATCCGTTTACCGGAACCCGAAGTGGTGGGCGGTACAGGGTTCGAACCTGTGACCCCTACCATGTCAAGGTAGTGCTCTACCGCTGAGCTAACCGCCCGTCTGAAGCCTTTCTACGTCACAAAGGCCGAATCAGCCGTACTGCAACGCATTACATCACCTGGAAACAAAAAACCCGGCCGGCGCCGGGCTTTCGTGGCCACTTCGCGAGGAAGTGGTGGGCGGTACAGGGTTCGAACCTGTGACCCCTACCATGTCAAGGTAGTGCTCTACCGCTGAGCTAACCGCCCTTCTCAACAACAATTAAGCGTTGCGAGGGCGCGTATCTTAACCCTGCTCTTCACGAAGAACAACCGTTTTCTGGAAATATTTCACACCGGGCCGCCTCAGCCCAGATTGGCTTCCTTCAGGCGATGGATCTGGTCGCGGATACGCGCGGCATCCTCGAACTCCAGGTCGCGGGCGTGCTGGTACATGGTCTGCTCCAGCTCTTTGAGGCGAGCCGCCAGCTTGGCCGGCTCCAGCGGCAGGTAATCCGCCTCGGGCTCAGCGACGCGCCGGCCCTTGCCCTTCGCACCGGACTTGGGCGAGCTTTCCTCATGCGCCCCTTCCAGGATGTCGACGATGGGCCGCATCACCGACTGCGGCACGATGCCGTGCGCCTCGTTGTACTCCACCTGCTTCTGCCGACGACGGTCGGTCTCGTCGATCGCCGCCTGCATCGAGCGGGTGATCTTGTCGGCGTACAGGATCGCCTTGCCGCGCACATTGCGCGCCGCACGACCGATGGTCTGGATCAGCGAGCCGGTTGAACGCAGGAAGCCTTCCTTGTCGGCATCGAGGATCGCGACCAGCGACACCTCGGGCATATCCAGGCCTTCGCGCAGGAGGTTGATGCCGACCAGCACATCGAACTTGCCCAGGCGCAGATCGCGGATGATTTCCACGCGTTCGACAGTATCAACGTCAGAGTGCAGGTAGCGCACGCGGATGCCGTGTTCACCCAGGTACTCGGTGAGGTTCTCGGCCATGCGCTTGGTCAGCGTGGTTACCAGCACGCGGTCGCCCATCTTGATGCGCTCAGTCGCCTGCGACATCAGGTCATCGACCTGGGTACCAACCGGGCGAATCTCCACCTGCGGATCGATCAGGCCGGTCGGGCGCACCACCAGCTCGGTGATGTCATCGCCCGATTCGCGAAGTTCGTACGGACCAGGCGTTGCCGACACATAGATGGCGCGCGGAGAACGCGCCTCCCACTCTTCGAAGCGCAGCGGACGGTTGTCCAACGCTGAAGGCAGGCGGAAGCCGAATTCGACCAGGGTCTCCTTGCGCGAACGATCGCCCTTGTACATGGCACCGATCTGCGGAATGGTCACGTGCGATTCGTCGATGACCAGCAATGCATCCGGCGGCAGGTAATCGAACAGGGTCGGCGGCGGATCACCGGCCGCCTTGCCGGTAAGGTGCCGCGAGTAGTTCTCGATGCCGTTGCAATAGCCAACCTCGGCCATCATTTCCAGATCGTACTGGGTGCGCTGCGCCAGGCGCTGCGCTTCGACCAGCTTGTTCTGTGCGTACAACTGCTCCAACCGCTCCTTCAGCTCCACTTTGATGGTTTCAACCGCCGCCAGCACACGCTCACGCGTGGTCGCGTAATGGGTCTTCGGATAGATTGTGTAGCGCTGCATCTTGCGCAGGCTTTCGCCGGTCAACGGGTCGAACATGCTCAGCTGCTCGATGTCACCATCGAACAACTCGATGCGCAGCGCCTCGCTGTCAAGCTCGGCCGGGAATACATCGATCACCTCGCCGCGCACCCGGAAGGTGCCGCGCTGCAGCTCATACTCGTTGCGGGTGTATTGCAGCTGGGTCAGGTGCTTGATCAGGTCGCGCTGATCGATGCGCTCGCCCTTGGACAGGATCAGGCGCAGCGACAGATAGTCCTCCGGCGCACCCAGGCCATAGATGGCCGACACCGTCGCCACCACGATCGCATCCGGCCGCGACAGCAAGGTCTTGGTCGCTGCCAGGCGCATCTGCTCGATGTGCTCGTTGATCGAACTATCCTTCTCGATGAAGGTGTCCGACGACGGCACATAGGCCTCGGGCTGGTAGTAATCGTAGTAGCTGACGAAGTACTCCACCGCGTTGTTCGGGAAGAACGCCTTGAACTCGCCGTACAACTGCGCCGCCAACGTCTTGTTGGGCGCCATCACCAGCGTCGGGCGCTGCACCTGCTGCACCACATTGGCAATGGTGTAGGTCTTGCCCGAGCCGGTCACACCCAGCAGGGTCTGCTTGGCGATGCCAGCCTCGAAGTTGGCCACCAGCTTTTCGATGGCAGCCGGCTGGTCACCGGCAGGCGAATACGGCGATACGAGCTGGAAGCTGTCGGACATGGCGAGTAGGACCTGCGTGGACCACTCAGTATAGCCAGCCCCGAGACGACGGCGCGGCAAGGGCTAACCCCATGTTCAGCCACCCGCTCCAGCGACACCGCCACTGCAAGGCTTTGGCGAGCATCACTGCTCCCAGCCCCGATACCCGCCCCATGCCAGCCTCCCACCCAGACCGCCGGCATCATCCAGTTGCGCGCCAATATGGCGTCAGCATGGTCGAACTGCTCGTCTGCATCTGCGTGGTCGCAACGCTTGCCGGGGTGGCAGTCCCACAATTTGCATCCATGATCGAGCGCAATCGCGCGATTGCCGCCAGCAACGCCGTGATGGCACAGCTCTACCTGGCCAGGACAACAGCAGTGAGCCGACGCACCGCAACCGTGCTCTGTCCGTCCAGCAATGGTGCTCAGTGCAGCAATGGCACCGATTGGTCGAAGGACTGGCTGATGTTTCTTGATCGCGACGGCAACGGCCGCCCCGACGCACCTACCGACATCATCCGCGCCGAGCCGCCACCGGTTTCCGGCCTGCAACTATTCAGCACGGCCGGCAGAACCCGCATCCGGTATCTCCCTGACGGCCGCAGCAGCGGCTCAAACCTCACGCTATCCATCTGCGGCAGCGACGGCAGCCTGCTCAGCAAAGTGATAGTCAACAACGCAGGCCGCGCGCGCAGCCAGCGTAGCGGCAATGTCGACAGATGCACAAAATAGCCCGAAGGTGTTGCAACAATCTTCAGGGCTAAGTAGAATGCGCCTCCCCGCCCGAATAGCTCAGCCGGTTAGAGCACTTGACTGTTAATCAGGGGGTCGTTGGTTCGAGTCCAACTTCGGGCGCCAAAATTCAAAACCTGCGAGCAATCGCAGGTTTTTTTTTGCACCGGCTTTTTGAAGCCCGAAAACAGGACGGGCCGCAACGCGGCCCGTCCATCAAAAACTCAAACAGCACTCAGAAGCATTTACTCGTATCCGAGCCTGCCGAACCAGTCACGGCTCGTACGCCATTCTGGTTGATACTGATCGTCTTGCACAGCGTGTCCTTCGATTCCTGTGAGCCCTGCGGAACTGCACTGATCGTATAGGTGGTTGCCGATACATTGGAGGGTCCGATGGCGTAATGCGCGCTTATCTCGTTCTGGCAAGGCAGCACGGTACCCGCCGCTACACCGACATACCCGCCACCCGGGTTGCTGGCGTATTGCCGTTCCATCAACTGTCCCCACTCCAGTATGCAGCCAGCCGCAGCGACACGGCGCCCCTTGACCACATGATTGATATAGCTCGGGTAGGCGATGCCGGCAAGAATGCCGATCACCGCCACCACGATCATCAACTCAATCAGCGTAAAACCTTTCTGCTTCAACATGCTCATAGCCCCGCCTCTCATTCCGGAACGATTTCACGCCAACTGATGCGCCGCGGCTGCCCGCCGGTCGGCGAAGGAATACCGCCGCTACCCGTATCAAGCCCGCCACCCGTGCCCCATGTTGCCAACGCACTCGTGAGGTTCACCTCGGTCGGCATACCACCAGTCACCCCAATCGAACCAATAACACCGGTACTGCCATCCTTGCCCGTCAAGCCTGTCTGGTCATTGAAATAACCACCCGACTTCGGACTGGTACCCGTGAATAGATTCAGGGCGTTGACAAAGCCCTTGCCAGTAGCGCCACTGCAATCGGCACCGGTCGCCGGAATCTGCGAGGCAAGATACATGGCCGAACCATAGATCGTGGGTGCCGAGGTCACGCGCTCAGGACGCGGCAGGTCGATGTACCAGCCCTGCTTGTCGGTTGGCAACATCGTATAGTTCTCGAAACCCCGCGCATCCTCACCCTTGGCAGTCTTGCCACTGTAAGGAATGGTCCGCGCCTGCAGCACACTACGCCCACTGATGGCGGCGCCTGAGTCGATGATGCCGTAGATGCTCTGCACCGTCTGGGAGGTATCAGACGAAGGCACATCACTGTTGGAGATGTAACGCCCGGTACCAAACCCGACGAAAATGCGGCCGGAGGTATCACGCCCAACACCCAGCCCGCCGGTAACAGGCTGCGCATTGCCAGCACCATCGACAGCCTGAAACACCTTTACCGCAGCCCCAGGATTGAGCCCAGTGAAATCCCAGCGCCAGATATTGCCCTTCAGGTCACCACCGTAGACCACATCGACCTTCCCGTCGGCATTGAGGTCAGCCAAACCGGTCGACATCAAACCATTACCCGAGCCCATGTCTGCGGTGAGCTTGTGGGTCTTGACGATGGAACCGGTTGACGACAGCTCATAGGCGTACAACGTGGCCGAGCCATTGGGGCTATCGATGCCGTTTGGCACCAACGCATAGGTCTTGCCCTCATTCCCCTTGCGGATCCGGACAGGACCAAACACATAGCCCATGTCGGCGTCCGGATCAGCGCCACTGGAAGGCGTCTGGAAGGACTGGTCCCAAAGTACGTTGGACACACCCATCGAACCGGGATTGGTGACGTCCAGCGCAAACACGCCACGCCCGCCACGACCCAATGCGCCTACCAGGATGTTCTTGCCATTGCCTTGATTGGCACGGCTGATCACATCGATCTGGCCGTCCACGAAATACCGATGCTCGTAAGTCTGCGAGCTCAACGTCGCCAACGAAGCAAAATCCAAGCCCTTCGGCACGTAGGAAAACAGCACCTTGCCTGTAGCAGCATTGATGCCGTGCATCATGCCGTCATTGGCACCGACAAAAACACTCTTCGAATCGTCGACATACGCTGGCGAGGAATCGACGATGTCACCGATCGGATATGTCCGCGTGCGCAGAACACCGTCCTTCTTCGATTTTTCCTTGCTCTGATCACCGCGCAGATACGCAATGTTCTCGCTTGCCGTCACCGGGTCGCTGCCACCACTACGCGCGAACACCGTCGTATTGGCCAGTGCACTGTTGAACAGTGCCGGCGTCCCATTCATGCTTGTCAGGACGGTGCGTGACGAGAAACTATCAGCATTGACCCCGCCTGCACCGAACGTCTGCGAAAGCTGCCACAGCGGCGTATCAGACACACCAGTCAGGGAGGCATTGAACGGACTGGCCTTCAAATCACCGACCCAGGTCACCGAGGTAAAGCCAGCCACGAACGTCAGCGTTGTCGTATCGGTCTTGGTGGAGCTGGATGCGATATTGGAACCCGAGGCCGTCCGCGCATCGATCGACTGCAACGCACTCTTGAGCGCTGCAGCGAACTTTTCGGTATCCGATGCAACCACGAACGCGCCACGCCCATTGAGGCTGGCATGCCATAGATCATCAATACGCTCGGCATCCTCGGCATTGGTCGGATCAGGCCATACGGCCGGCGCGGGCTTGGTCGGATCAAGCGTGCCTTGTGCACCAATGGAAATGCCAAACGTCACCATGTGCTGCCAGGTAGCTTCATCCAAGCTGGTCGGCCGCACATTGTTCGGCATGTTCGTATCGGTACGAAGGTCGTTCTTCCAGTAGTAGTACGCCACGTCGGCGAGCGTGTTGCTGTAACTATCGGAGTACTTGCTGCCACTATCCGCGTTACCGACACTGGTCGTATAACCACCATCGGTGCCGGCATTGTTCCAATAACCATCCGTCGCCAGGAGCGCATAGTTCTGCCGGCAACTCAGTTCGTTGCCCGCCCCGTCACGCCATGGGCTTCCACTATCGGAACGACTGAAATATCGCCCTGCACGCTGAAGAGCGCCATGCAACGGCGTGCCATTGTAGGCAACTACGTTCTGCAACCTGCCAAAGAAATCACCGCGATTGGTAGCACCGGTCTTGTCTTCGAACAGTCCGTTGTTACGACTGGTGGGAATCGGGAAGGCAGGCGTGTTACCACCGACCGAGGCCGTACCGCCGCCACGATTCCAGATCGTGTCGAAACCGATACGGTAATTTTTCTCCAGCCCACCAAACGCCTCCGAAGCACCGCCCTTGGCAATCTTGTTACGCGTGCGATGGTAGGAATACCAGGTCGCATAATTGCTCAACTCCTGCGCCAGCGTGCGCGAGGTCGGCAACGCATTGGAACAGTTGATCCAATCCTTGCTGTCAGTGCCGACGCCACAGCGATTCGTCGTCGTCACCTTTGCATTCATGGTCATGCCGGAAAACGCCGAATACGCATATGCCCCGATGTAGTAAGTACCGGCACTGGGCGCATTGAAAGTACAGGTCTCGGAGTTTCCGCCTCCATTCGACCTGCAGTCGTAGTTGTTGAGTGCCGGATTTGATCCGTACCGAACATACAAATCCGAATCGCCACTGCCACCAGAAGTAGTTACTTCAAACTTTGTAGCTCCGCTGGGGACGACGACTGTGTAGTACAGCCAATTATTCTTGGTGGCAGAAAGCGAACTCTTGGGAAAGCCCGCGGCATTGCTATCCGTGCTGGTTACTGTGCCATAAGTGATCGTACTGACAATACCCGACCCGCCACCAAGGATCTTGTAGAACCGGTAGTTGTTGCCATTGGCAACATAAGTGGCCGTGGTATTGGAAGGATCCTTGGGCACGAAGAAGACCTGCTCGCCACCACACACTTCCCTGCCGCCGCTGTTCGGCTCATCGGAACTTGGCGAGTTGTTGGAACCAAGGTTGTAGTTGTATTTCCTGCAGCTACCCGCATCACCCAGGTCGATCGTGCCGCCACCGACCAGATTGAAACTTGCGTACACGGCAGAATAGGAGGTTCCGCCGTTCATGCGCGAAGTACCATCCGCATTCAACCACGGCTTGTATGTAACTGCCGGGTTGTAATACAGCGTATTCCGGGTGTAGGCGCGACGTGCAACATTGACGTTGCTGGTTGTCCACTTACCTACACGCGTTCCCCTGCCCTCAGGACAGCCCGCGTCGGAGAACTCACACTCGTCATCAGGCATGTACTCAAACGCCATCGAGCCGGAGTCATCGAGAATCATCATGATGTTGGGCGGAATGGAGTCACCGCCGGTCAGCAGCGGATATGGCGGAAACGAAACCGCCGCTGGCGCAGAGCCCGCTGCAACCAAGGATATCCCCATTGCCAGCGCGCACGTACGAACGCGTTCGCCCAGGACATTTATGGATTCAGATCTGGTCTTTGAGTTCATGACGTGCCCCATCAGCGGCGATACAACGATTGGACGACCACCTCGGTGCCCGTTGCCGTGGCTGCATAAGAGGTGATACGGAAAACGCTCTGCTCGGTGGTTGGGATGCAGGTCTTGGAGAAATCAATGCAGTCAGAGGCACCACCACCGTTCACCGACGTTCCAAAATCCTCGATCACAAACTTCGGGGTGATCGCACCATTGACCGTGCTGACTGCCGCCCCTTCCCGGAACGCACCATTCTTCCAGAAGTCCGCAGCCGCCCAAGGCGCATCCGCATCAGGCAGAGGCGTCGCGCACAGCCCGCTGGAACAGCCTGAGCTTGGGAAACCAACACTGCCATCGCGCACGACAATCTCAGCCTGTCGCAAGCCGGCCTCGGCCCCCTGGAAGGCCAAGCCGCGCGCGATGGTATTGGCCGCCATGCGCTCCTGCATGATGGCACCACGCATCGATGCCAAGCCCAGCAGGGTAATCACCACCAGCATCATCAGCACCACGATCAGCGCTGCGCCAGACTGCGCACCCCGGCCAAGGGCCCCGTATTTGCTTTTCATTGAATGTCATCCTGATGATTGCGGAGGACGATGTAGTCCTCCATCGTCCGCGACAGCACGGCGCCATCAACACCGCGCCGGTCCGAATCCGTCATCGAGCCACGCTCCGCCTGCAGGGTCAACGCCAGATGGATCGCGGTCACCCGCCCCCAGGCCGCGGCGGCTTCCACGTCAGCAGCCGTCACATAGCCGGAAGCAGAACCAATCTTGTAGCGCAACGCCATCGCGCTCACGCCTTCTGCGATCTCGCTGCGGGCGCCCTGCACCGTGCGGTACAACGAAGATCCGCCGCGGGTATTGCTCCCCACGGTCCAGCGCGCCTCATAAGGGACGACAACGAACGCAGGCGACCGGCCAATCCCACGCGGGCATGCCGTTACATCAGCAGCGGTAGGCGTGCCTGCGACGCGGAAGCAATAACCAGGCCCTGAAACTGCAGCACTGCACTGGCCGAGGTCGGGCGTCGGGGTCAGGCCCGCACCACAGTTGTTACCTGCTGCATGCTGGACCGCGGCACCAGAAATACCCGTGACGGAAAACACGATTGCCTGATCGCTATTGCACACCATCAATGCCTGGCCTGAAACCAGCCCGGCCGCGGTATTGAGGGTAACTGCATCACCCGGCCGCGCATGCGCCTGCACGCGGTATTCGCGCCCGTTGGCCAAATACAGCGATACCGCATCGTTGCCATCGCTTGTGTCACCGAACATGCCATTGGCGAAGCGCCCCCAGAACTGCGCGTCCGCACCTGTCATCTGCACCGTGATCGGGTTGGCCGCAGTGAACCGCGAGCAGGGATTGACGCCCGCTTCACGAATATCACGGGCCATCATTTCAAACGCGGCGCGCTGGTTCTCCTGGATTCGACCAACCGCTTCGGTCGACCCATAGACACGGCGGTTGGACAGGAAAATACTGCCCGCGGCAGCCACGACCAGAAGGCCCAGCAACAAGGCAACCATCAATTCGATCAGCGTAAAACCGCGCTGCCGGCGGGGGCTCTGGACGTTCATAGGTTACTTGCCACCTCGACCTGCTGTTTGGAATCACCACCGGTTGCTCGCGAATCATTCCACTGCACGCCAACGGTACAACTCATGGTGTTGGCGACGCAGACAACCCGCCCCATCGCATCCGGGGCCACCGTCTGCTGCAAGCCAGTAAGCCAGGCCGCCATGGTGCCGGGATCCCCACCATCACCTGCGACATAGATATTGGTGTTGTAACTGCCAATATTCGCCCGATCCGCGCGAATGATGTCCATCATCGAATACGCCTGCAGCGCTGCCTGGGTACGTGCAGCCGAGCTACCACTGTTCTTCAGGGTGATGGCCTGCAAAGCAGCAATACCAAGCACACCGATTGCCAGGATCAATACCGCAACCATCACCTCGATCATGCTGATGCCGCGCTGCTGCGCCAAGCCGAACCTGCGCTTTCTGCCATAGCGAGTCATATCAGATATCTCCCGGAGCCGAACAGCCAGAACCAGCGGCACGGCGCGCAGATGCAATGCGCACTACCGCCGCTGAAATGTCCACGGCGTTGTCACCACCCAAGTCGGCAGCACACAGCGAAATGGTGCCACTGGTCGCGGCGCCCACCTGTACGAAACCACTGGACGAAAAGCCGATGCGCGCAGAACCTGCCAGGTTGGCGCTGGGCACCAGGCGCAACCCGGGATGCACCGTGATCGAACGTAGCACCGTGGGCACCCCACTCTTCGTCGACAGTACGATCCAGCGTGAGCCCACGCTACCGGAGCAGGTGCTGCCATCGTTGCTGGCACACAGTGCTGTGGTAGAACGACGTGCCAATGCCTCGGAACGTGCAAGCTGCAAGGCTGCAATCATTTCGTTGCTGCTGGAAACAACCCGGTTGTGCCTGATCATGTTGCTGAAAGCCGGCACTGCGATCGCACCCACGATCGCTATCACCGCGACAGTCACCATCATCTCAACCAGGGTGAAGCCCCTGGCGCGCGCGCGCCCCGCCCTGCAACCCCTTGCTGGCCGAAACCTGACCATGCGCAAGCTCCCCATATTGTCTAAGCTGACACGCTAAGCCAGCCTCCCACACCATAGCCAGCCCCTGCCGATGGACGGTAATTCATTCATGACCAATGGCGGCGCCCACCCCAAGCCAGCCACCGGGCAAGCGATCACCCCGCTTGACGCCCTGTGGAAGGCCCCCGCCATCATCTGGACCATCATTGCCGGCGAGGGCCTGGCGATCATCCTGGCACTGGCACCGGAGATCAGCGGCAGTCGCTGGGTGTTGTTCGGGGTGCTTTCCTTGATGGTGCAGTGGGTGTCCCTGTCCGCGCTGGGCGCCCTTTACCTGTTGCGCACCCCGCTGTCCCGCCTGCCACCCACCTGGGTAGCCAACATCACCTTGCTACTGCTGGTGGTATGCAATCTGCTGGTCTGCACCGCCTGCTGGTGGCTGCTCAGGGCGCTGTGGCCGATGTCGGCGGGCAACTGGCTGTCCGCGCTACTCCGTTTCACCGGCATCATCCTCACCTTCGGGCTGCTCGGCGTGGCCGCCTTCCAGAACCATTGGCGTGCCCGCCAGCTCGCTGTACGCACCAAGCAAGCCGAACTTGAAGCCCTGCAGGCACGGATCCGCCCACACTTCCTGTTCAATACGCTCAACACCGGCGCGGCATTGGTGCACCAGCGCCCGGAAGTCGTCGAACACCTTCTACTGGATCTGGCCGACCTGTTCCGCGCCGCGTTGGCCGGCCCACAGGAGATTGCCCTTGCAGACGAGATCGCCCTGACCCAACGCTACGTCGAGATTGAAAAACTGCGCTTTGGCGAGCGCATGCGTATCTACTGGGATACGCCAGCCCCCCTGCCCACCATCAAGGTGCCAACGCTGTCCCTGCAACCATTGGTTGAGAACGCGATCCGCTATGGCATTGAACCCTACGCCGAAGGCGGCGACGTCAACGTCACCGTCCGCCAGGAAGTGAACCAGGTAAGGGTAACGATTGAGAACGCACTGCCGCCAACGGGCTACGCACCGATGCGCGGCGGTCACAAGGTCGGCCTGGAATCATCCAAAGCCCGCATCCAAGCCCTCACTGCAGGCCTTGGCGATGTGGCAACACATTCGACGAATGGCCGCCACATCACCACAATCACCTTACCCGGCTGATACTCAGGCAACCACCTGATAACACGGTCGGTACTCACCGGAGATCTTCATCCGGCGCTGCTCTACAAACGCGCGCAACAGCTCGTCCAGCGCCTGCATCATCTCGGTATCGCCGTGGATCTTGAACGGGCCGAATTCCTCAATCCGGGCCATGCTCTCTTCCTTGACGTTGCCGGCGACGATGCCGGAGAACGCGCGGCGCAGGTCGGCGGCAAGGTCAGGGGCCGGACGCCCCTTGTGCAGGTCCAGCCCGGCCATGGCTTCGTGCGTAGGCACGAACGGCTGCTGGTAAGGCAGTGGGATCTCCACCTGCCAGTTGTAGAAGAACGAATCGCGCTGCGCCAGGCGGAACTCGCGCACACGCTTGATGCCCTGCGACATCTTGCGGGCCACGCCAACCGGGTCGCCGACGATGATCTCGTAGCGCTCGGCAGCCTTGTCACCCAGGGTCAGGCGGATGAAGCGGTCGATCTGCTGGAAGTAAGGCGCGGCAATGGCCGGGCCGCTGAGAATCAGCGGGAACGGCAGATCCTTGTTCTCCTCGCTCAACAGGATGCCGAGCAGGTACAGGATCTCTTCGGCGGTACCGACGCCGCCCGGGAACACGATGATGCCATGGCCAAGACGGACAAACGCCTCCAGGCGTTTCTCGATGTCCGGCATGATCACCAGATGGTTGACGATCGGGTTCGGCGACTCGGCAGCGATGATGCCCGGCTCGGTGATGCCGATGTAACGGGTATTGGTCTTGCGCTGCTTGGCATGGGCAATGGTGGCGCCCTTCATCGGCCCCTTCATCGCACCCGGGCCGCAGCCCGTGCAGATATCCAGGCCACGCAGGCCCAGCTCATAGCCGACCTGCTTGGTGTAGAGATATTCGTCACGCGAGATCGAGTGACCGCCCCAGCACACGACCAGGTTCGGGTCGCTGGGCTGCAGGATGCGCGCATTGCGCAACACGCCGAACACCGCATTGGTGATGCCGTCGGAGGTCTCCAGGTCGGAGGCGTACTCCGGCCCCAGCTCGATGGCCATGTAGGCAAGATCGCGTACCACCGAGAACAGCAGCTCGGCGATACCGCGGATGATTTCGCCATCCACGAAGGCCACCGCCGGCGCATTGCTCAGGTCGATGCGGACACCACGGTCCTGCTGGGTCACCTGTACATCGAAGTCCGGATACAGGTCGCGCGCAGCGCGCGGATCGTCCGAGGCGCTGCCACTGGTCAGCACCGCCAATGCACAGCGACGCAGCAGTTCATGCATGCCACCGCCAGAAGCATCGCGCAACCGCGCAACTTCAGCCCGTGACAGCACGTCCAACCCACCACGCGGATAAATCCGTGCGTCCTGCACCGGCAGCGCCCTCGCTGCCCCTTCGTTCTTGGTCATTTCCACTTCAACTCCATTCATTGGCGATCGACTTTAGCGCTACCCCCAATAAAAAGAAAACGGCCGGGTTGCCCCGGCCGTTCACCTGTTACTTCATTTCAGCCTGACCGATCAGAATTCGTAACGCAGGGTCAGCAGGGCCGACCAGCGCGAAACGACACGATGCGGGTAACCGGTGTTGGAGTCATACGTGGCCAGCTTCTCCGGGTACTGGTTGCCGAGCCTGTACTCGTAGGTACCATCCGTCTTGATACCGGCCAAGCCAGCCAGATAACGGGTGTCATAGCCCTGCGACTGCTGCTCCGTCACGCCCCAATCCTTGTTGAGCATGTTCAGGACATTGAAGATGTCCAAGCGAATGATCGACTTGTGTTCCTTGAAGAAGCCCGGCAACTCCTGCTGCAGACTCACGTCGAACTGGTTCACCCACGGGTAGCGGGCGCCATTGCGCTTGGCGATCTGGCCACGGTGCGAAGACAGGTACGGGTTGGCGTCGATGAACGCATGGAACGCTGCAATCTGCTCGGCGGTTGCATTGCCGTAGCTCACGTTCGGATCGTTGACCAACGGGATGTACGCCGGATCCTGGAAGATGCGGTCGCCGTTCGGATCTCCATCGATGATCCAGGTATACGGCAGGCCGTCACGACCGTTGTAGAACGCGGTGAAGCTGGTCTTGTAGTCACCGAAGAACGCGTGCTCCCAACCGAACGATGCCTTGATCGAGTTGCGCACTTCACGGCTGGCGGTCGAAGCGATTTCTTCGTTCGGATTCAGACGCGATACGAACTGGTAGCCCGACCACGCCTGCGACGAGTTGTCCGAACCTACTTCGGTCGCCTTCGTGTAGGTATAGCTCAGGTTGCCGTACCAGCCATTGGCCAGCGGCTTGTTCAACGAGAACGTCACCGCCGTCGAAGAACCCTTGTCGGTGTTGCCCAGCTTGGTGGAGTTGTATTCGAAAGCGGTATTGCGGCCGCAGTTCTTGTTGGAGCTGCTGGTCGAACCAAGCTTGCAGTAGTAGTAGTCACGGCCGTCAGCCAGCTGACCCTGCACTTCACCGATGTTGATCGCCTGGTAGAACACGCCATCCTTGTTCTTGATGTGCTGTGCTTCCACCGAGCCGATCAGGCCCATCCACGGCAGTTCCGCGTCATAACCCAGGCTTACCTTCCAAACGGTCGGCAGCTTGAAGTCAGGATCGATGGTATCGACCTGCTTGGCCACGCCATCGGCGGTCATGTTCGGCGGGAACGGCTGGTTGTTGGAGTCCGGGCTGAACGGGTACTGGCTCGGATCGTACGAGGTGAACGAAGCAGCGGTCACGCCGTTGTTCTGGTACGGGTTGGCCAGCCACACGAACGGCGGCACGCTCTGGAACAGGCCGATGCCACCGCGCAACTGCGAGTAGCGCTCGGTATCAAAGGTGTAGTTGAACGCAGCGCGCGGCAGGACGACCTTGTTGCTGGCGCCCAGGCGGTAGTCATTGCGATAACCGAATGCTTCTTCAAAGCCAGGCGTGGTCGGCGGAGCCTTGTTGGCCTTCGGGATATTGACGCGCACGCCGTAGGTCAGCGACAGGTTGTCATTGACCACCCAGGTGTCCTGGACGAACGGGCTGACCTGCGTATAGACCATCGCGGCAGCGGTGTCGTTGACGCCGTACTGGCCAATCGGCTGACGGACGTTGTACGAGTCGTACTGACCAGCTTCGAAGTCGGCAATGCTGGCGAAGGTGTACACACCGTGCAGGTCGCGACCATACAGGTTGAACACGTCGTTGCGCATGTAGTCCACACCGAACTTCAGCGTGTGGTCGTTCAAGTACCAGTTGGCAAACACCGTCGCGGTGAGCTTCTCGGTGTTGATCTGGTTCTCGTGACGGTTGCGATCCTCACCCAGACGGATACCGTTGCCCAGGGTGGTGTTGTTGGCCGTGGTGATGTTGATCGTCGGCAGATTCAGCGGGTTGCCGTTGATCTGATCGAAGGTCTGGTAGCTGACCTTGGCCTCGGTGGAGAAATTCGGGCTCCAGTCGCTGAACAGCTGCAACGAGGTGTTCTTGGTCAGGTTGTCCTTGTTGTACCAGCGGCTGCTCAGGATCACCGAGTTGCTGTTGGCATCGTAAGGCTGCGGCAGGAACTCTTCGGTACGCTGGTGGGTCAAGCTCAGACGGTGACTGTCATTGATGTTCCAGTCGATCTTTGCCAGGTAGCGCTTGCTGTCCAGGTTGACGCCAAAAGCACCATAGGTACCAGCGTCGAAGCCGTACTTGTTCTTGGCGATGTCGATGACCTGGTTGATCTCGTCCATCGAGACCACACCGTTCTCGTAGCCGTCCGCATTGGACGAACCACCGAAGTTGGTCACTTCCTGCTCTTCGTACGAGGCGAAGAAGAACAGCTTGTCCTTGACTATCGGGCCGCCCAGGGTCACGCCCTTGGTGGCATCCTTGTCAAAGCCGCCGTAATTCTGGCCATTGCGCGAACCGACCATGTCGTCGGCATTCTTGTACGCGTAGTACACCGAGCCGTGGAACTCATTGGTACCGGACTTGGTCACTGCATTGACGGTTGCGCCAACGGTGTCGGAACCGACGTCATAGTCGGACACCTTCAGGTCGTAGGCTGCAATGGTGTCGACCGAAATCGGCGAACCTGCATACGGCATGCCGTTGGCGTTCAGGCCGAACGGGTCGCCCTGGGACAGGCCATCGACCGAGATGTTGTTGTAACGGTTGTTGACGCCTGCAACCGAGATGGCGCCGGTGCCCTGGTCGGTTACCGTGATACGCGGATCAAGGCGCGCCACGTCATCCAGCGAACGGTTGCCCTTCGGGGTCAGGTCCAGCTGGCGGCCGCTGATCGAGGTGCCCACACCCTTGTTGTCCGGGTTGAAGGTATCCATCAGACGCGAAGCGGTGACTGCAACGCCAGCCATCGTGGTGACGTCGCCGCCGAGCTGGGCGTTGATCGCGCCGACCTGGTTCAGGTTGAGGTAAACACCCTCTTCGGTCTTGGTGCCTTCGCCCGGCTTGGTGATGGTGATCGTGTACGGGCCACCAACGCGCAGGCCGCGCGCGGAGTAACGACCCGAATCATCGGTGACTGCGCGGCTGACCGTGCCCGACTCGGTGTGGGTTATCGTGACTTCAGCACCAGCAACCGGCTGGCCGCCGACGTTGGTGACCTGACCGCCGACGCCGGCAGAGGTGCTCTGTGCGAAAGCCGGTGCAGCCGCAAGAGCGACGACAAGACCAAGTGCAAGCTTGGACATCTTGATACGCGGGTGATTCATAGGTGGGTAGCCTCGAAACGAGTTGGCGATTGAGAAAAAACGCGATCCATCAGCCCCGGGATCAACCGAGCGCCTGATCGTCTTGAATCTTGGGGGTCCCTTCCGAGGCGGTTTCAGCCGCAACGGTTAAGATAAGGTTAACACGGTAATGACAATTTATGACTGCAAGAAGACAGCGGTATTGCGCTGCAGCAGTTCCCCCTACGGCGGATCAAGCAGTTAGCGGATTGACGCCAGATAGGTCCCCAGACCATCCAGCAGCATCTGTACCGAAATTGCGACCAACAACATGCCCATCAGGCGCTCCAGCGCGGTCAGCGCGCGGGCACCCAGCAGCTTGTACAGCAGGGTTGCGGACATCAGGATCGCCGCCGTCCCACCCCAGGCCAGCAGCAAGGCCAGGCTCCAATCACCCAGGCGCGCCGGCTCGTTGCTCCCCATCAGCATCACCGCCGCCATGCCAGAGGGCCCGGCGACCAGCGGAATCGCCATTGGCACGATGAATGGCTCACCGTCCGGTACCGCCCCCATCAGACCCTCCGGGCGCGGAAAGATCATGCGGATGCCGATCAGGAACAGCACGATGCCGCCAGCGATGGCCACCGACTCCTGGCGCAGGTGCATCAGCTCCAGCGCGAATTTGCCGCCCCACAGAAAGGCCATCAGGACTGCCAGCGCGATCAGCAGCTCACGCACCAGCACCACCCGCTGACGCCGGGGCGTCAACGGCTTGAGCAGACTGAGGAATACCGGGATGTTGCCCAGCGGGTCCAGGATCAGAAACAGCAGCAAGGCCGCTGAAAGGATCGTCACGGGGCCAGGTCCAACACCTTTCCACGCCACTGCGCGCCGCTGGCCGCAAGCAGCTGCACGCTGGCGGCGGCATAGTTGGCGGGATCAACCGGCGCCGCGCCTTCTTCATGGGTGAACGCACGCGCCCGCAGCCCGGTGCGCATCGGCCCCGGCTGCATGCCACAGACCCGGACCGGGCCGTTGCGCAGCTCATGGTGCAGGCTCTCGATCAGCCCGCGCAGCCCGTACTGGGCTACCCCGTAACCGCCCCAATAGGCCTGCCCCACCCGTCGCGGATCATCCAGCGCGAACACCACCGCCGCGTCCTCGCGCTGCCGCAGCAAGGGCAGGCAGGCCTGGGTCAACCAGGCACGGGCAGTCAGGTTGACGTGGATCGCCCGTGCGAAGGCTGCCGGATCGCCGGAGGCAAACGGGGTCAGCCCGGCGAAATCGGCCGCGCAATGAAGAACGCCGTCCAGCCTACCGAGCTCGGACTCCAGCCGTTCGGCCAGGGCCGCGTAGTCATCGGGACTGGCCCCCTCCAGATCCAGCGGGTACAGCATCGGCTCCTGGCCGAGTTGTGCGGCGCTGTCGTAGACACGATTGAGCTTGGCGACCTTGCGACCCAGCATCACCACCGTCGCACCAGCCTCCGCGCAGGCCCGGGTCGCCGCTGCGCCCAGACCGCCCGCAGCACCTGCTATCAGAATTACCCGACCAGCCAGGTCGGCGCCCACGTCACCCCGGGGCTGGGCGCTCACGCTTGCCCGGCCTCGGCAACGATGCGCTTGAGCTCGCCGGACTCCAGCAGCTCCAGAATGATGTCGCAGCCGCCAATCAACTCGCCGTGCATGAAGAACTGCGGGAAGGTCGCCAGGTTCGAGTAGCGCGGCAGATTGGCTCGCACCTCCGGGAACTCAAGCAGGTTGACCGTGCGCAGATTGATTGCCCCGGCTGCCGTCAACGCCTGTACCGCGCGGCTGGAAAAGCCGCACATCGGGTACTGCGGCGTACCCTTCATGAACAGGACAAGGGGATGTTGCTCCACCTCAGCCTGGATTTGTTCCATCACCGGCATTCGAATTCTCCCTACTGCGAAAGAACGGCCCGTCCTGGTCGGATAGACTTTCCCGTGGTTGACCATTGTAAGCCGAGCCGGCCAACTCCCGGCGCCCTGCCCCGAAAAGAATCTCCGATGCCCGTCCAACTTCCTGAACTGCCCTACGCCCGTACCGCGCTGCAGCCGCACATCTCCGCCGAGACCCTGGACCTGCACCACGGCGGGCACCATCGCGGCTACGTGGATACGGTCAATGCGCGCATCGCCGGCACCGAGCTGGACGCGCTGCCGTTGGAGGAGATCGTACGCAACAGCCAGGGCAGCCTGTTCCAGGCGGCGGCGCAGGCATGGAACCACGACTTCTTCTGGCAATGCCTGCACCCGCGTGCAGGCGGCGACCCGCAGGGAGTGCTGGCCGAGCACATCAACCGTCAATTCGGCGATGCGCAGAAACTACGGGAAGAGTTCAACCGGGCCGCCCTGGGCGTGTTTGGCTCGGGCTGGACCTGGCTGGTGCAGCACCCGGACGGCAAGCTGGCCGTTGTCAGCACCCGCAACGCCAACACCCCATTGACCGGCGACAGCACGCCCCTGCTGGTCTGCGATGTCTGGGAGCACGCGTATTACAGCGATTACCAGAATGACCGTGCGCGCTTTCTGCAGGCGTTCTGGAAGCTGGTGAACTGGGATTTCGTTGAGGCGCAGCTGCGCTGAGGGCCAGCGACGGCAGGCATGCAGGGCTTTGGCTTTGCTCCTACGCCGTCATTCCCGCGCAGGCGGGAATCGCTCCTGCTCGTGCTCGTGCTCCTGCTCCTGCTCCTGCTTCAGCCTCGGAACCACTTGTGCACTTGAGCAACGCGCGCGGCTACGGCAGAAGCACAGAAGCCAGAGCGATTCCCGCCTGCGCGGGAATGACGATCTGAAAGTTCTCTGAGTGAGCCAGAAGCAAAACCCGCCTCACTCGTGCGCAGCCACCGCGTCCAGCACCCGTGCCGAATACACCAGTGCCGCGCCGGCATTGAGCGCGACCGCCACACCCAGCGCCTCGGCAATTTCCTCTCGGCTGGCGCCCTGCTTCAGGGCAGCGTCGACATGGGTGGTGATGCAACCATCGCAGCGGGTGGTCACCGCCACCGCCAACGCGATCAATTCGCGGGTCTTGCCGTCCAGGTGGTTGGTCTGCGCGCCTGCGCCGCTCAGGGTGATATAGCCCTTGAGCGTATCCGGCGAGAGCTTGCCGAGTTCGCCGATACGGCCCTTCAGCTCACGGCGGTAGTCATTCCAGTCGAGCATGGCAGGGTTCTCCAGTTGGGACTGGAGAACCTTACGCCGGCAAAGATTAGTTCGCCGTCATGCCGCCGCGACGCAGGACTTCAACCACCGGGGCGACCTGCTCCTGCCGTCCCAAGGCCTCACCCACACGCAGCAAGGCATCCGCCAGCGCCGCCGGCGCGTCATCACGCAGGTTGGCGTGACCGACCTTGCGGCCTTCGCGGGCCTGCTTGCCGTAGTCGTGCCAATGACCGGCAGCTTCGCCGAGCACGGCCTTGGCGTCGGGCATCTGCCCCAGCCAGTTCAGCATGCAGGCGTGGCCGAGCATGCGGGTATCGCCCAGGGGCAGGCCAAGCACGGCGCGGATATGGTTCTCGAACTGCGAGGTTTCCGCACCATCACTGGTCCAGTGACCCGAATTGTGCACGCGCGGCGCCATTTCGTTCGCCAGCAACGCATCACCTCGGCAGAACAGCTCCAGCGCGAATACGCCAACGTAGTCCAAGCGCTCGGCAACACGGCGCGCATAGGCAATCGCGGTCGCCTGCTGCTCGGCGGACAGCGCAGCCGGCGCCAGACTGGCCGACAGTACCCCATCCACATGCCAGTTGGCGGTCAGTGGCCAGGCGCGGAACTCGCCGTCGCGGCCGCGCACGGCCACCACGCTGACTTCCCGCTCGAATGCCACAAAGCCCTCGAGGATCAGCCCGGTCTTGTCGACCTGCGCACCCAACGTCTGCCAGGCCGCATCGATGTCCGCCGCGTCACGAATACGGAACTGGCCCTTGCCGTCGTAGCCCAACCGCCGCGTCTTGAGAATGCACGGCATGCCGAACTCGGCAGCCTTGGCGGCCAGTTCGTCGCGGCTGCGGATATCGGCAAAAGCCGGCAGCGCGATGCCCAGTTCCTGGAACAAGGTCTTTTCGCTGAGCCGATCCTGCGCCACCGCCAGGGCGGCCGGATTCGGGAACACCGGCTTGCGTTCGGCCAGCCAATGCGCACTGGCAGCAGGCACATTTTCGAAATCGAAGGTGATCACGTCGACCTTGGCCGCGAACTCAGCCAATGCCTCGGTGTCATCGAAGTTGCCCACCTGCAGCGGCGCCACCTGCCCCGCGCACGCATCGGCGGCCGGATCGAACACCACGAAACGCAGGCCCAGCGGAGCTCCCGCCAGCGCCATCATGCGAGCCAGCTGCCCGCCACCGAGAATACCAACCGTGATCATTGGCGCGGATCGTCCGCAGCCATCACATCTTCGGTCTGGCGCGCGCGGAAGGCGTCCAGCGCGGCACCGATCTGCGGCTGCTCGGCAGCCAGCATCGCCGCGGCGAACAGGGCCGCATTGGATGCCCCTGCATTTCCGATGGCAAAGGTCGCCACCGGGATACCCGCCGGCATCTGCACGATCGACAGCAACGAATCCATGCCATTGAGTGCCTTGGACTGCACCGGCACGCCCAGCACCGGCACGGCGGTCTTGGCGGCCAACATGCCCGGCAGGTGCGCCGCACCACCAGCGCCACCGATGATCGCGCGCAGGCCACGCGGGCCCGCCTGCTCGGCATAGCTGAACAGCACATCCGGGGTCCGGTGCGCTGAAACTACCTTCACTTCATACGGAACGCCCAAAGCATCAAGCTTCTGGGCGGCGTGCTGCATGGTTTCCCAGTCTGAGCGGGAACCCATCACGATGCCGACTAGCGGCGCGGGGTGGTTGGGGGTCATTGGCCGTCACCTGCTGCAAAGACGTATTCTAGCCGTCTTCCCCGCAAGACCACGAACTGATGGACCGCAAACTGCTCGACCTGCTTGTCTCCCCCGACACCCGCCAGCCGCTGTTCCTGCTGGAAAGCGCCGGCCTGGAAGCCCTCAACCGCGCCATCGGCAGCGGCAGCGTGACCCGCGCCGACGGCAGTCCGCAGACCCAGCCGCTGCGCGAGGCCCTGATCAGCGGCGACCGCAAGCAGGTCTTCCGCGTCGATGACGGCATCCCGGTGCTGCTGGCCGATGAAGCCATCGCCACCGCCCAGATCACCGACTTCCCGGCCAAATAATGCTGCCGCACCCGCCGCTGGCCCCGCCACAGGAACAGATTGACGCCGATGTCGCCCGCGCCCTGGCCGAGGACATCGGCAGCGGCGACGTCACCGCCGCGCTGTTGCCCGATACCGCCGACGTCGCCTACCTGCTGTGCAAGCAGGACGCGGTGATCGCCGGCCGCCCCTGGTTCGACGCCACCCATCGTGCGCTGGACCCGCAGGTCCGGATCGACTGGCGGGTGCTGGAGGGCGACCATGTCAGCGCCGGCACGGTGCTGGCCACCCTGAGCGGCCGCAGCCGCAGCCTGGTCAGCGCCGAGCGCACCTCGCTCAACTTCTTGCAGACCCTGTCTGGCACCGCCACCATCACCGCCCGCTACGTCGCGGCGGTGGCAGGCACCAAGGCACGCATCCTCGACACCCGTAAAACCCTGCCCGGCCTGCGGCTGGCGCAGAAGTACGCGGTGCGCTGCGGCGGCGGCGACAACCACCGCATCGGCCTGTTCGATACGGTGATGCTGAAAGAGAACCACATCCGCGCGGCCGGCTCGTTGACTGCCGCCGTGCACGCCGCACGCGCGCAACAACCCAAACTGCCCCTGGTAGTGGAAGTGGAAGACCTGCAGCAGCTGCAGGAGGCACTAACCGCCGGTTGCGAGCGCATCCTGATCGACGACTTCAGCGCGGCGATGCGCCGCGATGCCGTGCGCATCACCGCCGGCCGGATTCCGCTTGAAGTCTCCGGCAGCGTCGACATGAGCACGTTGCGCGCCATCGCCGAAGACGGCGTGGACTGCATTTCCATCGGCGGCCTGACCAAACATGTGCAAGCCATCGATCTGTCGCTGAAACTGGGCCCGCCACCGCGCTGACTCACGGCATGCACACGGCCCCGGCTGCGACACTCCCCCAATATCCCCCGCGGAGCCCGCTGTGGCATACCGACTCCTGTTGTGCGGCCTGACCCTGCTGTTACCCACCCTGCCGGCGATGGCAGCCGAAGCCTGTGACGTGCCGCCGCGCTATGGCCTGAGCGAAACCGCCAAGGCCGTGGTTGCAGCGGCCTGCGGTGAACACCGCCTCTGGTATCGCCCCTTCATCGACCGCGACGGCCGCATCGCCAGCCTCGGCGTTACCGAGGCCGAGAACGAGCATCTGGCTGACAACGGCCTGATCGCCTGGCAGCGCGTCGTCGGCTATTGGCGCGATAGCGGCACGCTTGGCCCGATGGGCGCCATTGCCGGCGCCAGCAGCTGCGCACAGCCGGCCGGCAACCGCTATACCGATACCGATTGCCGCGCATTCCTGATCGACAACCCGTGGTCGGCCGCCTTCATCTCCTGGGTGATGACGCGCGCCGCCGTGCCCGGCTTTACCCGATCACCACGCCATATCGACTACATCCGGGCCGCCTACCAGGGCGGCAGCAACGGCATGCCGTATCGCCTGGCCGACCCGGCCAGCGAGAAGCCGGCTCCTGGCGACATGCTGTGCTTCCTGCGCGATCGCAGCAGCACCTTGAACTACGCCGGATTAATCCAGGCGCTGGGCAGCGGCCGTGCCGGCAACTGGAAATCGCACTGCGAAATCGTGGTCAGCGCCAACATGGGCGGCGACCGCACGCTCTATCTGGTCGGCGGCAACGTCGCCAACTCAGTAGTGATGCGCAAGCTCATGCTTGATCGCACTGGCCTGCTCGAGTTGCCAAAAGCCAACGCTGCGCAGGTACCGAGCTCGCCGATTGAACAACGCTGCTCACCCGGCCAGGAGGAAGAGTGCAACCTCAATCGACAGGATTGGGCCGCACTCTTGAAGTTGACCGCGACCAACCCGGCGCCGGCATTCAATTCGACCGCGCCGTTGCCACCGCCACCGGACGAGCCGATTCCAACGCCGGTCACCCACTGAGGCTTGCTGGCGCGCCGCCATCAACCGCAAACAGAGGGCTGCGCATGGATGAGCAGATCGCCTAAAGTGCTCGCATGCCTACCCTTCTTATCCTGATGATTGTCGGCGCGATTGGTTTTGCGTTCTGGGACCGCTCCCGCGCCGCTGCCGACCGCGCCACCGAACTGGGCCGCAACGCCTGCCGTGCTGCCGACGTGCAGTGGCTGGACCAGAGCGTGCACAGCACCGGCCTGCGCCTGTGCCGCCTGCCCAACGGCTGGCTGGGCTTCGAACGCAGCTTCCGTTTCGACTACTCCTATGACGGCCAGGATCGCCACACCGGCCGCATGGTGTTGCGCGGCCGCGAACTGGTCTCCTTCAGCGGCCCGGCCGCCGCACAGATCGGCCGCCTGCGCAAAAGCACCGAAGAAGCCGAAGACATCTGATCCAACCGGTAGTGCCGAGCCATGCTCGGCAGGGGCGTCACCAACACTTCTGGCTGGCTGCATACCCCCTTGTAGGAGCGGCGTCAGCCGCGAAGCCGCAAATCCAGCAGATTGCAGGCAGCCGGAAATTTTCAGGAATATCGGCTTCGCGGCTGACGCCGCTCCTACAGAACCTCCTTGCAGCCCCAGCCGAACATGGCTCGATACCACACAAAGGCCCAAACAAAACCGCCGCCTTGCGGCGGCGGTGGAATTATTTGACTACCCGCAGGAACGGGCGCTTCGCGCCAGGCTGCGGACGCTCCGGCGGATCGGTCGGCGGCGTATCGTCGTCATCCGGCGTGGTCTCGGTGCCCGGAATGTCATCCGGCAAGGCCATGCCCTGGCCGGTCTCGCGCGCATAGACGGCCAGGATCGCCGAGATCGGCACGTATACCGGGAAACTGGTTCCGGAGAAACGCGCGGTGAAGCTCACCGCGTCATTGTCGATATGCAGGCCAACAACGGCGCGCTCGGCGATATTGAGCACTACCCGCTCTTCCTTGATCGCGCTGCTCGGCACCTGCACGCCGGGAACCCCGGCATCGACCATCACGTGCGGCGTCATGCCGTTGTCGTTGATCCACTCGACCAGCGCCCGCAACAGATATGGGCGATGGCTGCTCATCCGGAAAGTTTCTTCAGTCATTGCACAAGTGTACGCGGCATTGAAGCGCGATCACCGCCTGTCGGCGGTGATCGATAAGTTCGGATACAGCCGGCGGCTGCTCAGCCCGGCAGTTCGCGCAGCTTCTTTTCCTGATCGGTCAGGCTGCGGACGAAGGCCGGATGGCGGAAGAAGCGGTTGCCGTAGTCCTCGATCGCCTTGCCGTCCTTGGGCAGCGCCACGCCCAGGGACTCCAGCCGCCAGATGATCGGCGCCATCGCGCAGTCAGCCAGGCTCATTTCCGGATTGAGGAAGAACTTGGACGCCTTGAACAGCGGCACCGATTGCGCAACCAGTTCCTTCAAGCGCTTGCGCCCCGCTTCCGCCTGGGTCTTGTTGCCCATCTGAATGGCCTGCACCTGCGGCACCCAGTCATGTTCGATGCGCAGCATCGCCAGGCGCAGCCGCGCCCGCGACAAGGGGTCGACCGGCATCAATGGCGGGTGCGGATAGCGCTCGTCCAGGTACTCACTCACCACCGAAGCCGCGTACAGCACCAGCTCGCGCTCAACCAGGGTCGGCACGGAGTGATACGGATTCAGATCGATCAGATCTTCCGGTGGGTTCTGCGCATCGACCGGCACCAGATCGTAAGTCACGCCCTTGGCCGCCAACACCAACCGCACCCGATGACACAGGGCATCGTCATTTGCAGAGAACAAGGTCAGGGTATTACGCATACGCACACTCGCCGCCATCAAAGGCTCTCCATCGGTTGGATTCCGCCAACCTTACGGCCCCGCCAGCACATTGCTGACGGTGACCACGGTTACCCGAGTGTGCCAAGCCACAGGCGCAGTTGCCAAGGCCCCCTGCGCACTGCCCCCCGGCCTGCACCCAGCTCAATGCACGTCTTTCCAGTACTCGGTCTTGACCAGATAGGCCAGGAAGGTCAGCAGGGCCAGGAACAGCACCACCCAGACGCCCAGGCTCTGCCGCTTGAGCGCGGCCGGCTCGCCGGCATATTCCAGGAAGTTGGTGATGTCGCGGACCGTCTGGTCATAGCCACGCGGATCGACCTTGCCCGGCGAAGCAAGCTTGAAGCCCACCACCGGCGGGTCGATGCCCTCCTGCTCGGCCTTGCCGTGAATGGCATGCTGCATGCCCTGCAGCTCCCACAGCGGGTTCGGCATCGACGCATTCGGGAACACGCTGTTGTTCCAGCCCAGCGGCCGCGACTCGTCCACATAGAACGATTTCAGGTAGCTGTAGATCCAGTCACTGCCGCGCACCCGCGAAATCAGGCTCAGGTCCGGCGGCATCTTGCCGAACCATTTGGTCGCCTCGTCATGCGGCATCGCCACCTGGATCTGCTCGCCATAGGCGGCACCGGTGAAGTTGAGGTTGTCCATCACCTGTTGTTCGGTCAGGCCGAGATCCTCACCCATGCGCGAATAACGCAGGTACTTCAGTGAGTGGCAACCCGAGCAGTAGCTCATGTAAGCCTGCGCGCCGCGCTGCAACGAGGCCTGGTCCCCCAGATCATTGCCCGCCTGCATCAACTTGCCACCGCCGGCAGCAAACGCCGGGACACACAGCAGCATCGCGGCAGCCATCGCCAACCGCACAATCCACTTGTCAGTCATGCGTCGTCACCCGGTCCGGTACCTGCTTGGTGCTGTCGATCTTCGTCCAAAGCGGCATGGTGATGAAGAAGGCGAAGTACAGGAAGGTCAGCACGCGGCCCACCCAGGTCTCCCAGATCGCCGTGCCCGGGCCGGAGCCAATCACGCCCAGCCACACGAAGCACACCACCAGGATACCCAGCATCACCTTCGAGATCGGGCCACGGTAACGGACCGACTTGACCTTGGCCTTGTCCAGCCACGGCACCAGGAACAGGATGGCGATGGCCGAGAACATCACCATCACGCCGCCGAGTTTGTTCGGCACCACCCGCAACATCGCGTAGTACGGCGTGTAGTACCAGACCGGTTTGATGTGTTCCGGCGTCACCAGCCGATTGGCCTCGGTGAAATTGTCGTGTTCAAGGAACAGACCGCCGAACACCGGCGCAAAGAAGATGATGAAAGCGGCGAGCGTGAGCAGGAAGCCGACACCGACCAGATCCTTGACCGTGTAATACGGATGGAACGGGATGCCATCGGCTGGCGCGGTCGCTGACCAGCGGTTGCCCTTCGGCCCCTTCTTGATCTCAACGCCATCCGGATTGTTGGAACCCACTTCGTGCAATGCGCCCAGATGCAGTACCACCAGCAACAGCAGCACCAGCGGCATCGCGATGACGTGCAGGGCGAAGAAGCGGTTGAGCGTGGCGTCGCCGGGCAGGTAGTCACCCATGATCCACTCGGTCAGGCCATTGCCGATCACCGGGATGGCACCGAACAGCGAGATGATGACCTTGGCACCCCAGAACGACATCTGGCCCCAGGGCAGCACGTAGCCCATGAAGGCTTCGGCCATCAGCACCAGGTAGATCAGCATGCCCAGTATCCACACCAGCTCGCGCGGCTTCTTGTAACTGCCGTACATCAAGCCGCGGAACATGTGCAGGTAAACCACGATGAAGAACAGCGAGGCACCGGTGCTGTGCATGTAGCGGATCAGCCAGCCCCACTCCACGTCGCGCATGATGTATTCAACCGAGGCGAACGCCTCGGCCGCGCTGGGCTTGAAGTGCATCGTCAGGAAGATGCCGGTGACGATCTGGTTGACCAGGATCACCATTGCCAACGAGCCGAAGTAGTACCAGAAGTTGAAGTTCTTCGGCGCGTAATACTCGCTGACATGCTTGCGGTACACCGGCATCAGGCCGGGCGCACGCTCGTTGACCCAATCGGCCACGCCGCTGACGGTGCGGGTAAGAATATTGTCGGCCATGATCAGGCTGCCCCCTGCGGATCAACGCCAATGACAAGGGTGTTGTCATCCACATAGTGATGCGGCGGCACCAGCAGGTTGATCGGCGCCGGCACGTCCTGGAACACGCGCCCGGACATGTCGAAACGCGACTTGTGGCAGGGGCAGAAATAACCGCCCTTCCACTGCGCGTCGTAGGGCTCGGGGCGGATCTCGGCAACCATCTCCGGCGAACAGCCCAGATGGGTACACAGACCTACCAGCACGGATATGTCCGGCTTGATCGAGCGGAACTCGGGATTGCCCTTGAGCACATAGTCCGGCTGCTGGTCCTTGTTGCCGGACTCCGGATCCTTGAGCCGTGCATCCAGGGTAGGCAATGCCTGCAGGATGGCCTTGGAACGTTTGACGATCCAGATTGGCTGGCCGCGCCATTCCAGGATCAGCCGTTGGCCTTCCTGCAGAGCGCTGATATCGGCGGTCACCGGGGCACCGGCCAACTTGGCTCTGGCGCTGGGATTCCACGACTTGATGAAAGGAACTGCGGCGAAACCAACACCGACTGCCCCGACCACGGCTGTGGTCGCTGTCAAAAACCGCCGACGTCCGGTGTTGACTGGATCATTTACCCCATCGTTTGCCATCCGGCACTCCGATAATGATTAGGTAGCTAGAGGCTGCCAACGGTCTGGTGGGGGCCATCCCGCTCTGAATCGAATCGTTCCGGAGTGTAGCGGAACGCTTAACGCTGACACAACGCGATCAAACACCAGTCCGCGATATTTGTCACGGCCTGCTGCAACAGAGACGCTGGAGGACGGCTTACTGGCGCGTGGCAAGCTCGCCACGGTAGCGGTCGGCCAACTGTGCAACGCGCTGCACGTAGTACTGGGTCTCCTTGTAGGGAGGCACACCACCATGCCGATCCACCGCACCTTCGCCGGCGTTGTAACCCGCCGCGGCCAAGGTCAGGTTGCCGTTGAAACGACGCAGCAACCACGACAGGTATTGCACGCCACCACGGATGTTCTGGCCGGCGTCGTAGGAATCGGACACACCGAAACGACGCGCCGTGGGCGGCATCAACTGCATCAGACCCTGTGCCCCGGCGCGACTGAGCGCGGTCGGGTTGAACGCCGATTCGGCATGGATGATGGCCCGCACCACTGCCTCCTCGACACCGAACTCGCGTGCGGCCGAGGCGATCTCGGTGCTGTAGGCCTGGGTGTTCAGGCGCACCGAGCCGAAGTTGACCCGGGAGTTCACGCCACAGGCAAAACAACGCTCGACATAACTGTATTGAATGGTGCGCACCGCGCCGATGTTGGCCACCTGGGCCGGCCGGCTGCTGGTGTAGTGGCGCACCCCATCCTTCATATAAGAGTAGACCTGCCCACTGACCACCCGTTGCGCCCGCCCTGCCGTTGCTGGCGCTGGCGTGGGTGGCACCGAGGTAGGGGCGGCCTGTGCAGCCACCGCCGTCGAACTGTCATTGGTTTGGCTTGCGGGAGCCACAGCAGCTACCGGGGCTGCAACGGGCGCCGGGGTCGGCGGTACATGGCGCGGCACGTCGCGGGTCGGCCGATAACTGCTGACCACGCTGCAGCTCGCGCCACTGACGCGTTTGCTGACGTAATTGGGCACCCCATCGCTGCCGACGCATTTGTACAGCGTGCCGGCACTGGCCGGCGAGGCGACCAATGCTGCTGCGAGAATGCCGGTGATCCCCAAAATCCCCTTCATGGGCGGGAGTCTCCCAGCTTCGCCGGGGCTTGCCAAGTATTTGACGCAGCGGCTTTCGTGCTCAGGCCCGCGGACCGATACAATAGGCGGCTACGAATGCAGCCCCAGCGGCTGCGTGCCCGCCCACCCGTCTGGAATAAGCGCCATGCCCGGGACGCCAGCAACTCCCCTGCCGATCACGGCCGGCTCCGCCGTGCCTACTGTTGAAATGACCACACCCGAACTGATTCCCCTGCCCGGCCAGCGGCCGACGGTTGCCGGCGGCGCGCGCGGCAAGCTCTACATCAAGACCCACGGTTGCCAGATGAACGAGTACGACTCGACCAAGATGGCCGACGTACTCGCCGCCGCCGAGGGCCTGGAGCTCACCGACAACCCCGAAGAAGCCGACGTGGTGCTGGTCAACACCTGCTCCATCCGCGAAAAGGCACAGGAAAAGGTGTTCAGCCAGCTCGGCCGCTGGAAGGCGCTCAAGGCCAATGGCCGCGACGTCATCATCGGCGTCGGCGGTTGCGTGGCCTCGCAGGAAGGCGAAGCCATCGTCAAGCGCGCGCCCTATGTGGACCTGGTGTTCGGCCCGCAGACCCTGCACCGCCTGCCGGAGCTGATCCGCGCCCGCCGCGAGCAGAACAAGCCGCAGGTGGACATCAGCTTCCCCGAGATCGAGAAGTTCGACCGCATGCCCGAGCCGCGCGCCGAGGGCCCGTCGGCCTTCGTCTCGATCATGGAAGGCTGCTCCAAGTACTGCTCGTTCTGCGTGGTGCCGTATACCCGTGGCACCGAAGTCAGCCGGCCGTTCGAGGACGTGCTGGTGGAATGCGCACAGCTGGCCGAACAGGGCGTGCGCGAGATCAACCTGCTCGGCCAGAACGTCAACGCCTACCGCGGCCCGTACGGCGATGGCGAGATTGCCGACCTCGGCCTGCTGATCCGCACCCTTGCCGAAATCGACGGCATCGGCCGCATCCGCTTCACCACCTCGCACCCGCTGGAGTTCAGTGATTCACTGGTGGACGCCTACCGCGACGTGCCGAAACTGGCCAACTACCTGCACCTGCCGGTACAGGCCGGCAGCGACCGCGTGCTCAGCGCGATGAAGCGCGGCTACACCGCGCTGGAGTTCAAGGCCAAGATCCGCAAGCTGCGCGCGGTCCGCCCGGACATCTCGATCAGCTCGGACTTCATCGTTGGCTTCCCCGGCGAAACCGATGCCGATTTCGAGAAGACCATGAAGCTGATCGAGGACGTGGGCTTCGACCAGAGCTTCTCCTTCATCTATTCGCGCCGCCCCGGCACCCCGGCTGCCGACCTGGAAGACACCACCAGCGATGCCGACAAGCACGCCCGGCTCTCGCGGCTGCAGGCACACATCAATGAGCATGCCGCCGGCATATCCGCGCGCATGGTTGGCACGGTGCAGAACGTGCTGGTCGAGGGTCCGTCGCGCAAGGACCCGAATGAGCTGACCGGCAAGACCGAGAACATGCGTTCGGTGAACTTTCCGGCCAGTTCGCGTCTGATCGGGCAGTTTGTCGATGTGTTGATCACCGAGGCCTTCAGCAATTCGCTGCGTGGGCGGGTGGTTACGCAGGATTGAGGCCAGGGCCGCGACGGCTGCTGCTGTGCTTTCTTACGGAAGGTTGGCTGCGCGGGTTAGAGGCGGGGTCCACTAGTCCGAAGCAGGAACGCCCCCTTCCCCCGCTCCGCGCCCCGGCCTTCGTGCTGGCGCAAGGGCGTTCGATCCGCAGCGAACCAGTGGTTCGCAAGCCGCCCCTCTCACCCCGCTGGCGGGAGGGGAACAGCCGTCGTTGCTCGTTTCTGCTTTGAAAAGCCGTCGCTGCTCGTTTCCGCTTCTTACCGCTCGCCTTTGCCTTTGCGCCAGCACTGCGGTCATTTATTCGCCACACCGACCCAGAGCCCACCGTTATTGGGCTGCGCAGGGTTATCCACATGTTCATCCCGAATCGATCCACAAAAATTGTGGACAACTTGTTACCCCTAAACCGTCAAATGTGGCGGTTTTTTAACCATCCCGCCAAGAGGCTTATGCCGCAAGGGCTGGACAGGGATATCCACAGCTTGGCCCACGCCGCATCCACATCGGCTGTGGAGAACCCCGAACCACTATCTGCCCCGCTGGTGGTCCGTCAGCCGCAGGGGTACCCTTCCAAGGTCCAAGGCACGGCTTCGCCGGCCAGCAACTGTCAGTGAAAATGACCACCACCACGCATCGCGACTTCACTCTCGACCCGATTGATAACGAACGGCTGGCCAATCTGGCTGGGCCGTTCGACGAACATCTGCGCCAGGTCGAACTCAAGCTGGGCGTTGAGATTGCCAACCGCGGCAATGTCTTCCGCGTCAGCGGCCCCGGCAAGACCGCACTGGAAGCTGAGAAGCTGCTCAAGGCACTTTATGTGGAAGCCGCCGAAGCTGTCTTCGACAGCCACGCCATCCACCTGCGCCTGAACCGCGCCAACGTCGATCACGTGACCGAGCAGGCCTATGAAGCGCAGGAAGTAGCGATCAAGGTCAAGCGCGGCACCGTGCGTGGCCGCGGCCTCAACCAGGCCAGCTACCTGCACCAGATCGCCACCCACGACATCAGCTTCGGCATCGGCCCGGCCGGTACCGGCAAGACCTTCCTGGCAGTGGCGATGGCCGTGGAGGCACTGAATGAATCGCGCGTGCAGCGCCTGATCCTGGTGCGCCCGGCAGTGGAAGCAGGCGAGAAGCTGGGCTTCCTGCCCGGCGACCTGACCCAGAAGGTCGACCCCTACCTGCGCCCACTCTACGACGCCCTGTACGAAATGCTGGGCGTGGAAAAAGTGGCCAAGCTGCTTGAGAAGAATGTCATCGAGATCGCTCCGCTGGCTTACATGCGCGGCCGCACGCTCAATGACGCCTTCGTGATCCTGGACGAAGCGCAGAACACCACCATCGAGCAGATGAAGATGTTCCTGACCCGCCTGGGTTTCGGCTCGACCGCGGTCGTCACCGGCGACCTGACCCAGACCGACCTGCCCAAGCACGTCAAGTCCGGCCTGCGCGACGCCATCGAGGTGCTGCGCGGCGTGGACGGGGTCAGCTTCACCTTCTTTGAATCGCGCGACGTGGTGCGCCATCCGCTGGTGGCCCGCATTGTCAGCGCCTATGACCGCCGCGACCTGCAGCAGGTCAAGCCCGGAGCAAGCGAATGACCAAGGGTCCCGTGCGTCTTGATGTCGCCGTCAGCTACGCCATGCCGCGCGCCGGTCTGCCGGCAGCGGTGAGCTTCCGCCGCTGGGTGGCTGCTGCCCTCAAAGGCCGCATCCGCGAGGCGGACCTGGCCATCCGCGTGGTCGACGCCAAGGAAGGTCAGTCACTGAACCGCCACTACCGGGGTAAGGACTACGCTACCAATGTGCTCAGCTTTCCGGCCGAGCTGCCCGAAGGCCTGCCCAAGGGAGTGAAGTTCCCGCTGCTGGGCGACCTGGTGATCTGCGCCCCGGTGGTCGCCCGCGAGGCCGAGGAACAGGACAAGGCGCTCAACGCCCATTACGCCCACCTCACCGTGCACGGCGTGCTACACCTGCTGGGCTGGGATCACGAGGACGACAAGGAAGCCGAAGCCATGGAACAGCTGGAGCGCGAGATCCTGGCCGACCTGGGCATCGCCGACCCCTACGCCAACGAGCAGTAGGCACAGGTAGTGCCGAGCCATGCTCGGCAGAAGCCTTCCCCGCAATGCCCAGTAGTGCCGAGCCATGCTCAGCAGAGGCATTTCCCGCAATGCCCGGTAGTGCCCGACCATGCTCGGCAGAAGCTCTACCGGTAAAACCCCTGCCGAGCATGGCTCGGCACTACCCCTGCTCGCTCCTGCTGCACAGCGCCGCACGGCGATGCCGCTACCATCGGCATCAGGACTTCACCGAATGACTGCCGTGCGCTCAAGCTACCTGCTACCGCTACTCATCTTCGCTGCCGGTTCGGCTCGCGCCCAGCCCACCATCGACCTGCCCGCGCTGATCGAATGCCGGCAGAGCGTCAGCGAGTTCGCCGCATTGGCACCGATCGTCAATGACCCACTGAAAGCGGTAGCGTTGGGCTGGCGGCCCTTGCCGCAGGGCAACCTGTTCATGGCCGAGTACATGTTGAACACCCCGATCACGGTGTTCGGGCACAGCGCCGACCACATCGCCATGGCCGGCGGCACCATCATCGCCATCCTCGACATGCCCGATCCGCGCCCGCTGGCCAAACAGCTGGAGCTGGAGACCGGCTATGACGCACCGGACAAGTTCATGGCCGGCCGCGAGCTGGTCAGCCGCGATGTCAACGACGCCAAAACCGGCGAAGCGCTGATCGAATCAGTGATCCTGGGCGTGTCCACGGTCAAATCCCACCCGGGCAAAACCCTGGCCGGCTGCACCTACAGCCTGGACCTGCCGGCCGAGGGAGAAGCCCCACCTGCGCCACCCAAACCGGCCGATACCCCGGCCGATGTACCGCAGGTAGCCCCCAGCGTGCAGACCCCCAACCCACCGGCGGCCTGAGCAGGCGACGGCAAACATCCTGCTAGACTTGTCGGCACCGCCCGGCCTGCCGGGTGCAGTCAAACCAAGAGATGTCTGAAGACGACAGTAGTACCTCGCCCGAGAACGGTGAGAAGAAACGCAGCTGGCTGGAGCGCCTGGGTTCGGCGTTCTCCAGTGAACCCCATACCCGCGACGAGCTGGTTGGCATCCTGCAGACGGCACAGCAGGACGGCCTGATCGCCGCAGACACCCTGCGGATGATGGAAGGCGCCATTTCGGTGGCCGAGCTGACCGTCGGCGACGTGATGATCCCGCGCTCGCACATGGTGTCCTTGCCGGTGGACCGGCCTTTCATCGAGCTGATGAAGCAGGTGGTCGATTCCGGCCACTCGCGCTTCCCGGTGCACGGTGAGAACAAGGACGACATCCTCGGCATCCTGCTGGCCAAGGACCTGCTGCGCGGCGTGGTCGCCGACAACAGCCACGCCAGCGTGCGCGAGCTGCTGCGTCCGGCGGTGCTGATCCCCGAATCGAAGAAGCTCAATGTGCTGCTCAAGGAGTTCCGACTCTCGCGCAACCACATGGCGATCGTGGTCGACGAGTACGGCGGTGTCGCCGGCCTGGTCACCATCGAGGACGTGCTGGAGCAGATCGTCGGCCAGATCGACGATGAGCATGACGAGACCGAAGACCACACTTCGCAGATCGCCATCCTCGCCGATGGCCGCTATGTGGTGGATGCGCTGACCACCATCGGCGATTTCAACGAGCGCTTCGGCGCCGAGTTCTCCGATGACGATTACGACACCATCGGCGGCCTGGTCACCGAGGCCGTCGGCCATCTGCCGGAAATCGGCGATGAGCTGACCCTGGAGCGCTTCGTGTTCCGGGTGGCCAAGGCCGATGCACGCCGCGTCCAGGCCTTCCACGTGACCATCCTGCCACCCGAAGACCAGGACGAAGCTTGATCACCCTGCGCCTGCCGCGGCTGCTGTCCGCGTTCGCGTCGTTGTTCCTGCTGCTGGCCGCGATGGCCAGCAGCGCACAACCGGTCGCCAACCAAGCCAGCGAAGCCAACACACAGCCGGCGCCGCGCATCGGCGTGGTGACCATGCTGCCCGGCGAAGTGTTCTTCGAACGCTTCGGCCATGACGCACTGGTGGTGTTGGACCCGGCAAGCGGGCAGGCAACGTCGTACAACTTTGGCTTCTTCGACCCGTCCGAACCGGATTTCATCGGCAACTTCGTGCGCGGCAAGATGATGTACTACCTGGTCGCCCTGCCGCTGGAGCAGGACCTGGCGCAGTACGAAAGTGTTGGGCGTGGGGCAAACATCCAGTGGCTGGACCTGCCGCCCGCACAGGCACGGGCGCTGGCTGATGCACTGGCCGAACGCGCCAAGCCAGAGAACGCGCGCTACCGCTACGACTACTTCACCGCCAACTGCGCCACCATGGTGCGCGACAGCCTGGACCAGGCCATGGGCGGCGCCCTGCAATCGCAGCTGGCCGGTCGCTCGCGTGGCAACAGCTACCGCAGCGAATCGGTGCGACTGGCCTCGCCTTCGCCGTGGATGTGGCTGGGCTTTGACATCGGGCTGGGCCCGAATGCCGACCAACCGCTGTCGCGCTGGCAGGAAGCCTTCGTACCCATGCGTCTGGCCGACAGCCTGCGCGAAGTACGCAACAGCGAAGGCCGCCCGCTGGTACAGGCCGAACAGGAATTGCTGCCGCAGCGTCTGCCACCCGAGCCAAAGGAAAAGCAGCGCTCCTGGTGGCCATGGCTGCTGGTTGGGCTGGCAGTTGCTGCTGCGCTGTACGCCGCACGCCGCAAGCCGCGCCTGATCGGCGGATTCGCGCTGCCGTTCTGGCTGTTCTGTGGCGTCGCCGGTGGCCTGCTGACCTTCCTGTGGGGCTTCAGTGAGCATCAGGCTGCATGGGCCAACCGCAACCTGTTGCTGCTTAGTCCGCTGGCATTGCTGTTGCTTCCCGGCGCATGGAGCCTGCTGCGCGGGCGTCAACCGCGCGCCTGGTTCCGGGTCGTTCTGTGGCTGATGACCAGCATTGCACTGCTGGCGCTGCCGCTGCATTGGCTGTCGCTGCAGGCGCAGTTCAACATGCAGTGGATCGTGCTGCTGCTGCCCATCCACATCACGCTGGCGCTGATCCTGGGGCGCCGCAGCTTGGCGTCAACGGCCAGCTGAGGCACGATGCCGGGATGACTACCGGCATCACTCCAACTCCCGTCCAGGCCAACCCAGCCTGCGTGATCAATTGCACCTGGTACGGTGCCGACGGCACACAGCGTCCGCTCGACCTGGACAGCATCAGCGACGTGCTCGCCGATGATGCCAAAGGCTTCGTCTGGGTCGGCCTGTACGAGCCCAGCGACGCGATCCTGGACAAGGTGCAGGAAGAGTTCGACCTGCATCCACTGGCGATCGAAGACACCCGCAAGGCGCACCAGCGGCCCAAGATCGAAACCTACGGCAATTCCTTGTTCGTGGTGGTGCACACCGCGCAGGTCGTGGATGAGCGTATCCGTTACGGCGAAACCCATGCCTTCCTCGGCCCGCGCTTCCTGGTGACGGTGCGCCACGGCGCCTCGCTGTCGTATGCGCCGGTGCGCGCGCGGCTGGAGCAGGAGCCCGAGCTGCTGGCGATGGGCCCCTCGTTCTGCCTGTACTCGGTGCTGGATGCGGTAGTCGACCACTACCTGCCGATCACCGACAGCTTCCGCGACACCCTGGACCTGCTGGAGAAAAACATCTTCGCCGACACCTATGAGCGGCGCACGGTGATCCGCCTGTACGAGCTCAAGCGCGAGCTCAACAAGATGCGGCTGGCGGTTGCGCCACTGCAGGATGCGCTGGCGCAGCTGCAACGCAACCAGGCGCAGTTGATCAACGAGGAAGTCCGGCTGTACCTGCGCGATGTGCAGGACCATGCCGCCCGCGTCAACGACGCCATCGACACCTTGCGCGAAATGCTGGGCACCGCGCTGAACGTCAACCTCTCACTGGTGACGTTGGCACAGGGCGAGACGGTCAAGCAGCTCGGTGCCTGGGCAGCGCTGTTGGCCGCACCAACCCTGGTCACCAGCTGGTACGGCATGAACTTCGCACACATGCCGGAGCTGGCCGGGCGCTTCGCCTATCCGCTGCTGATGCTCGGCGTCGGCGTGATCTGCGTGGTGCTGTACCGCCTGTTCAAACGTTCCGGCTGGCTTTGACCAGCTACCCAGTCTTTCCAGAGAGCAACCATGCAGCACGACCACGCCAATCCCGCCCGTCGCAGCTTCCTGCGCAACACGTTGATCGCCGGCGCCGCCGCACTCCCCCTGTCGCAGATCGCATCTGCACAGACTGCAGCCGACTCCGACAACGCCCAGCCCGAATCCATGCGCACCCTGAAATCGGTCGCTGCGCAGGTGGTACCGATCGGCAACGACGAGCGCATCGCACGCGTGGCCAAGGCCCGGCGACTGATGGCCGAACACGGCATCGACGCCGTGTTCATCGGCGCTGGCAGCTCGCTGACCTATTTCACCGGCATGCGCTGGTGGGACAGCGAGCGCCTCACCGGCGTGATCCTGCCGCGCAGGGGCGAACCGGTCTACGTGACGCCGGATTTCGAACGCGTGCGTACGCTGGAGCAGATCAAGCTCGGCAACGATGTACGTGGCTGGCAGGAAGATGAGGACCCCTACGCCCTGGTCGCCAAGGTGTTGCGTGACATGGGCCATGCCACCGGCACCTTGGGCATGGAAGAAGCCGTGCCCTACTTCCGCGCCAAAGGCATTGCCGACGCCCTGCCGCAGGCCAAGGTGGTACCGGCATGGCCGGTGGTATCGGGCTGCCGCCGGGTCAAGAGCGCGGCCGAGCTGGCATTGATGAAGCTGGCCAATGAAGCCACCCTGGCGGTGTATGAAGCTGTGTGGAAGGCCTTGAAGCCCGGCATGACCGAGCAGGACATCAGCGGCCTGCTGGCGATGGCGTACGCGCGCACCGGCTTGCAGGGCGATGCCAGCGTCAACGTCGGCAAGTACACCGCCTCCCCGCACGGCTCGGACAAGCCACAGCACCTCGTCGAAGGCACACCGATCATCTTCGATGGCGGTTGCCGTGCCGGTGGCTACACCAGCGACATCACCCGCACCGTGGTACTGGGCCAGCCCGATGACGAGATCCGCAAGGTGTTCGACATCGTGTTGAAGGCACAGACGGCGGCATTGAACACCGCACGTCCGGGCGTGGCGATGGGCGATGTGGATGCCGCGGCACGCAAGGTGATCAGCGATTCCGGCTACGGCCCGGACTACCGCTATTTCAGCCACCGCCTTGGCCACGGTATCGGCCTGGACATGCACGAATGGGATTACCTGGTGCGCGGCAACACCCACCTGCTGGAACCGGGCATGACCTTCAGCGACGAACCCGGCATCTACATCCCGGACCGCTTCGGCGTGCGCCTGGAAGACATCCTCTACGTTACCGAGGATGGTGCGGCACTGATGACCCCGCAGAGCAGGTCCATCGACCAGCCGTTTGGGTGATGAGAGTGGCGGCACCTTTTGTAGGAGCGGCGTAAGCCGCGAAGCCACCACCAAATCAGAAGCTGCAAAACATAACCCCTCCCCAACCCTCCCCTTGGCCTTCGGCCAAAGGGAGGGAGCTGCATCCGTAGTGCCGAGCCATGCTCGGCAGGGGCTTTACCAGCAGGCCATGTGGGAGCGGCATAAGCCGCGAAGCCACCAATGCTCAAAACATTTCAAGAGCCTGCAATCCGCTTCACTACAGTTGCTGGTTTTCGTGGGCGCGCATGGATTGCCAGCTTCGCGGCTCACGCCGCTCCTACAAGCTCGGCGTCAGGCCACATAGACCGTTTTGATGTTCATGAACTCATGAATACCCGGTCCCGCCAGCTCACGCCCAAAGCCCGAGCGTTTGGTCCCGCCAAATGGCAGCCGCGCATCACTTTTCACCACTGAATTGACGAAGGCCGCGCCGCATTGCAGTTGCACCGCGACGTTCTCGCCGCGCAGTACATCGCGGGTCCAGACACTGCCGCCCAGCCCGAAGCTGGTGTCATTGGCGACGCGCACGGCCTCGGCCTCGTCCTTGACCCGGATGATCGCCGCAACCGGCCCGAACAGCTCTTCTTCGTAGGCCGGCATGCCGGGCCCGACGTTATCCAGGATCGTGGCCTGGTAGCCTGCGTTGCTGCCAGCTACCGGCGCACCGCCCAGCAGCACTTTCGCGCCCTTGTCCACGCTGGCACGCACCTGCTTGTGAAGCTCGTCGCGCAGATCAGCGCGCGCCATTGGCGCGAGGGTGCTTTCCTCTTCCTGCGGATCGCCGTACACGCGCGCCTGCGCGCCCTCGATGTAGCGTTGCACGAAAGCATCAGCAATGGAGTCGACCAGGATGAAGCGCTTGGCAGCAATGCAGGTCTGGCCTGCATTGTCGAACCTCGAACGCACCGCCGCAGCCGCAGCAAGGTCCAGATCGGCGTCATCCAGCACCACGAAGGCATCACTTCCGCCCAGCTCCATCACACACTTCTTCAGCTGGTCGCCCGCGTTGGCCGCAATCGACCGCCCCGCACGCTCGCTGCCGGTCAGCGTGACCGCCTTGATACGACGATCACGCAGCACCTCGGCGGCCTGATCGTTGTCGATATGCAGCACATCGAACACACCCTCCGGAATACCGGCCTCGGCAACCACCTCGCGCAGCAGGTCCGCACATCCGGGCACATTGCTGGCGTGTTTGAGCAGGGCGACATTGCCGGCCATCAAGCCCGGCGCGAGAAAGCGGATCACCTGCCAGATCGGGAAATTCCAGGGCATCACCGCCATCACGCAACCGATGGGCTGGTAGATGACGTAGCTGCGCTGGGCTTCGGTGGGGATCGGCTGCGGCTTCAGGTAATCGGAGGCGTGGTCGGCGTAGTACTCGCAACCGGCGGCGCTCTTCTCGATCTCGGCCAAAGCTTCGCGGCGCAGCTTGCCCATCTCGGCGGTCATCGTGCGCTGGATCTCGTCGCGGCGCTCACGCAGGCCTGCAGCAACCTTGCGCAGATGGTCACCACGCTGCTCCAGTGACAATGCCGACCATTGTGGAAACGCCGATTCAGCTGCGGCCAGTCGCTGCTCGATGCCAGCGGCAGTCAGCAGCTCAACCGTGCGCACGATCTCGCCATTGAAGGGATTGATAGTCTGATACGACGCCATGGACTCACCTGCATTCAACGAATGCAGGGATGGTAGCGCCGCGAATGTTGCGCGCAGGTAAATCCCAAGCGGCCCTGTAGTGCCGAGCCATGCTCGGCAGGGGCTTTACCAGCAACCCTTTTGTAGGAGCGGCGTCAGCCGCGAAGCCGGCGATCCATCAAATCGCCGCCATGTCGTTTATTTCATTGCTACCAGCTTCGCGGCTGACGCCGCTCCCACAATGTTGATGGTTAGCCGGGAAAGCCTCTGCCGAGCATGGCTCGGCACTACCGGGCCTCTCAGCCGTTTTCCTGCAGCGCCAGCTGCATGTCGCGCTGGCGTCGCTTGTCGGCGCGGGCCGAAATCCACCAGCCCAGCACCGCCACCGTCGATACCGCCAGCACCATCAACGTGGCCAGGGCGTTGATCTTCGGGCTCACGCCCATCCGCACCGAGGCGAAGATCTTCATCGGCAGCGTGGTCGAGCTGGGCCCGGCGACGAAGCTGGCGATCACCACGTCGTCCAGCGACAAGGTGAAAGCCAGCAGCCAGCCGGACAGCAGCGCCGGGGCGATGATCGGCAAGGTGATCAGGAAGAACACCTTGAGCCGGTTCGCGCCCAAATCCATCGCCGCCTCTTCCAGCGAACGGTCCAGTTCCTGCAGGCGCGAAGACACCACCACCGTCACGAAGGAAATGGTGAAGGTCACATGCGCGATCCAGATCGCCACAACGCCCTTTGATGGCAGGCCGAACAGGCCGCCCATCGACACCAGCATCAACAGGATCGACAGGCCGATGATCACTTCCGGCATCACCAGTGGCGCGGTCACCAATGCACCAAAGATGGTCTTGCTGGGGAAGCGTTTGAAGCGGGTCATCGCCATCGCCGCCATGGTGCCGATCACCATCGATGCACTCGCCGTCCAGAACGCGATCTTGATGCTGATCCAAGCCGCCTGCAGCAGCTGTCGATCACGGAACAACTCGCCGTACCACTGCGTCGAGAAGCCTGCCCATACCGTCGCCAGCCGTGATGAGTTGAACGAGTACACCATCAACAACAGGATCGGCAGGTACAGGAAGGCGAAGCCGAGCAGCAGGATGCTCCACCCCAACCAGGAACTACGCCGGGTCATGCTCATGCCAGCTTCCCTTCCAGCTCACGCTGCTGCGAACGGTTGAAGATGATGATGGGGATCAGCAGCAGGATCAGCATCACGATCGCCACGGCGGACGCCAGCGGCCAGTCACGGTTGTTGAAGAACTCGCCCCACAGCACGCGGCCGATCATCAAGGTATCCGGGCCACCCAGCATTTCCGGGATCACGAATTCACCCACCGCTGGGATCATCACCAGCATGCAGCCAGCGATGATGCCGCTGCGCGACAGCGGCAAGGTAATGCGCAGGAAGGCCTGCCAGGGCTTGGCGCCGAGGTCATAGGCAGCTTCCAGCAGACGGTGGTCGAGCTTGACCAGGTTGGCGTACAGCGGCAGCACCATGAACGGCAGGTAGCAGTAGACGATGCCGATATAGGCCGCCACCGGGGTGTAGAGGATGCGCAGCGGCTCGTCGATCAAACCAATGCTCATCAGCGTGCGGTTGATCAGCCCATTGCTGTCGAGGATGCCGATCCAGGCATAGACGCGGATCAGAAACGAAGTCCACGACGGCAGCACTACCAGCATCATCGCGATGTTGCGCGCCGACGGCGACATGCGCGAGATCACGTAGGCCATCGGGTAACCGATCAGCAAGGTCAGCAGTGTGGAGATCACGGCGATCTTGATCGAGCTCAGGTAGGCCACCACGTACTGGCTGTCGGTGAACAGCGCGGTGTAGTTGCCCAGGTTGAGGTTGACCGTGAACGCGTTGTCCACGTATTCCACGATGGAGGTGTATGGCGGCATCGCCACCGCCATCTTGGCGAAGGAGATCTTCAACACGATCAGGAATGGGATCGCGAAGAACAGCAACAGCCACAGGTACGGCACGCCGATCACACCCGCGCGTGCACCCGGCAGCCAACGCCGCCAACCGCTGGTGAGTGGACTGGTCGCGCTCATGAGGTCAGCACCACGCCGTCGTTGTCGTCCCAGGACACCCAGACTTCGTCGTTCCAGGTGATGCCGTCGCTGTCCCAACGCTTCATGTTGGCAAAGTTGGACAGGATCTTGGCACCACTGGGCAGGCGCACGTGGTAGACCGAGTGACTGCCGAAATAGGCGATGTCCTCGACCACGCCGAAGGCCTTGTTGGTGTCGCCCTCGGGCTCTTCCTTGGCGATATGCACCTTCTCCGGGCGCAGCGCAAACGCCACCGGCTGGCCTTCGTAGCCGGTGATGCCGTGGCCGACGTAGATCGGCGCCGGGAAGTCGGCGGTACGCACGGTGACGTACTCGGGCAGATCCTCATCGATGACGCCTTCGAAGGAATTCACCGAGCCGATGAAGCTGGCGACGAAGCGGTTGGCCGGTTGCTCGTAGATGTCGTCCGGCTTACCGATCTGCTGGATCCAGCCCTGGTCCATCACCGCGATGCGGGTGGCCATGGTCATGGCTTCTTCCTGATCGTGGGTGACCATCACGCAGGTCACGCCGAGCTGCTCGATGATGTTGACCAGCTCCAGCTGCATCTTCGAGCGCAGCTTCTTGTCCAGCGCGCCCATCGGCTCGTCCAGCAACAGCAGCTTGGGGCTCTTGGCCAGCGAACGCGCCAGCGCTACACGCTGCTGCTGGCCGCCGGACAGCTGGTGCGGCTTGCGCTTGCCCAGCTTCTGCAGCTGCACCAGCTCCAGCATCTCGCCAACGCGGCGGGCGATGGCGTCCTTGGCCATGCCGTCCTGCTTGAGGCCGAAGGCGATGTTCTGCTCCACCGTCATGTGCGGGAACAGCGCATAGGACTGGAACATCATGTTGATCGGCCGCTCGTACGGCGGCAGCGCGGTAATCGGCTGGCCGTCGAGCAGGATCGAGCCCTTGGTCGGGGTTTCAAAGCCGGCCAGGCAGCGCAGCAGGGTGGACTTGCCGCTGCCCGAACCGCCCAGCAGGGCAAAGATCTCGCCCTTGCGCACGTCCAGGTTGACGTCGTCGACGGCGACGAAGCCATCGAATTCCTTGCGCAGATCACGGATGGACAGGTAGCCGGGCTCGCTGTTCAAAGCGATGGCCTCTGGCTTGGCGTCAACGGGCATGTAGGGCTCCGGAAGCAGGCAGATGAACAAACGCGCGTAGTGTAGCCCCCTGATTTTGCGGGCGACACCGCTGGCTGTGGCGGTTGGCGTGCCCCTCCCCTTTGGCGCAGCCAAGGGGGAGGTTGGGAGGGGGTGGCTTTTGCTCCGGCTCGTAGATCCGCAGCGGCAGGAGCCAGAGCTGCAAAGCACCCCTCCCCAACCCTCCCCTTGGCTGCGCCAAAGGGAGGGAGCCAAGCCGAAGCCCGCCGGCGCCACCGTAGTGCCGAGCCATGCTCGGCAGGGGCATTACACGCAGCACGTCCAGTACGGCGTCAGCCGCGAAGCTGGCAATGCCCGAAGACCCCAAAAAGCTTACCCCTCCCCAGCCCTCCCCTTGGCTACGCCAAAGGGAGGGGGCCAAGCGCCGGCTTCGCCATCTCCACTGGCAACTGGCAAGCCGCAAACGCCACAAACAACAACGCCTCCCTGCAGGAGGGAGGCGTTGTAAAGATTCACACGCTAAACCTGCCTGAAATCAACGGCCGGTCTTGATCTCGGTCCACAGACGGGTATACAGCTTGTCCGTCTCCGGGCTGTTGATCGCATAGGTGAACATCTTGGCGGCCACGTCTTCGGCCGGGTAGATGGTCTTGTCGTCGCGGATGGCCGGATCGACCAGCGAGGTCGCCGACTTCACCGGGTTGGCGTAGTGGGTCACATTGGTGTTCTTGGCCGCTACCTCGGGCTCCAGCAGGTAGTTGATGAAGGCATAGGCGTTGCCCGGATGCTTGGCATCCTTGGGGATGGCCAGCATGTCGAACCACTGCGGCGCGCCTTCCTTCGGGATGGAGTAGGCAACTTCCACGCCGTTCTTGGCCTCTTCGGCGCGGTCACGGGCCTGGATGATGTCGCCCGACCAGCCGACCACCAGGCAGGTGCTGCCATTGGCCAGCGAACCGACGTACTGCGAGGAGTGGAAGTTCTGCACGTACGGACGGATCGACTTGAGCAGGTCCGCTGCCTTCTGCAGCACGGCCGGGTCGGCGCTATGCGGGTCTTCGCCCAGGTAATGCAGGGCCACCGGGATCATGTCGGCCGGGGTGTCCAGCAGCGTTACGCCGCAGTCCTTCATCTTGGCGATGTTTTCCGGCTTGAACACCAGGTCCCAGCTGTTGGCGATGTCGGCGCTGCCACCGAAACGCTCTTTCAGCTTGGCCACGTTGTAGCCGATGCCGGTGCTGCCCATCATGTAGGGCACGCCGTACTGGTTGCCCGGGTCCTGGCCAGCAATACGCTGCATCACAGCCGGATCGAGGTTGGCCAGGTTCGGGATCTTGCTCTTGTCCAGCGGCAGGAACACGCCGGCCTGGATCTGGCGGCCGAAGAAGTTCAGCGTCGGCACCACGATGTCGTAGCCGCTGTCGCCGGTCAGCAACTTGGTCTCGACCATTTCATCGCTGTCGAACACATCGTAGGTGACCTTGATGCCGGTCGACTTCTCGAAGTTCGGGATGGTGTCTTCGGCGATGTAATCCGAATAGTTATAGACATTGAGGACCTTGGCCTCGCCGCCTTCAGCGGGCTTGCCGCCAGTTTCCTTGCCACCGCAGGCAGCAAGCAGGGAAATGGCGACACCAACGGTCAGAATGCGCAGATTCATGGGTTCTCCAGTGTGATCCGGGAGCGGTATGGGGGACCGGCCAAGCCGGGAAGTGGGCATATTGTCCCATCTGCGGCGGCTTCGTGTGTAGAAGATGGGTGTAAGGCTTGTGGGAGCGGCGTGAGCCGCGAAGCCACTGCAAGAACAGCCACAGCAGAGCTTACCCCTCCCCAACCCTCCCCTTCGCTGCGCGAAAGGGAGGGAGACAAGCCTCGCTGTCAAACATTCAGCAGCAGGAACTCGCGCTCCCAGGAGCTGATCACGCGGAAGAAGGTCTCGTATTCCTTGCGCTTGACGGAGACGTAGGCGCGGCAGAAACGTCGTCCCAAGAGCTCCTGCAGGGCTTCGCAACCCTCCAGCGCATCCAGCGACTCGCCCAGCGAGCGCGGCAGTTCGTAGCCCAGCTCCTTGGCGTTGCCACTGATCGGGGTGGTCGGCGTCAGCTTTTCACGGATGCCCAGCAGGCCACAGGCCAGCGTCGCCGCCATCGCCAGGTAGGGATTGGCGTCGGAGCCGGCAAAGCGGCTCTCCACGCGGTTGTTCTCCAGGCTGTCCATGGGCACACGCAGGCCGCAGGTGCGGTTGTCGAAGCCCCATTCCACATTGCTCGGCGATACCTCGCCAAATACCAGCCGGCGATAGGAGTTCACGTTCGGGGCGAAGAAGCCCATCGCCGCCGGCACGTACTTCTGCAGGCCAGCCAGGTAGTTGTCGAAGGTCTCGCTGTACTCCCCTTCGGCGTGGCCGGCAAACACATTGCGGCCATCGGCAATGCGCACCAGGCTCTGGTGGATGTGCATGGCGCTGCCGGGCTCGGTCTCCATCGGTTTGGCCAGGAAGGTCGCATAGATGCCGTGACGCAGCGCCGCCTCGCGCATGGTGCGCTTGAACAGGAATACCTGGTCGGCCAGCGACATCGCGTCGGAATGGGTGAAATTGACCTCCAGCTGCGCGGCGCCGGATTCGTGGATCAAGGTGTCCACGTCCAGCTTCATCGCATCGCAGTAGTCGTACATCAGGTCGAGGATGGGATCGAATTCATTGACCGCATCGATCGAGTACGACTGACGTGCTGTCTCCGGGCGACCGGAGCGGCCAGCAGGCGGCAGCAGCGGGAAATCCGGGTCGGTGTTCTTCTGCACCAGGAAGAACTCCACTTCCGGCGCCACCACCGGCTTCAGCCCAAGCGCTTCGTAGGCCGCCAGTACCCGCCGCAACACATTGCGCGGTGCCAGCTCGTGCGGCTGGCCATTCTTGGTGTAGCAGTCGTGGATGATCTGCGCGGTGGGATCGGTCGCCCACGGCACCATCCGCACGGTGTCCGGGTCCGGGCGCAGGATCATGTCCGCGTCGGCCGGCGAGGTCAGTTCGTAGTAGTCATCCGGGTAGTCGCCGGTCACCGTGGTGGCGAAAATGCCCTCGGGCAGACGCGTGCCGTAATCGTGCGAAAACTTGTCGGCCGGGATGATCTTGCCGCGCGCGTTGCCGGTGATATCCGGCACCAGGCATTCAACCTCGGTGATGTGCCGCTCCTTCAGCCAGCGCAGCAGCAGGCTTTCTTCCTGGACGGCGATGGCGGTTTTACGGCTGCGGGTGCGGGGGCGCGACGTCATGGGGAACCAACTTGTTTGTTTGACCGATAGCGGCGACAGGCCTCGCCGAAGGCTTTGAAAATACCCAGATAGAACGGATTCTCGGTAACCCGCCACTCCGGATGGAACTGCAGGCCGAGCAGGAACGATGGCCCGCTGCCACGAAACGCCTCGATCAGCCCGTCCGGCGCGCGGGCCTCGACCTGCAGCCCTTCGCCCAGCCTGGCTACACCCTGCCCGTGCACCGAGTTGACCATCACCTCGTTGCCGCCGGCAATGCCTGCCAGCAAACCACCCGGGCTCAGTTGCAGCGCATGCGCCGGCCCATATTGCACTTCCAATGATGACGCCGGGTTTTCACGATGATCCGCCAGCCCGGGCACCTCATGTACTTTCGGGTGCAAGCTGCCACCAAAGGCAACGTTGATCTCCTGGAAACCACGGCAGATCGCCAGTATCGGCATACCCAATGCCAGCGCCTGCGGAATCAGCCCGAACACATTGGCATCGCGCGCCGGATCATGCGGATTGCCTGGCCAACTGTCACAGCCACCGTAGTGGTGCGGCTCGATATTGCTGGTTGCGCCAGTCAACAGCAGGCCATCCAGCGCGGTCAACCACGCCTCGGCCGGCAGCGGCGGTTGCAGCAATGGCAGCAGCAATGGCGTGGCCTGCGCGCCGTCGACAACCGCGCGCACGTACTTTTCACCAGCGACAAGAAACGGATGGGACCCGATCGGTTTGCTGTCGGTAGGCAAGCCGACCAGCGGCAGGCTGGCCATGGGTAACGCTCATGAGACGTGCCAGCACGCTACCCCTGCCCCACTGATTAGGCAACCAAGTGCCATCCGGCATTCAAGTAATGCAAGGCACACTGCACGGAATCTTCACCGGCCTGTGCACGCCGCACACGCCGGGGTCGTTACACTTCCCGCCCCCGATTCGGCCTGATGTCCGTGGACGCTGCTGCATCCGTATACCCCCCGAGCTGGTATGCCGCCAGCCAACCCGAACTTCCGCTGCGCGCGCCCCTGCATGGGCAGGCGCGCGCCGACGTGGCCGTGCTCGGTGCCGGTTATACCGGCCTGACCGCCGCGCTGGCCTTGGCCGAGAAGGGCTACAAGGTCACCGTGCTGGAAGCCGAGCGTGTCGGCTGGGGCGCCTCCGGCCGCAACGGCGGCCAGGCCATCGTCGGCTACGGCTGCGAACAGGACACGCTGGAAGCCCTGGTCGGCGACGCCGATGCACGGCTGCTGTTCGACTTCTCGCGCGACGGCATGCACATGCTCAAGCAGCGCATCGCCAGGCACGGCATCGACTGCGACTGGCGCGACGGCCACGCCAGCGTCCCTATCCAGCCGCGTCAGGAACGTGCCCTGCGCAATGACATCGAACGCATGGCGCAGCGCTACGATTACCCGCTGGAATGGTGGGACCGCCCGCGCCTGCAGCAGGAACTGGCCAGCGAGCGCTATCTGGGCGCGGTCTATGACGCCGCCAGCGGCCACCTGCATCCGCTGGCCTATACGCAGGGCCTGGCCCAGGCCGCCGAAGCCGCCGGTGTCACCATCCATGAGCAATCCGCGGTCACCCGGCTTGAACGTGGCTCGCAAGCAGCACTGATCACCCGCCATGGCCGGGTCGATGCGGACTTCGTCGTATTGGCCGGCAATGCCTGGCTGCAGGACATCGCGCCCGAGCTGGAAACCCGGATGATGCCGGTCGGCACCTATATCGGCGCCACCCAGCCGCTGGGCGCCGAGCGCGCCAAGGCACTGATCCGCAATGACATGGCCGTGGCCGACGTGAACTGGGCGCTGGACTACTTCCGGCTCAGCCGCGACCACCGCCTGCTGTTCGGCGGCCAGGCCAATTACTCGGCATTGCCCCCGCCGGGCCTGCGCGCCAGCATGACCCGGCGCATGCGGCGGGTATTCCCGCAGCTGGCCGACGTGGAAATGGAGTATGTCTGGGGCGGCTATATCGACATCACCCGCAACCGTGCGCCGCATTGGGGCCGGATCACCCCGAACGTGTACTTCGCGCAGGGTTTTTCCGGCCACGGCGTCGCCAGCACCGGCCTGGCCGGCGAAGTCATCGCCGCTGCCATTGCCGGCCAGGCGCAGCGGCTGGACGTGTTCGAGCGCATCCCACACGGCGTATTCCCCGGCGGCAAGGCTTTGCGCATGCCGATGCTGGTGGCAGCGATGTCCTGGTACAAGCTGCGCGATCTGTTGTGGTGAGGCGGGTATTGGGGAGGAACCGCACGGACCAGCCGAGTACAGGGCTGACGCCTGCCAGACCCGAACCCCAATTCCGAATCCCGGCCACATGCGGCCTCAAGCTCCCACGCCCGCGGCCGCTATACCTTCCGATGCTCCCAACTCTTGCCACCACTGCCAGCACGCCACAGGCCGCCTTTGACAGTCCGTCGATCGCGCCCCTGCCCCAGCGCATCCTGCTGGTGGAGAACTCGCGCACCTTCACCACGATGCTGCGCGAGGCCATCGAGCAGCGGCTTGAACTGCCCGTCAGCGTCGCCTCCAGCCTGGCCGAGGCCGGTGAACTGCTGGATCGCGAGGATGGCTGGTTCCTGGTCCTGACCGGGCTTATCCTGGCCGACGGCGACCGCGACCAGGTGGTGCAGTACTTCGTCAATCGCGGCCTGCCGACCATCGTGGTCAGCAGTGTCTACGACGAGGATCTGCGCAAGCGCGTGCTGCAACAGCAGATCATCGACTATGTGTTGAAGAACACGCCCGGCAGCATCGACTACCTGGTCTGGCTGGTGCAGCGCATGGAGCGCAACCGGCGCATCGCCGCCCTGGTCGTGGATGACTCACCGTCGGCCCGCGCCTACGCCTCCGCCCTGCTGAGCATGTATGGCTACCACGTCATCGAGGCCGATGACGGTGCCTCCGCGCTGCGCGCCATCGAGGCCGATCCGGCGATCCGACTGGTCATCGTCGACGAGGAAATGCCGGGCATGCAGGGCGTGGAATTGACCCGGCGGCTGCGAGCATTGCGTGCACGCGACAAGGTGGCGGTGATCGGCATCTCCGGCAATTCGGACCCGTCACTGATCCCGCGCTTCCTCAAGAACGGCGCCAACGACTTCCTGCGCAAACCGTTCTCGCGCGAGGAGTTTTTCTGCCGTGTCTCGCAGAACGTGGACCAGCTGGAACTGATCGGCACGCTGCAGGATCTTGCCACGCGCGACTTCCTGACCGGCCTGCCGAACCGCCGCAGCTTCCTTGAGCAGAGCCAGCGCCAGCTCAGTGCCGTCGACAACGGCGACATGGTCGCCGTGGCCATGGTCGATATCGATCACTTCAAGCACATCAACGACAGCCTCGGCCACGAAGCCGGCGACCAGGCCATCCGCGCGGTCGCCTCGGTACTGCAGGCAAACACCCGCAGCCAGGACATCAGCTCGCGCTTTGGTGGCGAGGAATTCTGCCTGATGGTCTCCGGCCTGGATGCAGCCGCCAGTGCTGCGCACTTCGAGAAAGTGCGGCAATCGGTAGCGGCCTTGCGGCTGCCTTTCGGTGACAGCGTCCTGAGCATGACGGTGAGCATCGGCGTCTGCCGCATGCCCTTGCGCAGCGGCAACCTGCATTCACTGATCACCGAAGCCGACCGCCAGCTGTACCTGGCCAAGGCCGCTGGTCGCAACCGCGTCTGCAGCGCCGATACGCACTGAAAGCCCGCATTCCGACATCTGAATGAAATCATTGCCCCGCTGCAGGCATTGATCCAGATCAACGCGCCTGTCCGGCCTGCTCCCTACAGTGCAGCTCAAAGCACACGAGGGAGAAGTGGCGGTGGCACTACTGGTTTGGCAGGACGATCTCAATACGGGTGTCGAGGTCATCGACCATCAGCACATGCGCATCGTGGAGATGCTCAACCACCTCCACGTCGCCCAGAAAAGCCTGGAACGGGTCGCCGTGGCTGAAGTCATCGACGAACTGGTGGATTACACCATGTCGCACTTCGCCTTCGAAGAAGAGCTGATGGAAGAAGCCGGTTACCCCTTCTGCGCCGCGCACAAGCGTGTGCATGAAGTCTTCGGCAAGCGCGTCTCCGAGTACCGCATGCGCTTCCAGTCCGGCGAAGACGTTACCGACGAGCTGCGCAACATGTTGTCGCGCTGGCTGTTCAACCACATCCGCGGCGACGACAAGGCCTATGCCGAGCACGTCAAGCGCCACCTCAACCAGTTCGCCAGGGATCACCAGGAAGGCAGCTGGCTGGGACGCACGCTGAAGCGTTTGTTCCGCTGAATCGCTTTGCAGGAACGGCGAGGCTGCAGACATCCCCCCAGATATCCCCTCCCCGTCGTTCCTGCGTTTTTACCGCTGCAGGTACGCCGCAAGGCGCACACATCACCGGTCTTGTGTGGGACCGGCAGTAGTCGCGACTTACGGCGTCCCTGCGGCACCCTTGCGCTGCCAACGACTGATGGCCAGCAGGGCCAATGCCGTTGCCAAGGCGGTGATGCACAAATAGCCGCCAACCGCGGCGATGCCGAACTTCCCGGCCAGCCAGGTTGCGGCATACGGTGCGGGTGCTGCGCCAAGGATGCCGGCCAGGTTGAACGACAGCGATGCCCCGGTATAGCGCACCTGTACCGGATACAGGCTGGCCAGCATGGTGCCGCAGGGCCCGTAGGTCAGGCCCATCAGGAACAGGCCCAGCGACAGGAACAGCAACACCTGCAACGGATGCCCGGCCTGGAACAGGGGCTGGAACAGCAGGCCGAACACGAAGATGCCCAGGGTCGCCCACAACATCGCCTTGACCGTGCCATGACGATCGCCGTACAGCGCCGCCAACGGAATGCCGGCAGCGAAGAACAGGATGCCGACCATCTGCAGCAGCAGGAAGTCCTCGCGCGCATAACGCAGCACCGACGTGCCATGGCCCAACGTGAACACCGTCATCAGGTAGAACAGCACGAAGGTGGCGAATGCCGCCAAGGTGCCGACGACCACCGCAAAACCATGCCTGACCAGCACCTCACGCATTGGCAGGCGCACGCGCTGGCCCTGGTCCAGTGCCTTCTGGAAATCCGGCGTCTCGCGGATGTTCAAACGCACCCACAGCCCGACGATCACCAGCAGCGCACTGGCGACAAACGGCACGCGCCAGCCCCAGGACAGGAAACTGGCATCGTCCAGAACCCGCCCCAGCAGCAGGAAGGTGCCGGCCGACAGCAGGAAGCCCAGCGGCGCGCCCAACTGCGGAAACATGCCGTACCAGGCGCGCTTGCCCGGCGGCGCGTTCTCGGTCGCCAGCAACACCGCCCCACCCCACTCACCGCCCAGCCCGAGGCCCTGCCCGAAGCGGCACAAGGCCAGCAGCAACGGCGCGATCACACCGATGTCGTGGTACGTCGGCAGCAGGCCGATCGCCACCGTCGACAAGCCCATCGTCAGCAAGGCCGCCACCAGCGTGGCCTTGCGCCCTATCCGGTCGCCGTAGTGCCCGAACACCGCCGAACCCACCGGCCGCGCGATGAAGGCCACCGCGAAGGTCGCCAACGACTGCAGCAGCGCGGCGTCATTGCTGCTCTCAGGGAAGAACAGCTTGGGAAACACCAGCACCGCTGCGGTGGCGTAGATGTAGAAATCAAAGAACTCGATGGTGGTGCCGATCAGACTGGCCGCCAGTACGCGGCGCGGGGAGTTCAAGGGAGCGGAGCTGGCGGCGGTCGACATGGTCGTAACAGAGGAAATAATGGCCGCAGTCTGCCATGCAGCACTGCAGCGGCTGTCATTTGGTTGCAGCCGACACCGTTGCTTGACGATGCTGCCGTTGTTTCCCTGGGAACGGGAAACTATTGGCACGGATGGCGGTCACAGCATCGGCCCCCGCATGGATGCTTTGCCGATGGCGACCACTTCCGGACGTTTCCGACACCCGCTCGCCCACCTGAGCGCTGCCATTACCGTCGTCGCCGTCCATGCAGCCTTTGCGCTATGGCTGTTGCAAGCGCGTCAGCCGAGCTCGCCCGACAGCGGACCGCGCATCAGCCTGCGCTGGTTGCCGCCCCCTCCGGCCTCACCGCCGACCAGGCAATCCACGCACACGTCCACGCAGGTGGCCAGCACCGGATTGTCGGCAAGGGAGCGCTCCCGGCGCTCGCCCGGCCAACAACCGCCCCTGCCCTCGCCGCAAACGACGACCGCTGCGCCAGCCCCCTTGAATCTGAGCCTTGCCGAAAGCGCCGCCGGCGGCAACCCAATGACCGCCGACAGCTTCGCCCAGCAACCGTTTCGACGCCTCAACCAAGACCCTGCCTTCCAGCACGCTCCTCGCTACTTCCGGCTGAAGCCGCAGATGAGCCCGAAACAGATGATCCAGGGTGTGGCCAGCTACCTTGGGTTCTGGCCACCGGGCTACGAGGTCGATCCCTGCACACTGAGCCGGCGCGACGTCAGCTATTTCCAGAATGCAGTGAGTGCGCGCGACCGCGATGCATTGCACGCGGCGCTGCTGCAGGAAAGCGCGCGTTGCCGGCACTGAGCCCACAACCGTGCCTCACGCACGATCACAGCCTGCAGCTCCGCGATTCACGGATATGTAACCCGTCCAGCCCGAACGCTGTTTAGGCTGGGACGGTTCGTTGTGCACCTCCCCCCACGACCGGAGAACCTCATGACTGAATCCAGCCCACGCTTCGAGCACGAAGCCGACGCCACCGCCCGCTACTGGCACAACACGCCACTCAACACGTTGCCGCCGCCGGACATGGTCGGCAATTACCAGCGCTTCAAACCCTTGCCCACCGAGGGCATCCAGACGCGCAAGGCCTGGATCGTCGGCGGAGGAATCGCCGGCATGGCGGCGGCCTTCTACCTGATCCGCGACGGCCATATGCCGGGCGAGAACATCACCATCATCGAAGGCGCCGGCATCGAGGGTGGCTCGCTGGATGGAGCCGGTAATCCCGAGGACGGCTACATCGTGCGCGGCGGCCGTGAGATGAACTGGAACTACGACAACCTGTGGGACATGTTCCAGGATGTGCCTGCACTGGAGCTGCCAGAAGGCTTCAGCGTGCTCGACGAATACCGGCTGGCCAACGACGCCGACCCGAACTGGTCCAAGTCAAGATTGATGCACAAGCAGGGACAGGTGCTGCCCGACTTCACCCGCTTCGGACTGAACCGCAAGCAGCAATGGGAAGTGGTCAGCCTGCTGCTCAAGCGCAAGGACCAGCTCGATGATCTGACCATCGAGGATCATTTCAGCGAAGGCTTCCTGGCCAGCAATTTCTGGTTCCTGTTCCGTTCCATGTTCGCCTTCGAGAACTGGCACAGTCTGCTGGAGATGAAGCTCTACATGCATCGGTTCCTCGATGCCATCGACGGCTTCGGCGACATGTCCACGCTGGTGTTTCCCAAATTCAACCAGTACGACACCTTCGTCACGCCGCTGATCAAGCTGCTGCGCGAGAAGGGCGTGCAGGTGAAGCTCGGCACCCAGGTGCTGGACATGGACTTCGATGTGCAGGGCGAGCAGCGCACCGTCACTGCCCTGCATACACGCAGCAACGACGGCGATGGCCGCCTCACCGTCGCTCCGCGTGACCTGGTGATCGCGCTGACCGGCTCGATGACCGAGGACACCGCTTACGGCGATCTGGACACCGTGCCGGCACTGAAGAAGCGCCATGGCGGCCCGGCCGAAGGCAGCAGCTGGGGCCTGTGGCGCAACCTTGCCAGGCACTCGCCGGTATTCGGCAAGCCTGACAAATTCTGTGGTGACATCGACCGCTCCATGTGGGAGTCGGCCACCCTCACCTGCAAGCCATCGCCGCTGGTCGACAAGCTGCGCGAGCTCTCGGTCAACGACCCGACATCAGGCCGCACCGCCACCGGCGGCATCATCACCTTCACCGATTCGAACTGGGTGTTGAGCGTCACCATCAATCGCCAGCCGCATTTCCCTGGCCAGCCCAAGGACACGGTGGTGATGTGGGTGTACGCGCTGCTGATGGACCAGCCCGGCAACTTCGTCAAGAAAACCATGCCCGAGTGCAATGGGCGCGAGATCGTGGCCGAGCTATGCCACCACCTTGGCATTGCCGATCAGCTCGACGCCATCATCCCGCACACCAAGGTACGACTGGCGCTGATGCCGTACATCACCGCCCAGTTCATGCCGCGCGCGGCGGGTGATCGCCCGCACGTGGTCCCGGCCGGCAACACCAACCTGGCGCTGGTTGGCCAGTTCGTGGAGACCGCAAACGACGTGGTGTTCACCATGGAAAGCTCGGTACGCACCGCGCGCATCGCGGTCTACAGCCTGCTCGACCTGCCCAAGCAGGTGCCCGACCTCAGCCCCACGCAGTACGACATCCGCAACCTGCTCAAGGGCGCGCGTGCATTGAACAACGGCGAACCCTTCATCGGCGAACGCTTGCTGCACAAATTCCTTGGCGACACCTACTTCGCCCACATCCTGCCACCACTGCCCAGCAACGAGGGTGAATCCACCCGCCGCGAGCGCCTGGAAGCCGAGCTGGCCGGACTCAAGGACAAGGGTGGCGCGGTACTGCAGGGCTTCGCGCAGTGGCTGGATCGTTTTGCGGGCCAGTTGCGCAAGCGTGGCGATGACTGAAGCCTGATGGAGTGCAGGCAGGGCACCTGGCTACAACTCAGATGAAAGGTTGTGGGAGCGGCGTAAGCCGCGAAGCACGTATCACATCAGAGATAAACATCTCTGCGATCAGATGCTGCATCGGCTTCGCGACTGACGTCGCTCCCACAATCCTGCACGCGGCCAGCCCTTGGGCGAGGCCCCTTGCCGAGCATGGCTCGGCACTACCGCTGCCTGTTGTTGCGCACTGACCCAGGCATCCTCTGCCAAGGGAATGAACGTTCTGAAAACACTTTCTTGCGTTCCCGTGCACATCGATTAACCGCATCCGATTGCCGTGCATTGAATCCGCGACGATTCACGGATTGATACAGGTTGGCGAGGTTAGGGTTGATCCCGCGCCAGAAGCGCGATGACCCCCGAAGGAGCAGACCAATGAACAATCGACCGCTACGTACCGCTTTGATTGCAGCCGCACTGACATTGGCCGGCAGTGGCATCGCTCAGGCGCAGGACGCATTGACTGCGCCACAGGTGCGCGCGCACCTGGAGTCGCAGGGCTATACCGACATCAAGGACATCAAGTTCGAGGACGGTATGTGGGAAGCGGACGCGACCAGTGCCGATGGCAAGAAGGTCGACGTGAAGCTTGATCCACGCAACGGTACTGTTTACCCGGACAAGGCCGTGTCGCAGTTGGGCGAGGCGGATATCCGCGCGCAGCTTTCCAGTGCGGGTTACACCGGCGTCAGCGATGTGAAGCTGGATGACGGCATGTGGAAGGCCAAGGGCAGGACCGCCAGCGGCGAGAAAGTCGAGGTGCGTCTGGATCCGGCAACTGGCGCAGTGGTCGCACAGGAGAAGGAGTAGCAAACGCCCTCCCCCATGGCTTACGCCAAAGGGGAGGTTGGGAGGGGGTAGCTTTTGCTGTTGCCTGCAAGGCTTCAAACGCAACAACCGAAGCTCAACAGCCAACCCCTCCCCAGCCCTCCCCTTGGCTTACGCCAAAGGGAGGGAGCAAGGCTGCATGCAACGCCCCTCCCCTTTGGCGTAGCCAAGGGGGAGGTTGGGAGGGGGTAGCTCTTGCTGTTGCCTGCAAGGCTTCAAACGCAACAACCGAAGCTCAACAGCCAACCCCTCCCCAGCCCTCCCCTTGGCTTACGCCAAGGAGAAGCAGCATCAGCCCTCCAGATTGATCCAGGTCGCCTTCATCTCGGTGTATTTGTCGAAGGCGTGCAAGGACTTGTCTCGGCCATTGCCCGATTGCTTGTACCCACCAAACGGCGCGGTCATGTCGCCGCCGTCCCAATAGTTCACCCACACGCTTCCCGCTCGCAGGCTACGCGCAACACGATGCGCACGCGAAATATCGCGCGTCCATACGCCGGCCGCCAAACCGTACTCGGTGTCATTGGCCAACTGCAGGGCGTGCTGCTCACCATCGAACGCGATCACCGACAGCACCGGGCCGAATATCTCCTCGCGGGCGATGCTTTGTTGCGGACTGACTTCATCAAACACCGTCGGTTCGATGTAGCACCCGCCGGCAACGACATCCGCACGCTTGCCACCCAGCAATAGCCGCGCGCCTTCCGCGCAGCCTTTCTCCACGTAGCCAAGCACGCGCTGGGTCTGCGCTTCATCCACCATCGCTCCCATTGCCGCCTTCGGCTCGAACGGATGCGCAGGCTGCATATGCCGGCCATGCTCGATCACCTTGGCGACAAACGCGTCCTTGATCGAACGCTCCACCAGCAGACGCGAACCTGCCGTACACACTTCGCCCTGGTTGTAGAAGATCGCGCTCGCCGCCGCCTCAGCTGCCTTGTCCAGATCATGCGCATCGGCAAACACGATGTTCGGGCTCTTGCCACCGCATTCCATGTAGGCCCGCTTCATGTTCGACAGTCCTGCACATTGCAGCAGCCGCTTGCCCACCGCGGTGGAGCCGGTGAACACCAGCCCATCCACATCCATATGCAGCGCCAGTGGCTCGCCGGCGCCCTTGCCACTGCCGGGCACCACGTTGAACACACCATCCGGAACGCCGGCTTCGCTCACCAGCTCGGCGAAGCGCAGAGCACTCAAGGGCGACTTCTCCGAAGGCTTCAGCACCACGGAATTGCCTGCGGCCAGCGCCGGGGCGATCTTCCATGCCGCCATCAGCAGCGGGAAGTTCCACGGCACGATGGCGCCAATCACGCCCAGCGGCTCGCGGGTGATCAAGCCCAATTCGTTGCCACCGGTCGGGGCAACTTCGCCGTACAACTTGTCCACCGCCTCCGCCGTCCATTGGATGCAGCGGATCACTCCACCGATATCCACCTGCCGTGCCTGCGCCACCGGCTTGCCCATGTCCAGCGTTTCCAGCAGGGCGAGCTCATCGGCATGGGCCTCGACCAAGGCCACCAGCTTCAGCAATACCTGCTTGCGCTTGGCCGGCTTCAATCCTGCCCAATGACCGGCATTGAAACTGCGCCGCGCCGCCGCGACCGCATGGTCGATGTCGAGCTGGCCACCGTCGGCGATCCGCCCCAGCACGCGCCCATCGATAGGGCTGATGCAGTCGAAGCTGGCGCCCGATACTGCGTCCACGTATTGGCCATTTATGAACGCGCGGGTACGCAGCGACAGGCTGTCGGCCAACACCTGCCATTGTTCGCGGATATGGGGGCTGTTCATGGATGGTTTCCTGTGAGCAAGACCTTGTAACAGGCGTTCATGGTACGCCGGCCACCGTAGCTCACCGACACGGACCCGTTATTTTCCGCAAATACAAGGGTTGGCCGTGGCCCTCGCTGGCTTCACAATGCCGCTCCACGTTTCTGGCAGCGCTCATGGACATCATCGTCAACGAAGAACTCAAGGCCTATATCGATCCGCTCACGCAGGACGAGCACGACGCGCTGGAGCGCAGTCTGCTGGCCGAGGGTTGCCGCGACGCACTGGTGCTGTGGGGCGACGTGCTGATCGACGGCCACAACCGCTATGGCATCTGTTCCAGGCACGGCATTCCGTTCAACACTGTGCAGAACACCCGCTTCAAGTCGATGGACGACGTGCATCTGTGGATGATCGAGCAGCACCTTGGCCGCCGCAGCGTGTCCGACTACCAACGCGGCGTGCTCGCCCTGCGCAAGCGCGACATCCTGGAAGCCCGCCGCCGCAGCGAGCAGGAACAGCTGCGCCGCGAGAGCGAAGGTGAGGCTGCGCCCAGCACCGCCGACAACGACAGCCCGCCGTGGGACCCGGCACCCAAGCTGTCCAAGGCCGATCTGGCCCGCGAAGCCAAGCTCAGCCCCAGCCAGGTGACGATGATCGAGAAGATCCACGACCACGCCACCGCCGAGGTGATCGAGGCAATGCGTGTGGGCGCGATCTCGCTCAGCGCCGCGGCGACCGTGGCCAGCCTGCCTGAAGACGAGCAGCGCGCAGCGGCGCGTGGCGGCAAGGACGAACTGAAGCAGGCCGCCAAGCGCGTGCGCGATGCCAAGCGCAAGCCCAAGGCTGCACGCGATGACGCCGATGACGAAGCACAGCCGCTGAGCATGGCCGAAGCCGATGGCCTGGACGGCAACGTCGACAGCGCCGAAGTGCAGGCCCTGCGCCAGCGCGTGGCTTCGCTCACCGCCGAGAACCAGGCCCTGCGCATGGAGCTGGATGCCCTGCGCGCGCGCATGTTGGCCGCCCAGGCAGAAGAGCCCATCGACGCTTGATTGCACTGCGCCGGCCGCCTAGGCTGCGGTCATCCCTGCAAGGAGCATGTGATGGCCTCGGCCTCCCCCGAACTTGAAGTTTTTGTCCGCGACGCCTTGATGCGCGGGCATAGCCGCCAGCAGGTCAGCAGCGCATTGCTGGCCGCCGGCTGGAACGAACAGCAGATCAGCGGCGTGCTCGACGGCTGGGCCGATGTGGATTTCCCGCTGCCGGTGCCGCGCCCACGCGCCTCGCTGTCGGCACGCGAAGCCTTCGCCTATCTGGTGTTGTTCAGCACCTTGTACTTCTTTGCCTGGAACCTGGGCAGCCTGCTGTTCCAGCTGATCCAGTACGCCTTGCCCGACCCGGCCGATCCCGATTGGCAGCTGGTGCGGCTCAGCGGCGGCATCCGCTGGGCGATCTCGGCGCTGGTCATCGCCTTCCCGGTATTCGTGTTCGCCGCCCACCGCGTCAGTCGCGATGTGGACAAGCATCCGATCAAACGGCTGTCGCCAGTGCGCCGCTGGCTGACCTATTTGACCCTGTTCGTGGCGGCCACCGTGTTGATCGGCGACCTCACCGCTTTGGTATACAACCTGCTGAGTGGCGACCTGAGCCTACGCTTCGTGCTCAAGGTGCTGGTGGTGGGCGTCATCGCCGGCACCGTGTTCGGCTATTACCTGTGGGACCTGCGCCAAGAGGAGGTCGAAGCATGAGCCGCACGGCTTGGGGCACCCGCGTACTCTGGGCGACCGGCATCGTCACTGCAGCCGCGATCGCGGCCGGTGTCTGGGTCATCGATTCACCGTCGCAACAGCGGCTCAAGCGCCTGGACGATGCACGCATATCGCATCTGCGCACGCTGGAAATCGCAGCAACCAACTACTGGCGCGAGAACGATGCACTGCCGCCCAACATCCTCGCCCTGGCCGCGCAACCCGGCATGATCCTGACCTACAAGGATCCTGCCGGTGGGCCCGACTACCGTTACCGCACCTTGGACGCCACCCATTACGAGCTGTGCGCGCAGTTCGACAGCAGCACCGCGGACGGCCCCCAACGTGCCAGCGAATGGGCACACCCTGCCGGCAACCACTGCTTCCGCCGGGCGGTAAGCGCCAGGGACAACGAGTAAGCCATGAGCCTCCAGGACGATCCGCGCCGTGCGCAGCTGCGACGACTGAAGCTGTACGCCGTGGCGATGCTGCTGGCGATGCTGACCGGCTTCATCGTCAGCCACATCAACGGCGAGCGCGGCATCTGGGCCTGGGTTGGCGCGTTCTGTGAGGCGGCCACGGTGGGCGCTCTGGCGGACTGGTTTGCGGTAGTGGCGTTGTTCCGGCGGCCGTTGAACCTGCCGATCCCCCATACGGCCATCATTCCGCGCAACAAGGAACGCATCGCCGATAGCCTGGCGGTCTTCGTTCGCGATCACTTCCTGGAGCCGGAAGCGCTGCTGGCCAAGCTGAAGGTATTCGACCCCGCTACGCGCCTGGGCGAATGGCTGGCACAACCGGCGCAGGCCAGGATGCTGGCCGGCATGGCACGCGGCTGGGCGGTGCAGGCATTGGACCTGCTCGACGAAGCTGCCGTGCGCCGCTCCATCCAGGGCTTCGTGGTGGCACAGCTGCGGCAATGGAACGCTGCGGGAACCGCCGGCGAACTGCTTGGCCTGCTGACTGCCGACAACCGCCACCAGCGCGTGCTCGATGAAGGACTGACCCGCATCGCCCATTGGCTGGACAATGACAAGGTGCGGCAGCAAGCCTCGGCCTTGATCGTGCGTTACATCCGCAAGGAATGGCCAAAACTGGCCAGCACCGTGGACTGGGTCAAACCCATCGACGAGATTGGCGATTCACTGGCCGACAGGTTGGCACGCGCCGGTCTGGAGGAGCTGCAGGCGATCCTGTCGCAACCGGAGCATCCACTGCGGCAGGACTACGCTGCATGGATCGCCGATTACATCCGCCGCCTGCGCGACGATCCGGCCCTGGCTGCGAAAGTGGACGCACTGAAGCAGCAGGTGATCGATCACCCTGCGGTGCAGGAATATGTGCAGGGCTTGTGGCAGCGCGTGCATGACTACCTGCGCACCGACCTGTCACGCGAAGATTCGGTGCTGACCGGCCACCTGGAACGCAGCCTGGGCAAACTGGGCAGCAGCATCGGCAACGATCCGGCCCTGCGCGACGCGCTGAACCAGCACATGCTGGCCGGCGCGGAGAAGCTGACCAATCGACTGCGCAGCGGTGTCACCAGCCATATCGCCCAGACCGTGAAGGCATGGGATGAAAAGAAACTGGTGGAGCAGTTGGAACTGAGCGTCGGTCGCGACCTGCAGTACATCCGCTACAACGGCACCCTCGTTGGCGGCTTGATTGGCCTGCTGCTGCACGCCCTGACCGGCTGGCTGAAGTTCTGATCCAGCCACGATGGGGCGGGCAACGCTTGTAGGAGCGGCGTAAACCGCGAAGCTCGCACCCATGAGACCGATGTAGGTCCTGCAATCTGCACAAGCCAAGCGCTTTTGCGGATCGCAATCGAAGCGGTGATTTGACGGCTCGTGAGCTTCGCGGCTGACGCCGCTCCTACAAGAACCGCAGAATGCTTGTGGGAGCGGCATCAGCCGCGAAGCTGAGATCCCATCCGGACGATACATGTCCTGCAATCCGTGCATTCCAACCACATCTACGGATTGCAATCGAACCGGTGATTGGACGGTTCGTTAGCTTCGCGGCTTATGCCGCTCCCACAAGCAACCCAAGGCCGCTTTTTTTTGGCACTTGCCACGATGCATAACGCGATCCATGGAGGCGTCGAGAGATCACTTTCCTGCGCGGCAACATCGCGCTGCAGAAAGTTCAACAGTTTCAAAAGACAATTTAGCTTGCCCTCATAAATAAGAATGGTTATCGTTACGAACTAGGCCGTACGCCCAGCCTCTCGCGGCAGCGATGCACAGCATCCATCCGCCAAGCCCCGTGTACCCCCGATAGATACCAAGCCGCGCGACGCCAATGGGCGGACGCGCAGCGCATGCGGGCAGCACGCGGAAACCTTTTCCGGCACCTCACACGCCAGTCGTGTGGCGCAGCCGTGGGCACTCCCCTGTTGGCCGCACCACTTTCGCCACTCAGGAAACGCCGATGCATCGCCCCCGTGCAACCACTCCGCTTTCGCTTTCACTGCTATCGACCGCTTTGGCCGTGGCTCTCGCTGGCAATCCCGCTTCTGCGCGTGCAGAAGCACCGGCCGACAATGCAACCACACTGGATGCAGTGAAGGTTGTCGCCGAAGGCGAATTGGCGAACTCCTATACAGTCAAGCACGCAAAGACCGCGACCAAGCTGGACCTGTCGCTGCGCCAGACCCCTCAATCGGTCACCGTCATCACCCGCCAGCGCCTGGACGACATGGGCCTGTTCTCGCTGTCCGATGTGATGGGCCAGGTTACTGGCGTGCATGTCTCGGTCACCGACAGCGAGCGCATCAACTATGTCTCGCGCGGCTACAACATCACCAATTTCCAAGTCGATGGCATGCTCAACACCTTCGGTGGGTCGATCAAGACCAATACCGATAACGTGATCTATGAGCGCATCGAAGTAGTACGTGGCGCTACTGGCCTGACCACCGGCGCAGGCGATCCGTCCGGCACCATCAGCTTCGTGCGCAAGCGCCCCACCGACACCGTGCAGATGGGCGCCAACCTCACGATCGGTCGCTGGGGCAACCAGCGCATGGAGTTCGACATCGGCGGACCGGTGGCCTGGGATGGTCGCATCCGCGCACGCGCGGTTGCCGCCAAGCAGCAGAGCGACTCGTTCCGCGATGTCTACAAGCTCGACAAGAACGTCTTCTACGGCATCATCCAGGCCGACGTCACCGACAGCACCTTGCTTGAGCTCGGCTACGAATACCAGTCGCCAGAGACCTCCGGCGTGACCTGGGGCGTGGTGCCTTACTGGGGCGTGGATGGCAACCCGGCCAACCTGCCGCGCTCAACCAACATGTCAGCCTCGTGGAGCCAGTGGCCCATCGTCGAGAAGACCAGCTTTGCCCGCATCGAGCAGCAGCTCGGCGCCGGCTGGGCATTGAAGGGCAGCTTCACCCACGCCGATCGTGAGACCGATGGCAGCGTCTGGTACGGCGCCAATGGTTTCCCACGACCGGATGGCACCGGCGTCACCGCCTACCTGTCGCATTTCGCTGAACAGAGCACGATGGATGTGTTCGACGTGAACGTCGGCGGCAACTTCAAACTGTTCGGCCGCGAGCACGAACTGGTGTTCGGTCTGGGCGAGTCCCTGCGCAAGGGCGAGAACCCATCCATCACCATCCCCGCCTATCCCGGTGATTACGCGCAAGTGCCGGACTGGCGTAACTGGACCGGGAACATTCCCGAACTGCCGATCGTGCGCAACGGCTACCTGGGTTCGGAAAGCGAATTGAAGCAGCGTGCCGCCTATGTCGCCGCCCGCCTGCAGCTGGCCGATCCGCTGCTGGCCGTCGCCGGTGCCCGTTACAGCACCTGGGAAACCAAGAGCTGGCGCTACACCTACGACACCGCCGGCAACCGCACTGGCACCGCTCGCGGCGGCTACAAGCCGGAGAACACGTTTACCCCGTACTTCGGCCTGATCTACGACATCAACAAGTACTTCAGCGCCTACGCCAGCTATACCGACATCTTCCAGCCACAGGAATACCGCGACAAGAACAACAACTACCTGGAGCCTGTGGTCGGCGACATGTGGGAAGCCGGCGTCAAGGCGGAGTTCTTCGACGGCCTGCTCAACACCTCGGCTGCCGTGTTCAAGGGCGTCAAGGACAACGTCGCCGAGGAAGACGACAGCGTCCCGCCGAATTCGCTGCCGGGTGGCGCCACCGCTTACCGCTCCACCGGCAAGGGCAACAAGGTCAAGGGTTGGGAAGTGGAAGCACAGGGCAGCCTGGGCGAGCACTGGAACCTGTCGGCCGGCTTCGCCCATACCACCAGCTACAGCCAGGAAGGCGTACGCCAGAACACCACCACTCCGGTGGACACCTTCCGCCTCAACACCAGCTGGCGTCCGGGCGGTGCCGAAGGCCGCTTCTGGCTTGGCGGCGGTGCCACCTGGCAGAGCGAGATCTGGCGCAACAGCAGCAAGCCTGCGGCCGACTACCTGACCAGTGGCGCACTGGTAAGTGCGCGCATCACCCAGGACTCGTTCTACCTGCTGAACCTGTCGGCGGGCTACCGCTTCAACGAGAACTTCAGCGCCCAGCTCAACGTCAACAACCTGCTGGACAAGGAGTACTTCAGCAACGTGGGCTTCTACAACGGCGTGTACTGGGGTGAGCCGCGCAATGTGCTTCTGACCCTGCGCTGGAAGCTCTGATCCCTCCAGGGAACCACTGCCAGGCAGTGGCGGCCAGGGACGGCCGACTTATCCCTCGCCACCGGCTTTGCCGGTGGCGTCCGTATTGATCCGACTATGCAGGTTCCCGTGGACAGCACGCCTCTCGCCAGCCCCTGGTACACCCGTTTTGGCAGTTTCCTCGCGCGCCCCTGGTTGGGCGTGTTGTCGCGCTCGCTTGCCGCCATCGTCGGCGGCTACGCGCTGGCCGCCACTTCTTCGATGTTCTTCGCCGTGGCCTTGCCCATCGCCCGCAGCCAGGCCGTGCTGACCGGCATGCTGGTCGCCATCGTGCTGTGTGCGTGCGCCGCATTGTGGGCATTCGCGACCCGTAGCGCGCTGCGCGCGTGGGTCGGCATCCTGGTCCCGACCGCGCTGTTGTGGCTGGGTACGCAGTGGCTCGGAGGTGCAGCATGAAGAACGGATTCCGCCAATCGATGGCGTGGCTGCACACCTGGACCGGCTTGCTGGTCGGTTGGTTGCTGTTGCTGATCTTCATGGCTGGCACCGCCAGCTATTACCGCGAGGAGATCAGCCGTTGGATGCGGCCCGAGCTGCCGCGCAGCACGGTCAGTGCCGACGATGCCGCTGGCCGCGCGCTCGGCTTCCTGCAGCACAAGGCGCCGCAGGCCGAGAGCTGGAGTGTCACCCTCCCCGATGCCCGCAACCCGGCGATGCGCATGTTCTGGCGCAATCCGGAATCGATGGTCAAACCGCCAGTCGAGGGCGAGAAGCGCCGACGCCGTGGTGGTGGCCGCTTCGGTGATGCCACCGTCGACCCCAATACCGGCAACGAAGTCACCGCACGCGAAACCCGCGGTGGTGATTTCTTCTACCGCCTGCATTTCGACCTGCACTACATCCCGGTGATCTGGGCCCGCTATATCGTTGGCTTCTGCGCGATGTTCATGCTGGTGGCGATCATCACCGGTGTGATCACCCACAAGAAGATCTTCAAGGACTTCTTCACCTTCCGCCCGCAGAAAGGCCTGCGTTCGTGGTTGGATTTCCACAACGTCAGCGCGGTGATGGCGCTGCCGTATCACGCGATGATCACCTACACCGGCATCGTCACCTTGATGTTCCTGTACCTGCCGTGGGGGGTGAAATCGGCCTATCCGAACGACGAGGACGCGTTCTTCAGTGAAGCCTTCGCGCGCATGGCCGAAGTCGAATCACCTGGCCAAGGCACGGCGGTGCCGGTACCGATCCAGCAGCTGATGGACAGCGCGCGCAAGCAATGGAATGGCGCCGATATCGCCGGCTTCACCGTATACCGTCCCGGTGCTGCCAATGCGGTTGTCGACATCCAGCAGCGCGATGGGAAACGCCTGTCGATAGACACGCCGTCGCTGCGCTATGACGCAGTCAGCGGCCAGTTGCTGGAAGCCACCCCTGGCGCCGGTGGCGCGACGCAGACGCGTGGCGTGATGTACGGCCTGCACCTGGCACGCTTCGCGGACTGGGGACTGCGCGCCCTGTTCTTCCTGTCCGGATTGATCGGCTGCCTGATGGTGGCCAGCGGCGTCGTGCTATGGGCGGTGAAGGAGCGGCCCAAGCATGCCAAATCCGGCAAGACGGGCTTTGGCCTGCGCCTGGTCGATGCCTTGAACATTGGTGCCGTTGCCGGTTTGCCGATCGCCTTCGCCGCGTATTTCTGGGGGAATCGATTGTTGCCGGTGCAGCTGGCCGAGCGCAGCGACGCCGAGATCAAGGTGTTCTTCTATGCATGGGCAGCATCACTGCTGGCCGCCTTCATCTGGCCCAAGCGGATGATGTGGGCATGGCAGCTGTATGTCGGCGCGGCGTTGTTCGCGCTGCTTCCGGTGGTCAATGCCTTCACCACACAGGCGCATCTTGGCGCGACCATTGCATCGGGTGACTGGGTATTGGCCTGCTTCGACCTGTGCATGATCGCCTTCGGCGCAATGCTGGCCTACTGCGGCTGGCGCATGCAGCACTGGCAGCCACCGTTGAGCGCTGCAGAGAAGAAGCGCCGGCAACAGGCCGCAGTCGCTGCGGAGGCAAGCGCATGATGCTGCTTGCCCTGGGTTTGTCGTTCGCTGCGTTCGCCGCCTTGTCGTTGGCGATGGAGAAGCACCAGCTGGAGCTGCACGGCAAGGCCGGCGCGAGCACCGCGCGCATGCGGTTGTGGCGTTGGCTGGGTTGGAGCCTGCTGACGGTTGCGTTCGCGCTGTGCGTCTGGCGACATGGCTGGGCGTTGGGGCCGGTGTGGTGGCTGGGTGCAATGACGGTCGCCGGCCTGCTGCTGGCGTTTGGCCTGTATCCCTATCGCCCCCGCTGGATCGCGCCATTGGCGTGGGCGTTGCCGGTAGTGGGGCTTGCCGCAGCAAGCCTGCTGTAGGGCCGAGCCATGCTCGGCTGGGGCGTTACCGGGATCGCTTTTTGTAGTGCCGAGCCATGCTCGGCTGGGGACTTACCGGGGAGCGCAAAAAGCACCCCTCCCCAACCCTCCCCTTCGCTATGCGAAAGGGAGGGAGCAGAAGCGGGAGAGCCGAGCCATGCTCGGCTGGGATGTTACCTGTAGTGCCGAGCCATGCTCGGCATGGGCTTCACCGGTGAGGCCTCTGCCGAGCATGGCTCGGCACTACAGT
>NZ_JBSPUF010000014.1:0-47418 GCF_056861425.1 Stenotrophomonas sp. 21LCFQ19 | reverse complement strand
TTTCCGCGGCCGTCCTGCGTCCGGGGCGGCGGGGCCCGCCCGGCCCCCCCCCCCCCCCCCCCCCCCCCCCCACTACAGTTGAAGCGCGCCGGCATTACAGTCGGCGCAGTTCCCAGGCGCGGTGGATGCGGGCGTTGCGCTCGAAATCCGGGCCGATGGTCTGTGCGGAAATCTCGCGGCAGATCGCGAACTCGGCAACCGCGTTCTCGTCCAGCTTGAAACGACGGAAGTTGTTGGAGAAGTACAGCACGCCGTCGGAGGTCAAACGATCCATTGCCGCACGCAGCAGGCGCACGTGCTCGCGCTGGATGTCGAAGTCTTCAGCGCGCGCGGAGTTGGAGAAGGTCGGCGGGTCGCAGAAGATCACGTCGTAGCGGTTCTTCTCCGCTTCCAGCCAGGTCACCGCATCGGCCTGCACCAGCGTGTGCTGGCTGCCGCCCTTGCCGTTGAGCGCGAGGTTGTCGGCACACCACTGCAGGTAGGTACCGGACAAGTCCACGCTGGTGGTCGAGCTGGCGCCGGCAACCGCGGCTTCCACGCTGGCCACGCCGGTGTAGCAGAACAGGTTGAGGAAGCGCTTGCCACGGGCTTCCTGCGCCATATGCGTGCGCAGCGGGCGGTGGTCGAGGAACAGGCCCGTGTCCAGGTAATCGAACAGATTCACGCGCAGCAGCGCGTTGTTCTCGCGCACCAGGATGAACTCGCCGCGCTGCTCGAAGCGCCCGTACTTGCTGCCGCCCTTTCCGCGCTCGCGTGACTTCAGCGCGACCTGCTCGGCCGGCGCCTGGAACACCTCACGGGCCGCAGCGAGCAGCTCGTTGCGGCGACGGCGCACGTCCACATCCGGAATGGTGGCAGGTGCGGCGTATTCCTGCACATGCAGGAAGGTGCGGTTCTTGCCACCGTCCTCGCGGTAGACGTCGATGGCCGCCGCGTATTCCGGCAGATCGGCGTCGTAGGCGCGGAAGCAGGTAATGCCTTCGCGGTTCAGCCAGTTCTTGAACTTCTTGAGGTTCTTGCGCAGGCGGTTGGCCACCATCTGCGCGCCTTCGCTGAGCTCGCGCGGCTGGCCTGCGTTCTCACGCTCCGGCACAGCGATCGGATCGCAGACAATCAGCGCGCACTCGATGGCGCCATTGAACATTTGGTACTTCTTGGCCGCGCGCAGCCCGGTGGCAAAGGCCAGGTCGGCGCTGCCGCACAGCAGGCTTGCGCGCCAGGTCGGCACCGCGCGCTTGAGCGCATCGCCGATACGGCGATACAGCACGGTGTCGGCTGCCAGACGCTCGTCGTAGGGCGGGTTGCAGACCACGCAGCCGGTTTCCTGCGGCGGCACCTGCACATCGGCCACGTCACGCACGCCGAACCAGATAGCTTCGCTGACGCCGGCCACTTCGGCATTTTCCTTGGCCGCACGGATGGCCTGCGGATCGATATCGCTGCCGTGGATGACCTGCTTGAGCGCAGCGCGACCGGCCTGCTCACGCTCGCGCGCTTCGGCCATCAGTTCCTTCCACTGCACCTGGTCGAAACCGCGCCAGCGGCTCGGTGGGATGCTGCCGTGGCGCTGCAGGCCAGGTGCGACGTCGGCGGCCATCAAGGCGCCTTCGATCAGCAAGGTGCCGCTGCCGCACATCGGGTCGAGCAGACCGCCGCCTTCGGCGTGGATCTTCGGCCAGTTGGCGCGCAGCAGCACGGCGGCGGCCAGGTTTTCCTTCAGCGGCGCGTCGTTCTGCGCCATGCGCCAGCCGCGGCGGTGCATCGGGCCACCGCCGAGGTCGATCGAGATCGTCGCCCTGCCCTTGCGCAGCGACAGGTTGATGCGCACGTCCGGAAATTCCACATTCACCGACGGCCGCTCCATGCCCTGGTCACGCAGGCTGTCGACCACGCCGTCCTTGACCCGCTGCGCGGCAAAGCGCGCATGGGTGATGGCGGTACCGGACACGTGTGCGTCCACCGACAAGGTCAGCTCGGGGGTGATGTGCTGGTCCCACGGCATCGCCGCCACGCCCTGATACAGCGAATTCTCGTCCGGGCATTCGAACTCCTGCAGCGGCCACAGCACGCGGCTGGCCAGGCGCGACCACAGCACCACACGCTGCGCATCGCGCAGTTCGCCCTCGGCATTGACGCCGGAAATGGTGGCGGTCGCCCGCGGCAGGCCCATCGCCAGCAGTTCGTCGGCGAGCAGGTATTCGAGGCCCTTGGCGCAGGAAACAAAGAAATTCACGGGAGATATCAACTTTCAGAAAGGGAATCAGGCCAGCCAGACGGGCGGGCACGGCAGCCGGCCCCGGGGCATCCAGGGGGTCTATTGTAGGCAGTTGCCCGCCGCACCGTCGGATTCAGCCGACAGCCGCGTTCACAAACCGCGCAGCAAGGCCTCAAAGGCCTGGCAGGACGCATCCACATTGCGCATCAGGCGGTGGCCGTCGTTGACCAGCAGCAGCCGCGCTTTGCGCTCGGCGGCCCAGGCGATGACATCGGCAGCCGGGATCAGCTCGTCGTTCCAGGCGTGGACCACGCTGATCGGCACCGCCGCGGCATCCAGCGCCGGCATCGGCCCCATTGTGGTCGGCGGCACCATCAGGAACAGCCCGGCAACCGGCACCTGCAGCGAGGTGATGGCCGAGATATAGGCGCCCAGACTGGACCCGGCCAGCACCAGCGGGCCATGTGCGGCCTTTTCGGCTGCCCGCTCGATCAGCCGCTGCAGCCGCGCCGGTACGTCGCCAACCCGGCTGATCTCGCTTCTGGCATCCAGATCGGTGTAGTCCGGGCGCTCATGACTCCAGCCCAGGCGTTCGGCAACCTCAGCCAGCGCGGTGACCTTGGTGGCGTCCGGGCCGCTCTCGAAGCCGTGCGACAGAATGCAGTGGCCGCGGCTCATGACTGGCGGCAAGTCGTGGGGGAATTCATGCGTGGATGCTAGCATCCACGCATGCACCTGCCGCCCCCCATCATTGCCAAGCCGCTGCCCTACGAGCACCAGTTGGCGCAGCGCAAGCCCGCCGATATCGACCTGGTGGTGATCCATTGCACCGAGCTGCCGGACCTGGCCACGGCGCGCGAGTACGGTGAGCGTGCGCTCTACGACAATGGCAGCGGCAACAGCGGCCATTACTACATCGACCGCGATGGCAGCATCCAGCAATACATTGCGCTGGACCGCGTCGCCCACCACGTGCGCGGCATCAATCCGCGCTCGATCGGCATCGAGCTGGTCAACCGCGGGCGCTGGCCCAACTGGTTCGACTCCAACAACCAGGCCATGAGCGAGCCCTATCCCGAAGCACAGATCGCCGCCTTGGTGAGGTTGCTGGAATGGCTGCCGCAGGCAATACCGTCGCTGCGTTTCATCGCCGGCCATGAGCAGTTGGACACAGCCCTGGAACCGGCCAGCGACAACCCCAGCCTCAACGTGCAGCGCAAACTCGATCCGGGCCCGATGTTCCCGTGGGAACTGGTGCTGCGCGCGATTGATCTGCAGCAGCTGCCGAACTAAGCAACTCCCGGCAGCCGCCTACTGCGGCAGGTACTGGAACTTCTCGCCTGCCGTCACTGCAAGATCCAGGCGATTGATGGCCGGCGCGATCGGGCACACCACGTGTGGGGTGAACGCGCAGGGCGGGTTCTCGGCGCGATTGAAATCCAGCTGAACCACGCCGTCGGTGGGCATGGCCGCGTACAGGTAACGCGCACCACCATAGGTTTCGCGGCCGCTGGTGCGGTCCGACAGCAGGAAGAACAAGCGTCGTGATGCTGGCGCAGCCTCATCCAGCACCGGCTGCAGGTGATAGCTGCGCCCATTGACCTCAAACACCGCCTCGCCCGGCACGACGGCCGGCAACGGGGTGCCGATCGAGGTCAACAAGACTGCCTGCTTGGGCGCGGGGAACGGCCGCCATTGCGCGCTGACGTTCCATTTCGGATCGACCGGAAAGTGCTCGATAGCCGTGAATGCAAGGCGTCGCGGCGATTGCGGGTCGCGGTAGCGCCAGCCCAGAATGCTGCCGGTGCGCACCAGATAGAACTCCGAGTCACCCACTTGAACGCGGCTGGCTTCGTTGACATGGGCAACCCCTGGGACCAAAACCGCCCGCTCCAGCGGCTCGCCGTTGATCCGGGCACCGGCGCGGCTACCTGCGGTGAACATGGCTTCGCCGTCACGGTCGACCTGCAGGAAACCAAGCTCCGCAGGGCCACTGGGCAGAACCACGTCATTGGCCGCGGCACTGCCCACCCGGTAGGCACCGGTCTTGAGTCGGCCCGAGCCGGTATAGCTGAGCCAACCCTCAGGCGCGCGCAGTTGGGCCAGGCGCTGCGTCCGCCACTGTTCAACCTCGCGCAGATACTCACGCACTGCATCACCGGACAAGCCGTTGCCTGGCGCATTGCATGCACCAAGAACTGCCGCCACCAGCGCTACGCCTAGCCATTTCAATGAACGCACGCTTCCCCCGAAGCATTCATACCCATCGGCACCGCGCCCACTCGCGGTGTACTGATCACTCAAACCGTAGCAACCGGCCTGTTTGCATCACTGGACCAACCACTCCAGGAATCACTGAACACACGCAGACCTGGCATACCCGCATGCGCAAACGCCAGGGCGAGATGACAGGCGGTGACGCCCGAACCACACATCACCGCCACCTGCGCCGGTGCCTGCCCGGACAACAGCGGCTCCAATTCAGCACGCAGCTCCTGCGCAGGACGGAAACGGCCATCGCGCAGATTCGTGCCGAACGGCCGGTTGAGCGCACCAGGCACATGCCCAGCTACCCGATCCAGGGGCTCGACTTCGCCGCGGTAACGTTCACCTGCACGCGCGTCCAGCAACCATGCCGGCGTCTGCGACAAGCGCGACTGCACCTCATCGGCACCGACTACCTGGGTCATGTCGAACTGACCGGGATAGGCCGGCAATGCAGGCACCACAACCGGAGCCGCATCAACCGCGTACCCTGCCGCCTGCCAAGCGGCCAGACCGCCATCGAGCACGGCGACCTTGCGGTGGCCGATCAGGCGCAGCAGCCACCACAGGCGCGCCGCCGCCATGCTGCCATCGGCCGCATCGTAGACCACCACCTGGGTATCCGGCGCAATGCCCCACTGTCCCAGACGCACTGCAAAGACCTCGCTTTCCGGCAACGGGTGTCGACCATGCCCCTGCTTGCCCATGTCCGACAGATCTTTCTCCAGATCCGCATGAAGCGCACCGGGAATATGTGCGGCGGCGTAGCCAGCGGCACCGGCCTGCTTGTCCACCAATGAATAGCGCGCATCCATCACCCGCACCGCAGTGCTGGCGGTGGCGCGGGCATCGACCACGCGCAATTCGGGCTGTGCCAGGGCATTGGCCAGCTCCGCTACATCCACCAGCGTGGTCCACGAAACGCCAACCTGGCTCATGCCACCTGCTCCAAACGACGACGAAGGTTGTAGAGGATGGCTGCGGTCGCGCCCCAGATGCGCTGCCCGGGCCAGCTGTACTCCATGACATGACGGACGCGCCCGCCATGCTCGATATCCACCTGGCGCAGGTTGGCCGGGTCCATCAGGTAATCCAGTGGCACCTCGAACACCTCGGCCACTTCACCGGGTTCGGGACGTGCGATGAACGCCGGGTCCACGACCGCGACCACCGGCGTCACCCGGAAGCCGGTGATGGTGATGAAGGGGTCCAGATAGCCCAAGGCCAATACCTGGCTGCGCGGCAAGGCGATTTCCTCGTCGCTCTCGCGCAGCGCAGCTGCCAGCGGATTGCGGTCCAGGGTTTCGATGCGGCCACCAGGAAACCCGACTTGACCGCCATGGTTGCGCAGCGCTTCGGTACGACGGGTCAAGATCACCTGCGTGCCCTGCGCGCGCGGCACCAGTCCAGCAAGTACCGCCGCTTCCACCGGTGGCCCCGGGGGCAACAGATCCTCCAGCTCCGAGCGGTTCCAGCCCGGCCCGGTTGGCGTCTGGGTCAGTGGCATCAAGGCCTGCTGCAGCCGATCACGACCCTGCAGTTGCTCGGCAAACGCCTGCGCCTGGCGTGCGCGCCCTGGCAGTTCCTGCGTCATTACCCGCCGCCGCTCGTCCTCGCTCATGCGCATCCACGCACCGATCTCGGCACCATTGCGCCAGCAACCACGGCAGTAGCCCTGTTCATCAAGCGCGCAGATGCCAATACAGGGGCTGGAGATGACACGAGCAGGTGCATCCATCAATTCCGACATCACGCTAGCGTAACGCGAGGCGCACCTGCGGACCAGTTATCGGCCTTCGTCAGCAATGAATTTGCCCAGCCCGGATGACAAACCCAAGGACAAACACCCAAGCCAATCCAGCATGCCCAGGCAATGCTTAGGCCCATTAATTATGTGACCTCCATCAAACTATGGTTGAGGAATGGTTCATCTCCGGGCACACTCCAATTGCCGACAGGGGGAACACGAACCATCCAATGCGCGTGACGCGCGTTCGATCAGCGTGGCTGTTGGACGCCTGCCTCGCGCGCGCATGGATGGAGCCTTATCGCTTTTCACTCTGTAAGCGGAGCTCGGAAATGAGAATGGCAAAACCTTCCTTGTTGTTATCGGCGCTGGCACTGTCCGCCAGCCTTTCAGTACAGGCCAATGAGCCGCCAACGGACGGCAACCCAAGTACCCCTACCGAAAGCGGCATGGTCGCCGGCATCGATGCCAAGACCGGCAAGCTGCGCAAACTCACCGATACCGAGATCCGCGCTCTTTCCGAAAAGGCAAACGCAATGCCTTCGGCAAGCCGCAGCGCCGCCGGCACCAACGCCGCCTGGGCACGCATTCCGCAGACCGGCACCGATGCAGCCAAGACCATCCGCCTGCAGAGCAACGGCATGAGCACCGCCGACCTGCCGCTGTCCGCGTTGAGCTCATTGAGCGTCGAACGCGATGCCAACGGTGAAGTACAGATTCTGGAGAACGGCGCGCCGCTTTCGCATGGTCGACAGGAGGTGTCCGAATGAAGACGCTGCTGCTTTCCGCCGTCATCGGCAGCGCCGTGCTCGGCGCATCGGCCAACGCCGCCATCATCACTCCGATCAACCAGGATCCCGCAGGCAAGGGCCTGAACGACACCACCGTACGCGCGCCTGAAGGCGGCAACCCCGGCAAGACGGTCGGTGAGCAACGCCGCATCGTCTATCAATTCGCCGCCGATCTATGGGGCGCGGTGCTGCAGAGTGACGTGGAGACCTTCGTCGGCGCCAGCTTCCAGGACCTGACCTGTACCGCGACCGGCGGCACCCTCGGCTCGGCCGGCGCCTCCTGGATCGCAACCACTCCGCCCACCGCCACCGAACTGGGCATGATGTACCACGCCCCGCTCGCCAATGCCCTCAACGGCAGCCGCATCACCATCAGCAGTTCCGGCACCGATATCACCAGCCGCTTCAACGCCAATCTTGGCGGCAGCAACCCGGACGGTACGCCATGCATGACCGGCTCGGGCTGGTACTACGGACTGGACGGCAAAGCGCCCGCCAACCTGATCAGCTTCCTCGACGTGGTGATGCATGAGATCGGCCACGGCCTGGGCTTCTCCGGCTTCGTCGGCTATACCACCGGCCGGCTGGGCGAGCGCGCCGGCATTCCGCAGTACTACGGGTATTCGGACGTCTATACCGAGAACGCGTTCGACAACCTGTCCGGCAAGCGCTTCACCGAACCCACGATGACCAACGCGCTGCGCGCAACGTCGGTCAAGACCCGCGGCGCTCCGGCATGGAACGGCGCAACCACCAAGGCGCAGACACCGCTGTGGCTTGATCCTGCAGTGGTGCTGTCGGTCAACGGCAGCGGCCTGGTCACCCAGTTCTACGGCACCGCATCCTTTGGCCCCCCAGCCACTCCGGCCAACTTCGCCGGCGCGGTTGTCGTCGCCAACGATGGCACCGGTGCCGACACCGCCGACGGCTGCGAAGCGATTCCCGCCGGCAGCCTCAGCGGCAAGGTCGCCTACGTCAATCGCGGCGGCTGCGCATTCGAGATCAAGGCAGCCAATGCACAGGCAGCAGGCGCAGTCGCAGCGATCATCGGCAACGTAGCCAGCTCCGGAGATCCGGGCACCGCACCGGGCATGGCCGAAGACGCCAGCGTCAACGCCACCATCCCAACGCTTAGCGTCAACCTCACCGATGCCAATCAGATCAAGGCAGCGGCACAGGCAGGCACGGCGTTGACCGCAAGCCTGGGCCAGGTAGCCGGCCGCTATGCCGGTGCCGATGCCAGTGGGCGTCCGCTGCTGTATGCACCGGCCATCGTTGCCAGCGGTTCGACCTTCTCGCACTTCGAGAGTGTGCTGGTACCCGACGCGTTGATGGAACCGGCCAACAGCCCCAACACTGACGCGGGCCGCATGGTCGACCTGACCTTGGCGGTATTCGTCGACCAGGGCTGGGACTTGAACGCTGGCACGGCGCGCATCGGCAGCTGCGATACGGGCGTGAAACTGTTCAAGAACCCGGGCTTGATCGCCGGTGCCAATGTGCAGGCCCAGGACCGCCTGTGCCGCACCACCGCCAACGGCAACCGTGCGCTCTACCTGCGTTGCATGAACGACACCGCTGCCTCGCTGAAGGCCGTCAACCTGATCAGCACCGTCGAACAGGCTGGCATCCGCACCTGCGCGGCCAAGGTGACGTCGCCGTAAATCCAGTGGAGCAGAGATTGCCTGTAGTGCCGAGCCATGCTCGGCAGAGGCTCTACAAGCGAAACCACCAGCTCGTCCAGAAACAGCACTGGATGGTGAACAAAGAGCCGGCGCCTTGATGGCGCCGACTCTTCTTTTTCCACGGCACTGATGGTTACCTGACCTGCAACAACCCAGCTTGCGATGGTCGGCCACTGCGCCCTTGGCCAGCTACGCGCCTGCACTGGGCTGATCGTTGATGAAGCGCAACTGCTGGTGTCGCCGGGAAAGCCCTTGCCGAGCATGGCTCTGCACTACATGTGCTTGCAGACAAAAAGAAAGCGCCGGTGTTGCCACCGGCGCCTCTTGTTGCGTCACTGGTTTGCGCTTACTTGACGCTGACCAGCTTGATCTCGAACTGCACAGCCACGTTCGGCGGGAACGGGGTGCGCGGGTCGGCACCGTAGGCCTTCTCCGGCGGCAGGGTCACTTCCCACTTGGCGCCGGCCGGCATCTGCAGCAGGGTTTCGCGCATGGCAGCCATTTCCACTTCGCTTAGCTTGATCGACGGAATCGACTGTGCCGGGCGAGCTTCGGTCGGACGCTGGCCGTACGGGAACGGACCGGCAACTTCCAATGCAACGGTGCTGGCCTGGGTCGGCTTGGCGCCGGCACCGGCTTCGATCACGCGGTACTGCACGCCGCTGGCCAGGGTCTGCACGCCGGCCTTGGCCTTGTTGGCGGCAATGAACTGGTCACTGCGGGTCTTGTTTTCAGCAGCAGCCTTGTCGTACTCGGCCTTGGCGGCCTGGGCACGGCCCTGCTCGCGGCGCTGGAAGGCTTCAACGGCCGGCTTCAGCTGGTCGGCGGTGATTGCCGGCTGCTTCTTGGCGTAGGCATCCTGCAGGCCCTTCACCACCGAAGCGATGTCCAGCTGCTCGCCACGACCGGTGAGCTCAGCCAGGTTGTTACCGTAGTCATAGCCGAAGTAATAGCTCAGCTTGCCCTTTTCGGACGCGATGTCCTGGGCGAAAGCGGTGCCGGTGACGGCCAGGGCGGCCACGGCGACCGCAATAGAACGCAACTTCATCAAACAGTTCTCCAGGAATGGTGTCTCAGGGCAAGCATGCCGCCTGAGGCGACGGGTTAGGATAGCCGTCACAAAGGCTGTCCGCCACTGACGACGCTCAGCTATGACCATCGCCGATTGAAAGAGTTCCTTTCATTACTTTTTCTTAACGTTTTGAGGCTTTCACCCCATGTCCGATTCACCGGTTTCGATCAGCACCCATGCAGGTGTCCGCACCATCACCGTGCAGCGCCCGGAAAAGCTCAATGCCCTCAATCGGCTGACCTTGGAAACCCTGGACGCCGCCTTCGCCGAAGCAGCATTGGCCGAGGATGTAAGGGTGGTGGTCCTGACGGGCGCGGGTAGCAAAGCCTTCGTTGCCGGCGCGGACATCGCCGAAATGAATACCTTGACCCCGGTTCAGGGCCGCGATTTTTCGCTGGTCGGACAGCGCCTGATGCGCCGCATCGAGCGCCTGAACAAGCCGGTCATCGCAATGGTGAACGGTTTCGCACTGGGTGGCGGCATGGAACTGGCGATGGCCTGCCACCTGCGCATCGCCGCCGACAGCGCCAAGATCGGCCAGCCGGAGATCAACCTGGGCCTGGTACCGGGTTTTGGCGGCACCCAGCGCCTGCTGCGCCTGGCCGGCCGCGCGGCCGCGCTTGAACTTTGCCTGCTGGGCGCACCGATCAGCGCCGAGCGCGCCCAGCAGTTGGGCCTGGTCAACCGCGTGGTGCCGGCCGCCGAGCTGGAAGCGGAGACCACCAAGCTGGCCGAGCAATTGGCCAATGCGGCACCGCTGGCGCTGCGCGGCATCCTCGACGCGATCAACGTCGGTGGTGAGTGCGCCATCGAAGAAGGGCTGGAATACGAAAGCGCACAGTTCGGCCTGGTGTTCTCCACCGACGACATGCGCGAAGGCACTACTGCATTCCTGGAACGCCGCAAGCCGGAATTCAAGAATCGCTGAGTTGTCCATGTCCAACGCAAGCGCTACACCCCGCCAACTGCTGCAATTCGTGCTGGACGATGATCTGGATGCGGCGCTGCGCGCCGGGCTGATGGAGTACCTGCCGCAGCCCGGCGATGAACTGCTGGATCCTGCGCAGCCGCAACTGCCACAACTACTTCAACAGGCCCAGCAGCAGCTGCGCACGGCCTGGGCTGCACGTGAGCGCCATCGCGCCCGCGCCGCGCGACTTGAACGTCGCGATGCCGAGCGCCAGGCACGCCGTGCGCCGCCGCCGGCAGCTGACAGCAAGCCTGCCCTGCCCTCTGCGGCGGCGGCAATCCTGGCGCGTGCCAAGGCGCGCGCCGCAGAAAAGCCGGGCAAATGAAGGCAGTGGCAGTGAAGAAAGCTACAGTGAAGAAGACGGCCGACAGAAAAATCGCCGCGAAGAAGATCGCGGTAAAGAGCGCTCCGGCAAAAAAAGCCGCAGCGCGGAAAAGCACGTTGGCTCGCGGCAGCAAACGCATGAGTGCGGCCGAAGTGTTGGAGATGTTCACCCGCCTGCGCGAGCTCAACCCACACCCGACCACAGAGCTGGAATACAGCTCGCCGTTCGAGTTGCTGGTAGCAGTGACCTTGTCGGCGCAGGCCACCGATGTCGGCGTGAACAAAGCCACCCGCAAATTGTTCCCGGTGGCCAATACCGCCCAGGCCATTCTTGCCTTGGGCGAGGAAGGACTGAAGCCTTACATCGCCACCATCGGCCTGTTCAACGCCAAGGCAAAGAACGTGATTGCCGCCTGCGCCATCCTGGTCGAGAAATACGGTGGCGAAGTGCCGGCCGAACGCGCCGCGCTGGAAGCCCTGCCCGGGGTCGGCCGCAAAACCGCCAACGTGGTGCTCAATACCGCCTTCGGCCAGCCGACGATGGCGGTGGACACGCATATCTTCCGCGTCTCCAACCGCACCGGACTGGCACCTGGCAAGGATGTGCGGGTGGTCGAGGATGGGCTGGTGAAGGTGATTCCGGATGAATTCCTGCAGGATGCGCACCACTGGCTGATCCTGCACGGGCGCTATGTCTGCAAGGCGCGCAAACCCGATTGTCCGCAGTGCGTGATCCGGGATCTCTGCCATTTCAATGACAAGACCGCCGACGCAGCATGAGCGTCGGCGGCTGCCATCTGCACGACACTTTCCCGTAACAGCCCCAAGGCCCAATACGCAGGCCCTTGTGCCACAAGGCCAAAGCTCGTCGTTGAACTGTCACATTTACGCAATCTTTACGCCCTAGCCTTCGCAGCAACCTCCAACCGCCTGCAAGGCTACCCACCCAATGAAACTGCATCGCCAACTCCTTACCGCGGCCGTGGCTGCTGCACTGTTCGCGCCGGCTGCACACGCTGAAGTCGCCATCGACGTTATTGGCGGTTCCGAAATCACCTTCGAAGGCCTGGTCCAGGCCGACGGCAACTGGTTCAGCAATGACAAGGCCGACCTCAATGGCGTTGCCAAGAACGGCAAGGACAGCGAGTTCGAACTGCGCCGCGCCGAGCTGGTGCTGAAGGGCAAGGGCCCGGGCAATATCGAATGGGTGGTCGGCTATGACGCCAAGGCTGACAAGTTCCTCGACACCAACGTCAAGTACAAGCTGGGCGGCAACAGCAACCACTTCCTGCAGGCCGGCCAGTACAAGCAGCCGAACAGCCTGGAAGAACTGTCCAGCACCAAGAACAACGACTTCATATCCAAGGCCACCGTCACCAACACCTATGCAGTTGCCCGCCGCCTCGGCGTTGGCTACGGCGTTGGCGATGCCAACTGGTCGGTCACCGCTTCGGCCTTCGGCCGCGAGCTGACCCGTGACCTGGCCCACGGCAGCGGCTACGGCGTGCGCGGCACCTTCGCCCCGATCAACGAGAAGGGCAACATCCTGCACCTGGGCCTGAGCTACGTAAACTACGACACCGACGCCGACCTGCTGCGCCTGCGCGCCCGCCCGAACGCCGACCTGGCCACCGTGCGCCTGGTCGACAGCGGCGACCTGAAGGACACCGACCGCCTGAGCACCATCGGCGCCGAAGCCATGTACGTGCATGGCCCGTTCAAGGCCCAGGGCGAGTACTACAGCTCGAAGGCCAAGCGTTACGACCACGACAACTACAGCACCGACGGTTACTACATCAGCGGCGTGTGGAACGTGACCGGCGAGACCTGGGGCTACAAGGGCGGCACCCCGAGCCTCGGCCTGCCGGATGCGCCGGGCCGCGGCATGTGGCAGCTGGGCGCACGCTTCGACAGCATCAACCTGGACGACGGCGGCCTGCGCGCGCCGGCCGTGGTTGGCGGCGCACCGCTGGTTGACGGCGTGCTCGGCGGCAAGATGGACATCTGGACCGTGGGTGCCAACTGGTACTGGCGCTCCAACTTCAAGGCCTCGCTGAACTACGTGATGGTCGACAGCAAGAAGTATTCGTCGAGCGCCCGCAGCTTCGTCAGCGACAAGCCGGACATCCTGGAAGCGCGCCTGCAGTTCTTCTGGTAAGCATTGGCTGCATGCAATAACACGAACGCCCCGCAAGGGGCGTTCGTCGTTTCAACAGGTTTTCTTTGTGGGAGCGGCGTGAGCCGCGAAGCTGGTAACGTTTGCGCGCAAGCGGTTGCCACAATCTGAGGGTGTATCGGCTTCGCGGCTCACGCCGCTCCTACAACGGCAGGCGCCGCTACGCTTGCTGAAGCTGTGTAAGCTTCGCAGCTTACGCAGCTCCCACAACGCATCCGGGGGCGCTCCAACCGGATGGATCCCATGCGCACCTGCCTGCTGGCACTACTGCTATTCCTGCCCGTCACCAGTTTCGCCCAGGACTGCGGTGATGACGCTGCCGCGCGTATCACCCAGGCGTACCAACAGCGCAACACGGCCGCCCTGCCCGACCGCTCCGGCTGGTCCATCGACGCCGAGCGCGGCGCTTGCCGAGTATGGCCAGCGGATACTTCGTTGACCTTGATCGCGGTGCCGTTTCTGGGCCCGGAGGGACCCAATGGTGACTCCCAGTCGGGCGACCTGGATGTATTGGTGGTCGACAGCACCAGCCTGCGCCCACGCGCGGGGCTCCGCCTGCCCGAGGTGATGAGCAGCGATGCCATCCAGGTCGACAGCGTCGGCCTGGATACCGCGCGTTACAACCTCTCGCCGGGCGTACGTGCGTTCGGCGTACGCAGCTCACGCAGCAACTCCTCGCAACCCAACCCTTTCAGCGAAACCCGGCTGCAGCTGCTGGTACTCAACGGCAGCAACCTGGAAGCAATTACCGGGCAGATCGTGGTGTCCAGCAGCGGCGGTGAATGGGATACCCGCTGTGCCGGTGAATTCCATGAAACAAAGCGCACGCTGGAGGTTGGCCCCTCCCCCGCGCAAGGCTGGGCAACGCTGACAATCCGTGAACGCGGCAGTTCAACCGTGAACCACGAAGATGCCAAAGGTGACTGCGTGGAAGCCCGCGAAGAGCAGCCCGTGCGCAGCTTCAAGCTGCTACCAGAGGGCCGCAGTTACCCCCTTCCCAGCGAGGTTGAAGCAGCGTTCTGATCACAAGCGCCACTGTCATATGTGCGTCATATGACAGACGCTGCGCTGTCATCAAATGGTTATGGAATAGGCGCCGGGGCGGAAACCACCGCACATCAACTCCCAGGAGCCATTCGTGATCCACGCCATCAAATCGCGCGCCGCTGTAGCCATCCTCGCAGCGTCGTCCGTGTTCGCCGCCAATGCAGCCGATGTCACCGGCGCCGGCGCGTCCTTCATCTACCCGGTCATGTCCAAGTGGTCGGCCGATTACAGCGCCGCCACCCGCAACCGCGTCAACTACCAGTCGATCGGCTCGGGCGGCGGCATTGCCCAGATCAAGGCCAATACCGTTGACTTCGGCTCGTCCGATGCGCCGCTGAAGCCGGAAGAACTGGCGTCGGCTGGCCTGGTGCAGTTCCCGTCGGTGATCGGCGGCGTGGTGCCGGTGCTCAACGTGCCGGGCGTGGACGCCGGTGCGATGAAGCTGGATGGTCCGACGCTGGCCAACATCTTCCTGGGCAAGATCACCAAGTGGAATGACCCGGCCATCGCCGCGCTCAATGCCGGCCTGACCCTGCCGGACACCAAGATCACCGTCGTCCACCGTTCCGACGGTTCGGGCACCACCTTCAACTTCGTCAACTTCCTGTCCAAGGTCAACGCTGACTGGAAGACCACCGTCGGTGAAGGCACCAGCGTCCAGTGGCCGGTCGGTATCGGCGGCAAGGGCAACGAAGGCGTGGCCGCTTACGTCAAGCAGATCCGCGGCTCGATCGGTTACGTCGAGTTCTCCTACGCCCTGCAGAACCGCCTGACCTTCTCGCGCATGAAGAATGCCGCCGGCAACTTCGTGCAGCCGCGTGACGAGACCTTCTCGGCCGCTGCTGCCAGCGCAGACTGGGCCAACGCACGTGACTTCTACCTGGTGATGACCAACGCTCCGGGCGAGCAGGCATGGCCGATCACTGCCACCAACTTCATCCTGATGCGCAAGCAGCCGAAGAGTGCCGAAGGCGCCAAGGCCGCGGTTGAGTACTTCCGCTGGATCTACGCCAACGGCGACGCCCAAGCCCGCCAGCTCGACTACGTGCCGCTGCCGGACCCGCTGGTCCGCCAGATCGAAACCTACTGGCAGCAGAACCTGCGTTACTGAGTAAAGAGCCGGCGGGTCCCTCTCCCTCGCCGTCTCAAGCGCGGATCAAGTGATCCGCGCTTTTTTTTGCGCATTAGTTGTGGGAGCGGCGCAAGCCGCGAGGCTGAAGACCCAGTCCCAGCGGCATTGCCGGGACCACTCCCTGTAGAGCCGAGCCATGCTCGGCTGAGGCTCTATCGGTGAGGCCCCTGCCGAGCGTGGCTCGGCATTACGTTGAGGCTCTACCGGTGAAACCCCTGCCGAGCATGGCTCGGCACTACATTGAGGCTCTATCGGCGAGGCCCCTGCCGAGCGTGGCTCGGCACTACGCTGGGGCTCTATCGGTGAAGCCCCTGCCTAGCGTGGCTCGGCACTACACGGAGGCATGACCGGCGCAGCACCTGTAGAGCCGAGCCATGCTCGGCTGAGGCTCTACCGGTAAAGCCCCTGCCGAGCATGGCTCGGCACTACGGGGCATCGCCGGATAGCCCCACCTCCGGGTGACATTTCTGCCTTTCAGGGCACCATCCACCCATTGATTCTGTGAGCTTTTTCAGATTTTTTTCACGATGTAATCAGGTTGTAACAAAAACATCATTTCATAGCCGCATCCGCCGGCGATGCCGGCATTTACCCCGCTATGGAGTGACGCATGAAGCTGCACACGACCGGTCTTGCCGCCCTTTCGCTGGCCATCGCCCTGGGCCTGTCGGCCTGTGGTGACAAGGGTAACCAGGCCGCTTCCGGCCCAGACGCCGCGGGTGCCTCCGCAGCGGCCGCAGGTGACAAGGTTGCCGTTGAGATCTCCGGTGCCGGCGCATCGTTCATCTTCCCGCTGGTGTCCAAGTGGTCGGCCGACTACAACGCCGCGACCGGCGCCAAGATCAACTACCAGTCGATCGGCTCGGGTGGCGGTATCGCCCAGATCAAGGCCGGCACCGTCGACTTCGGCTCTTCGGACAAGCCGCTTTCCACCGAAGAACTCGCGCAGGCAGGCCTGGGCCAGTTTCCGTCGGCAATCGGCGGCGTGGTACCGGTGGTCAACCTGGAAGGCCTGCAGCCGGGCCAGCTGCGCCTGAGCGGCACCCTGCTGGCTGACATCTTCCTGGGCAAGATCAAGACCTGGAACGACAAGGCCATCGCCGATGCCAACCCGGGCGTGACCCTGCCCGACACCAAGATCACCCTGGTGCACCGCTCCGACGGTTCGGGCACCACCTTCAACTTCTCCAACTACCTGTCCAAGGTCAGCGGCGAGTGGAAGGAAAAGGTTGGCGAAGGCACCTCGGTGCAGTGGCCGGACGGCGTCGGTGGCAAGGGCAACGAAGGCGTTGCCTCCTACGTGCAGCAGATCAAGGGTTCGGTCGGTTACGTCGAGCTGGCCTACGCCCTGCAGAACAACATGCCGTATGCCTCGATGCAGAACGCCGCTGGCAGCTGGGTGCAGCCGACCGCCGAGACCTTTGCCGCCGCTGCTGCCAGCGCCGACTGGGCCAACGCCAAGGACTTCAACCTGGTGATCACCAACGCACCGGGCGCCAATGCATGGCCGATCACTGCCACCAACTTCATGCTGATGCACAAGCAGCCGAAGGATGCCAAGCGTAGCGCCGATACCCGCGCGTTCTTCAAGTGGGCCTTCGAGAATGGTCAGGCCCAGGCCAACGAGCTGCACTACGTGCCGCTGCCGGCGGAGCTGGTTACCCAGATCGAAGCCTATTGGGCTGCTGAGTTCAAGTGACGCAATGACGCGGGCGCACCGCAGGTGCGCCCGCCTTTGTCATTGCGTCATCCCCGCGCAGGCGGGGATCGCTCGTGATTCTGCTTATGTTGTTGCTGTTGCTGTTGCTGTTGTTGCTGCTCTTGCTCCGCCCTCGCTGTTGAAGCCACACGCACCATCAACAGCAAGAGCGATTCCCGCCTACGCGGGAATGACCGCTGAAAAGCGATCCCCGCCTTCGCGGGAATGACGAACAAAAGCAGAAGCGACGGCTAACCCCTCCAACGAGGGATTGATATTTCACCGCATCCACCTGGGCCCCTGCCGCTGCCATGAATGCCATTGCACCGTCCCTAGCTTCCTCGCCCACATCGCGCGACCTGCGTGACGCCCGCAACGAGCGTCTGTTCCGCTGGTTCCTGGTCGCCACCGTCATCTTCGTCCTGGTCGCCCTCGCCAGCGCCGCACTGTCCATGCTCTGGGGCGGCCGCCACGCGCTGCAGGAGCAAGGCCTTAGCTTCTTCTACTCCTCCGAGTGGAATCCAGTCGAGAACAAGTTCGGCGCGCTGGCACCGATCTACGGCACCATCGTCACCGCCCTGATCGCGATGTTGATCGCCGTGCCGGTGAGCTTCGGCATCGCCTTCTTCCTGACCGAAGTCGCGCCGCGCTGGCTGCGTGGCCCGGTTGGCACCGCCATCGAGCTGCTGGCAGGCATTCCGTCGATCATCTACGGCATGTGGGGCCTGTTCGTGCTGGTGCCGGTGATGACCGAATACGTCACTCCGTTCCTCAACGATCACATAGGTCCACTGCCGGTGATCGGCGCCTTGTTCCGCGGTCCGCCGTTGGGCATCGGCATGCTCACCGCCGGCTTCGTGCTGGCGATCATGGTCATCCCCTTCATCTCCTCGGTGATGCGTGAAGTCTTCCTCACCGTTCCCACCCGCCTGAAGGAATCGGCCTACGCGCTGGGTTCCACCAAGTGGGAAGTGAGCTGGGACATCGTGCTGCCTTACACCCGCTCTGCTGTCATCGGCGGCGTGTTCCTTGGCCTCGGCCGTGCGCTCGGCGAAACGATGGCGGTCGCTTTCGTGATCGGCAACAGCGTGCGTCTGACCCCCTCGCTGCTGGAGCCTGGCACCACCATCGCCGCACTGATCGCCAACGACTTCGGCGAAGCCACCGAGACCTACCGTTCGGCGCTGCTGCTGCTCGGCTTCGTGTTGTTCATCGTCACCTTCGTGGTGCTGGCACTGGCCCGCCTGATGCTGATGCGCCTGTCCCGCAAGGAGGGCAACTGATGTCCGCTTCCGCTGATTCGCTGTACCTGCGCCGTCGCGTCGTCAATGTCGTGGCCCTGTTCATGGGTTGTGCGACCGCCTTGTTCGGTCTGTTCTTCCTCGGCTGGATCCTGTGGACGCTGCTGTCCAAGGGCCTGCCGGGCATCAACCTGAATCTTTTCACCAAGATGACGCCGCCGCCGATGCAGGAAGGCGGCCTGCTCAATGCCTTCTTCGGCAGCGCGGTGATGTGTGCGATGGCGATCGGCATCGGCACGCCGCTGGGCGTCGCCGCGGGCACCTGGCTGGCCGAGTACGGCAACGCCCGCAAGGCCGGCACCGTGGTCCGCTTCGTCAATGACATCCTGCTGTCGGCACCGTCGATCGTGCTCGGCCTGTTCGTCTACACGCTGTACGTGATGCAGACCGGCGGCCAGTTCTCGGCATTTGCAGGCGCGCTGTCGCTGGCCTTCATCGTGCTGCCGGTGGTGATCCGCACCACCGACGAAATGCTGCGCCTGGTACCGGTGCAGATGCGCGAAGCCGCGTTGGCTCTCGGTGTGCCGCAATGGAAGGTGATCATGCAGGTGCTGTACCGCAGCGCCATGGCCGGCATCGTCACCGGCATCCTGCTGGCGCTGGCCCGCATCTCCGGCGAAACCGCGCCGCTGCTGTTCACCGCCTTCGGCAACCAGTACTGGAACAGCAACGTCATGCAGCCAATGGCCTCGGTGCCGGTGGTGATGAACCAGTTTGCCGGCAGCCCGTATGAATCCTGGCAGGTGTTGGCTTGGGCAGGCGCCCTGGTGCTGACCGTGTTCGTCCTGCTGGTCAGCCTCTCCGCGCGCGGCCTGCTGCTGCGTAACCGCATCTCGAACGATTGAACTTAAACGATTGATTGCCATGGACCTTCCCATGAACGACCTCAGCAACGCCGTACCGATGCAGCGCATCAACGTGCCCGCCGCCAACCAGTCGCTGCATACCCCGGCGCCGGTCAAGCTGGCTGCACGCGGCCTGGACTTCTACTACGACAAGTTCCATGCGCTGAAGAGCATCAACCTGGAGATTCCGGAAAAGCGTGTCACCGCGCTGATCGGCCCCTCCGGTTGCGGCAAGTCCACCCTGCTGCGCATCTTCAATCGCATCTACGCGCTGTATCCCAAGCTGGAAGCGCGCGGCGAAGTGTTGCTGGACGGTGAGAACATCCTCTCGCCCAAGTACCCGATGAACCGCCTGCGTTCCAAGGTGGGCATGGTGTTCCAGAAGCCGGTGCCGTTCCCGATGACCATTTTCGAGAACGTCGCCTACGGCATCCGCCACCACGAGAAGCTGTCCAAGGCCGACATGGCCGTGCGCGTCGAGCAGGCACTGCGCCAGGGCGCGCTGTGGGACGAAGTGAAGGACAAGCTCAACCAGAGCGCGTTGGGCCTGTCCGGTGGCCAGCAGCAGCGTCTGTGCATCGCCCGCGCCGTGGCCCTGCGCCCGGACGTGCTGCTGCTCGATGAGCCGACCTCGGCGCTGGACCCGATCTCCACCAGCCGCATCGAGCAGCTGGTCGAAGAGCTGAAGAACGATTACACCATCGCCATCGTCACCCACAACATGCAGCAGGCCGCGCGCGTGTCCGACTACACCGCCTTCATGTACCTGGGCGACCTGATCGAGCACGACCGCACCGAAACCATCTTCTCCAACCCCTCCAAGCAGCAGACCGAGGACTACATCACCGGTCGCTTCGGCTGAGGCTGGCGCAGGCAGACCATGCAAGGGTCCGCCGCCCGCTGGACGCCTGGCCAAGGATGGCCGGGCCGCACTCCGAAGCCAGATGTACGCCATGGATGGCAACGCAGCTACCGAACGAATGCAGTCCCACCCGAACCGTCTCCAGCGAGCATTCCATGAATCTTCCCAACGACCACATCGTCAAGAGCTATGACGAAGAACAGCAGCGACTGGTAACCGAGATCGTGCGCATGGGCGAAATGTCCGTTGCCCAGCTCGAAGCCGCGCTGGACGTGATCGAACGCCGCGACGAGAAGGCCGCGCAGCGCATCGTCGCCAACGACGAGGCCATCGACCAGCTCGAGCAGCAGATCAGCCACGACGTGATGCGCCTGGCGCTGCGTGGGCCGATGGCCCGCGACCTGCGCGAGATCCTCGCCGGCCTGCGTATCCCCGCCGACATCGAACGCATCGGCGACTATGCCGCCAACGTCGCCAAGCGCTCCATCGCGCTGGCCGCGGTGCCGCCACTGCCGCAGATCCAGGGCGTGCGCGCACTCGGCCGGCTCGCCGCGCAGCAGGTCCGCCGCGCGATGGAAGCCTATCGCGACAACGATGCCGAGGCGGCGCTGAGCCTGCGCGCCGACGACGCGCGTCTGGACGCCCAGTACACCGCGCTGTTCCGCGAGTTGCTGACCTACATGATGGAAGACCCGCGCAACATCACCCCGTGCACGCACCTGCTGTTCATGGCCAAGAACCTGGAGCGTATCGGCGACCACGCCACCAACATCGCCGAGAACGTATGGTTCCTGGTACACGGTGATGCGCCGCTGCCGCCGCGCGAGAAGCGCGACGAAACCAGCACCGTCGATCACGCCTGATCGACGGTTGTCCGGCCGCTGCCTGCATGCGCAGCGGCCGCGCTGCCATCCTGTCCGCATCAGCCCGCTGCACCTCGTCGTGGCGGGCTGATACAGACTGGTACAAAGCGACACCGTGCAGCCGGTGTTTTTAATCAGTCATTCACGCATTTTTTCCGAGCATGGACTCGTCCGCAGCACTCCCGCCGCGCACTGAGGAATTGCCATGAAGCGTATCGCTGCCACCCTCCTGGGTCTGTCCCTGTTCGCCTCCGGTGCCGCCCTTGCCGGCCCAGCGCAGGATCGTGACCGCGACGACATTCGTCGCGACAAGTCGGCCCACAGTGCTGACCAGCACGCCCAAGGCCATCGCACCAGCACACCTGCACCGGCCGCGCACAACAGCGCCCGCCACGCATCCAGCAACAGCGCGCACCATGTCCCACGCAAAGGCGAGCGCCTGCCGCAGAACCAGCGCGGCAACCGTATTGCCGATTACAGCAAGCATGGCCTGCGTCGGCCCGGGCGTGGCAACGAATGGCGCAAGGTCGATGACCGCTATGTGTTGATGGCAGTCGCCACCGGGCTCATCATCGATATCGTCAGCGGCCATCGCTGATCACCATCGCCAGCTGAACCAACACGGGCCCCAAGTGGGCCCGTTGCCATTCCAACGGTGGCAAGGTCACGCCATTGCGCCGGACCGCTTGCTAAGCTCCAGCCTCCCCCCGGCCCAACCACCACCGGAGACACCATCAATGGCCATCGACATCCGCAAGTCCACCACGCTCGCCCTGGGCGCCGCCCTGCTCGGCGGCATGGCGGCCCCTGCTTTTGCCATGACCGACCTGGCCCAGGGCTATGCCCTCGGTGCCAGCACCCAGACCCCACCAACCACCGAAGCACAAGCGGCTACCGCTACCGCGCAAAGCACCGATGCTGCCGCCAAGCAGAAGGCCGAGAGCAAGTGCGGCGAAGGCAAATGTGGCGAAGGCAAGTGCGGTGCCGACAAGGACAAGCCCAGGACCGATGCCGCCAAGGTTGATGGCGAAGCAGCCGCAGGTGCCGACAAAGCCAAGGCCGAAGGCAAATGTGGTGAGGGCAAGTGTGGCGGTAAGCACTAAGCCCTGCACACCACCCCACCAGCGCATGCCCGCCCAGGCCAGCGCTGGCCTGGGCCTGCGGCGCTCGCTGCTCGACGCCTTGCAGGCTGCACCGGCCGGCGCATTCGATTTTCTCGAATGCGCCCCGGATAACTGGATCGGGGTTGGCGGCAGCCTGGGCGAAGCGCTGTCCGCACTGTCGCAGCAACATCCGCTGAGTTGTCATGGCCTGTCGCTGTCGCTGGGCGGCCCCGCCCCGTTGGACCTGGAATTCCTTGCACGGACGCGGCGCTTCCTCGACCAGCACCAGGTCGCCCTCTACAGCGAACACCTGAGCTGGTGCACGGATGACGGCCATCTCTACGAGCTGCTGCCGCTGCCGTTCACCGATGAAGCCGTGCGCCATGTGGCCGCGCGCATCCGCCAGACACAGGACATCCTGGGCCGTCGCATCGCCGTGGAAAATGCCTCCTACTACGCTGTACCTGCGGCGGACATGGACGAGGCGGACTTCATCAACGCCGTGCTGGACGAGGCCGATTGCGATCTGCTGCTGGACGTCAACAATGTCTACGTCAACGCCATCAACCATGGCTATGACGCCCGCACCTTTCTTGCACGCCTGCCCTCGCAACGCATTGCCAGTTACCACGTTGCCGGCCATCACGACGAAGCCGAAGACCTGAAGATCGACACCCATGGCATGCCGGTCAAGGACGATGTCTGGGCACTGCTGGCCGATGCCTACACCATGCATGGCGTGCGCCCCACCCTGCTGGAACGCGACTTCAACTTCCCGCCACTGCCTGAACTGCTTGAAGAACTGACACGTATCCGCCAGTTGCAGCAGGCCGCCCATGGCTGAGTCACTGCGTGAGATGCAGATGCGCTTTGCCGCACACCTGCGTGATCCGTTGCAACAGCCTGCTCCGGCGAGTATCGATTACACGCGCATGCAGGTGTATCGCGAGCTGTACTTCAACAATATCCAGAGTCTGCTGGCCGCGAATTTTCCGGTAATCACACGCACCTTGGGTGAATCGCGCTGGCAGCAACTGGTGCGCGTTTTTTGTCGCGAGCATCGCGCGCGCACGCCGTTGTTCCCGGAGATCGGCCAGGAATTCATTGCCTTTCTGGACAGTCAGCCGGTCGATCCGCAAGCGCCCTGGTTGCTGGAACTGGCGCATTACGAATGGATCGAACTGGCGCTGAAAATCAGCGACGAGCCGCTGCCTGCGCATGATCCTGGTGGTGACCTGCTGGCTGCCAGCCCGGTCTGTTCGCCCAGCTGCCGTGCCTTGGCCTACCAGTGGCCGGTGCATCGGATTGGTCTGGAATATCAGCCCAGTGAGCCACCGTTACAGCCAACTTTGTTGCTGGCCCGGCGCGAGGCTCATGGAAACATCGTGTTCTCCGAACTTTCGCCGATGCTGTACCGGTTGTTGGAGAGGCTGGAGCAGTTTCCCGAGCTCAGCGGGCTTGAGCAGCTGCGGGCGTTGGCGGCCGAGGCAGGTACACCGGCGGATGCTGCTTTCGTCAGCAATGGCACGGCAATGCTGCAGCAACTGCGGGATAAGGGCTGTCTGCTGGGCAGCTTGGCCCCCTCCCTTGCGCCGAAGGCGTAGGGGAGGGTTGGCTCTCAGGCATTGCCGGGAATGCCCCTGTAGAGCCGAGCCATGCTCGGCTGAGGCTCTACCGGTAAAGCCCTTGCCGAGCATGGCTCGGCACTACGCGGTAAAGCCCTTGCCGAGCATGGCTCGGCACTACGGCCTCCTGATAGCGCTTGCAGCCTGCCGCTGACGCGGCCACTTGACCCGCTCTGCTACCCTATTGCGATGAACGAACTTGCTGAACCCTCGGTCCCCCGCCCTGCTTTCACGCCGATGGCGCAACGCTTCCGTGGCTTCCTGCCGGTGGTGGTGGATGTGGAAACGGGCGGCTTTGACTGCAATCGCCACGCCCTGCTTGAGATCGCCACCGTGCCGGTGGAGATGGACGAGAACGGCCTGCTCTACCCCGGCCAGACCGCCAGTGCGCATGTGATCCCGGCCGAAGGCACCGAAATCGATCCCAAATCGCTGGAAGTCACCGGCATCGTGCTCGACCACCCGTTCCGCCTCGCCAAGCCCGAGCGCGATGCCTTGGAGCATGTGTTCGCACCGGTGCGTGCGGCGATGAAGAAGTACAACTGCCAGCGCGCGATCCTGGTCGGCCACAACGCGCATTTCGACCTGAATTTCGTCAACGCCACCGTCGCCCGCAGCGGCCACAAGCGCAACCCGTTCCATCCGTTCAGCGTGTTCGACACGGTGACGCTTGCCGGCGTGGCTTACGGTCAAACCGTGCTGGCCCGCTCGGTACAGGCGGCTGGCTTCGAGTGGGATGCCAGTGAAGCGCACAGCGCGGTATACGACACCGAACAGACCGCGCGCCTGTTCTGCAAGATCGTCAACGCCTGGCCAACCGCGCCCGGCCGCTGAGCTGCACGATCATCAGGCCGCGCAGGTCCTTGCGCGGCCTTCCTTCTTTGCCTGCGCCAATGCGTTCTTGGCACGCTGATAGAACAGCACCGGCGCCTGGTCGTCTTCGCCGAGCTGCACAACGCCAGCACTGAAACTGACCTTGATATCACCGGCCTCATGGCCGCCCCACTCCGCGTACTGACCAAACAGACGCTGCAGGCGCTGGCAGGCGATCTCGGCCTCGGGCAACGCGGTATCGGCCAATAGCACGGCAAATTCCTTGTTGCCCAACCGTGCCGGCATGTCGGATGCACGCAGGCTGCGTCGCATCAGATCGCCTACCTCGCACAGCACCAGGTCACCCACCGCACGCGACCACTCGGCATTGATCTGCTTGAGGTGATCGATGCTCAGTACCACCAGGCTCAAGGAACGCCCGGTACGACGCGCTGCCGCCATGTCACGCGCCAGCACGTCATCGAAGGCACGGCGGTTGGGCAGGCCACTGAGATCATCCTCATTGGCCAAGCGCTCGAACGCTTCGGCCTGCTCGCGCAGCCGCTGTTCCAGCTGCGCCTTCTCCAGCAGGGCGACTTCCAGCCTGCCGTTCTGCTGCTGCAGCTGTTCGGATCGAGCATGCTCCTGCGCGGCGAGCTGCTGGGCCTGGCCACGTTGCTGCCTGAGCTGAAGCGCCAGCCACAACACCAGCACGAGCAACAGCAGACACAGGCCGGCGAGCAGGCCGGGCAGCGGCAATACCGCCAGCGACGGCGGGAAACCTTCGACTCCGCCCTGCGCCCAGGCAGGTGCCGCAGCAACGCCTGCCAACACGCTCAGCGCTGCCAGACATCGTTTTGCAAAGACCCTCGCCCTGCCCGACGTCGCGCGCATCCCCATCCCCGACCGGGTTACCGGATTCTTCTCTGCTGCCATCGTTCATGCCCCAAACTGGTGTGGCGATACTAGCAAACAGAGGCCTTGTTGCAGGGATGAGCGAGCGCTGGCAGCAGGGATTTCCGCCAGAGTGTGATTGGTGGTGTGAAAGCCTAGCGCCCCCGCTGTTGTGGGAGCGGCGTCAGCCGCGAAGCTGGCTATCCGCCAGACTCAAGCAATAGTTTCCTGCGCTCGACATACCAATGATGGTTTGCCTTCGCTCACGCCGGATGTATCTGTTGCTTCGCGGCTGACGCCGCTCCTACAACAGCCCAGCGCCGCTAGGCGCTGGCCGGCCACTGCGGCGCTTCCCACCGAACGATGGCTTCCAGACCGCCTTCGGGGTGATTGCGCAGGATCAAGCTTGCACCGTCCTTCTCTGCCAGTGCACGGGCGATGGTCAGGCCCAGGCCAGCGCCGCCGGTCTCGCGTGAGCGCGAGGTTTCCAGGCGCAGGAACGGGGTGAACACGGCTTCGAGTTCGTCCTCGGCCAGCCCCGGCCCATGGTCACGCACCCGCACCTCGACTGCATCGCCATCGCGGCGTGCACTGACATGCGCGGCGCGGCCATACTTCACCGCGTTGTCGACCAGATTGGAGAACAAACGCCGCATCGCCAACGGCCGCAGCATCAGCACCGCCCCGCTCCCCTGCTCCAGCACCGCATCATGACCAGACTCGGCGACGTCCTCGACCACGCTTTCCAGCAGCGAGTCCAGATCGAGCGCCGCACGTTGCTCGGCACTCTCGGCACTGCGAGCAAGATCCAATCCCTCGCGAATCAAGGCCTGCATCGCGGCAAGATCGCCGATCAGGCGCTCACGCAATTGTTCGTCCTGCACGTTTTCCAGCCGCAGGCGCAGCCGCGTCGATGGCGTCTGCAGGTCGTGGGTGATCGCCGCCAGCATCTGCGTGCGTTCGCTCAGATGGCGCTGCAGACGCTTCTGCATGGCATTGAAGGCTTCGGCAGCACGCTGCACTTCCAAGGGTCCGCTGACCGGCAGCGGTTCGCGCTGCAGGTCATGGCCAAGCTCGGTGGCGTGGTTCGCCAATCGCTGCAATGGCGAACTGGCGATGCGCGCAACCACATAGGCCAGCAGGCCAATCGCCAATGCCAGCAACGACAGGAACCACGGGTCAAATGCCGCGCCGCTGCGCCTCGCCACCGCCGGGTATTCCAGCGCCAGCCGCAGCGGCGTGCCGTCAGTGAGCTTCAGTTCCACCAGGCGACAGCGCGGTGGGGTGAATGCCGGGTCGCGCTCACGTGGGTGCTGTGATCGCTGTCCGCGCCCCGGTGGTGGCAGGAATTCCGGCAGCGGCGGCATGCAGGAGCGGAAACTGGTCGCGCGCACCTGCGCATTGGCGACTGCACCACCGCGTGCCGCCAGCACCGCCATCAGGGCCTCGTCCACATCGCCGACGCGGAAGTCGCCTTTCACCTCACGCACATTGGGTCCGCCCACCGCCAGCAGGCGGCTGCGCAGCTCCGGGTTGCCGTCCAGCAGATTGACGAAGCCCTGCAGACGGTCGGCGATACGCGCAAGGTTCTGCCGCTCGAATTCCTGCTGGCGCCGGCTCTCGGCCAGCAATGTCGCGCCAATCGCCGCCACCATCATGCCGACCAGCAGGATGACGAACAGCCGCCCGGCCATCGACGACAGGAACAGGCGCAGCCGCTTCATTCCAGCGTCACCGCGCTGGCGAACACATAGCCCTCGTTGCGCACCGTCTTGATCAGGCCGTCGGCACCACCAGCATCAGCCAGCTTCTGCCGCAGGCGGCTGATCTGCAGGTCGATGGCACGGTCCTGCGATTCGTAGTTGCGACCGCTGCTCAGCGACACCAACTGCTCACGCGACAACACCTTGTTGGCATGCGCCACCAGCACCCGCAGCAGGCGGAACTCGGCCCCCGACAACATCACCACGCGCTTGGCCGGATCAACCAGATGCCGGTGTTCCAGATCGAATACCCAGCCGGAGAACAGCGCCCGGCGCATCGCCAGCGGTTCCATGTTGGTCGGCAAGGCCTCGGTCCGGCGCAGCACGTTGCGGATGCGTGCCAGCAGCTCGCGCGGCTCGAAGGGCTTGGCCAGGTAATCATCGGCGCCCATTTCCAGCCCCAGCACGCGATCGATCGGTTCGCTGCGTGCGGTGAGCATGATCACCGGCGTGGTCGAACGCACCCGCAATTCGCGGCACAACGCCAAGCCGTCTTCGCGCGGCAGGTTCAGGTCAAGCACGATCAGGTCGATGTGCTCGCGCGCCAGTACCTGGCGCATCTGGTTGCCATCGGCCGCCGTGCTCACGGCATAGCCGGCCCGGCCCAGTTGCTCGGCCAGCAGGCTGCGGATGTCACTGTCGTCGTCTACCACCAACAAGCGGTGCAAGGTCTGTATGTCCGTCATGGGGCAATGATCCATGCTAGCGGATCGTCGTGCGCGGCCGCAGTGTATCCACAGGTATCAACGCCCGCACTTGATACACGCCGATACATTGCTGGCTGAACCTGATACATGCCGACACACACTGTGCCTTGAGGCTGAACAGGGTGCTGACCACACTGGCATCAACGCCGCACGCTGCGGCCCAGCCTGAGTGCCTGATCACCGTGAAGCTGCTGCCCTCCTCCCGCCGCAACCGCATCCTGCTTGCCGCTGCCATCGTCGCCCTGATCGCCGGCGGCGTGTTCTGGGCCACGCGCAAGCCCGCTACTCCTTCGATGGCCACCTCGCCGGTCAGCCGTGGCGATCTGGAACAGACGGTCGACGCCACCGGCGTCATCGATGCCTACAAGCTGGTCAGCGTCGGTGCGCAGGCTTCGGGCCAGATCAAGGTGCTGAAGGTGCAGCTGGGTGATGTGGTCAAGCAGGGCGACCTGATCGCCGAGATCGACTCGGTAACCCAGGAGAACAGCCTGAAGAATGCTGAGGCGGCGCTGGAGAACATCCGCGCCCAGCGTGCGGTGCAGACCGCCTCGCTGAAGGAATCCGAGCTGGCCTTCGCCCGCCAGAAGGAGATGCTGGCCGCCGAAGCCACCTCGCGCGCCGACTACGAGTCGGCCGAAGCCAACCTGGCCAGCACCCGCGCGCAGATCCGTGCGCTCGACGCACAGATCCGCCAGCGCGAAACCGAACTGGGCACCGCCCAGGCCAACCTCGGCTATACCCGTATCACCGCGCCCATCGACGGCACCGTGGTCGCGGTGGTTGCCGAAGAAGGCCGTACCGTCAACGCCAACCAGTCCGCACCGACCATCGTCAAGCTGGCGCGGCTGGACCTGGTCACCGTGAATGCCGAGATTTCCGAAGCCGACGTGGTCAAGGTCAAGCCCGGCATGCCGGTGTACTTCACCATCCTCGGCAATCCGGACCACAAGTACGAAGCCAAGCTGCGCACGGTGAACCCGGCGCCGGCCTCGATCAGCACCGACAGCACCAGCTCCAGCAGTTCTTCCTCGTCCAGCTCCAGCACCGCCGTGTACTACAACGCGCTGTTCGACGTCGAGAACCCGGACGGCACGCTGCGCATCGACATGACCGCGCAGGTCTCGGTGATGCTGGCCCAGGCCAAGGACGCGCTGTTGATTCCCACCGTCGCGCTCGGCCCCAAGGTGCCGGAAGGCGGCCGTGGCCCCGGCGCGACTGCCGCCAATGGCGAGCAGCGCGCCGCCCGCGGCAAGCAGGAAGGCCAGCGCCAGCAGCGCCGCCAGCCGGATGCCGCCGCACTGGCCAAGAGCAACAGCTACGTGGTCCGCGTGGTCAACAAGGACGGGCAGCCCGAGCCGCGCACGATCAAGGTCGGCCTCAACAACGGCTCCAACGTCGAAGTACTGGAAGGCCTGAAGGAAGGCGAGCTGGTCGTGGTCGGCGAAGTCACTGCCGGCGAGAAATCCAGCAGCAGCAACCAGCGCGGCCCGATGGGCCCGATGATGGGTGGCCCGCGCCGATGAGCCAGCCACTGCTGCAACTGCGCGACCTGCGTCGCGAGTTCCCGGCCGGCGAGGACACCATCGCCGTGCTCAAGGACGTCAACCTCGACATCCATGCCGGCGAGATGGTCGCCATCGTCGGCCAGTCCGGTTCGGGCAAGTCGACGCTGATGAACATCCTCGGCTGCCTGGACCGCCCCACCGTGGGCTCGTATAAAGTGGCCGGCCGCGAAACCGGGCGCATGCAACCGGACGAACTGGCCGAGCTGCGCCGTGAACATTTTGGTTTCATCTTCCAGCGCTATCACCTGCTGGGCGATCTGGACGCACGCGGCAACGTGGAAGTGCCGGCAATCTACGCCGGCACCCCGCACGAGGCACGGCGCGAACGGGCTGAAGCCCTGCTCACCCGCCTTGGCCTGAGCGACCGCATGGGCCACAAGCCCGGCCAGCTGTCCGGCGGCCAGCAGCAGCGCGTGTCCATCGCGCGTGCGCTGATGAACGGTGGCGAGGTGATCCTCGCCGACGAACCCACCGGCGCGCTGGACAGCGCATCGGGCGAGGAAGTGATGAACATCCTCGGCGAGCTGCATGCCGAAGGCCAGACCATCATCATCGTCACCCACGACATGCACGTAGCCGAGCACGCCCAGCGCATCATCGAGATCCGCGATGGCGAGATCATCGCCGACCGCCGCAACGACAAGGTGCCGGCACTGCAGACGCAGCAGCGCACCGAGCCCGTGCGCGCCGGTGGCAGCGCCTTCCAGGCCGCCCGTGATCGCTTCGTCGAAGCTTTCCGCATGGCCTTGCTGGCAATGAACGCGCACCGCCTGCGTACCTTCCTGACCATGCTCGGCATCATCATCGGCATCGCCTCGGTGGTGTCGGTGGTGGCGATGGGCAATGGCTCGCAGCAGCAGATCCTGCAGAACATTTCCTCGCTGGGCACCAATACCATCGACGTCTACCCGGGCCGTGGCTTCGGCGACATGCGCTCGGCCCGCGTGCAGACGTTGAAAAGCAGCGATGCCGAAGCATTGGCCACGCAGAGTTACATCGACAGCGTCACCCCCAGCGTGTCCAGTTCGGTGACCGCGCGGGTCGGCAACAAGGCTGCCTCGGCACAGGTTGCCGGTATTGGCGACCAGTACTTCCGGGTCAAGGGCATGACCCTGGTCAGCGGTCGCTACTTCGACGAAAGCGAGGTAAAGGGCCTGGCACAGGTCGTGGTGATCGACGAGAACACACGTACCCAGCTGTTCGGCAGTGATGATCCGCTGGGCAAGGTGGTGCTGCTGGGCAATGTGCCGGCTCGGGTGATCGGCGTGGCCAAGCGCCAGTCGATGGGCTTTGGTGGCAGCACCAATCTCAGCGTCTGGGTGCCCTACACCACGGTGATGGCGCGCATGCTGGGGCAGACCTACCTGAGCAGCATCACCCTGCGGGTCAAGGACGACACGCCGATGGATGCCGCGCAATCGGCGATCACCAAACTGTTGACCCTGCGCCACGGCACCGAGGACTTCTTCCTCAGCAATACCGCCGAGATCCGCGAGACCATCGAGTCCACCACCAAGACCATGACCTTGTTGATCGGTGCGATCGCCGCAATTGCACTGGTGGTCGGCGGCATCGGGGTGATGAACATCATGCTGGTGTCGGTGACCGAACGTACCCGCGAGATCGGCGTGCGCATGGCCGTGGGTGCGCGGCAAAGCGACATCCGCCAGCAGTTCCTGATCGAGGCGGTATTGGTCTGCCTGCTCGGCGGCGTGCTGGGCATCGCGCTGGCGCTGTCGATCGGCTGGGCCTTCCAGACCTTTGGCGCGAGCTTCACCCTGCTGTTCTCCACCGGCTCGATCATTGCCGCCTTCGCCTGCTCGACCCTGATCGGCGTGGCGTTCGGTTTCCTGCCGGCCCGCAACGCCGCCCAGCTCGACCCGGTCGAGGCCTTGGCCCGCGAATGAAGATGACCATGAAAGCACTCCGTCCCCTGCTGCTCTCCGCCGCCCTGACCGCTGCCTTGGCCGGCTGCGCCACCACGCCCAGCGCCGACCCTGCTGCCGACCTGCGCGTGCCCAACGTCTATGGACGCGGCGATGCCGCTGCCAATGCGCCGGTGCAGGCCATCGCGCATGAAGTGACCGCACCGGTTACCGATGTGCATGCAGATGCCTGGTGGCAGGGCTTCGCCGATCCGAACCTGGACCAGCTGATCGAACGCGTACTGGCCAGCAACACCGACATGGCCTCGGCCGGTTTGAAGCTGGAACGTGCCCGCGCCCAGGCAGGACTGGCCTCCGCCGACCTGTGGCCACAGGCCAGCGGCTCGGTCAGCGCCAACAGCAGCCGCAGTACCGACAGCAGCGACGACTGGTCGCGCAACCACAGCGCCAGCGTGTCGCTGGGCTGGGAGCTGGACCTGTGGGGCAAGCTGCGCGGCCAGCGCGATATCGCCCAGTGGGAAGCGCAGGCCACCGCGCAGGACCTGCAGAGCACCGCGCTCACGCTTGTTGGCCAGAGCACCGAGCTGTACTGGCAGTTGGGCTATCTCAACCAGGCGATCGCCACCGGTCAGGCCAATCTTGAGCGCCTGCAGCGCACAGCTTCCCTGGTGCAGGCACAGTTCGATGCGGGCGGCGTATCGCGGCTGGAAGTTCGCCAAGCGCAACAGAACATCGAGAGTCAGAAGGCCGCACAGTCGCAGCTGGAACAGCAACGGGTGGAAACCCGCAATGCCTTGACCGTGCTGCTCGATGGCCAGCCCTGGCCGCTGGCGAACGAGCCGCAGAACCTTGATGTCGCGCAGAGCCCGGCCCTGGTCGAAGGCATGCCGGCCGAGTTGCTTGCACGCCGGCCCGACCTGCGTGCTGCCGAGTTGCGCCTGCGACAGTCGCTGAAGAGCATCAAGGTGACCGCCACCAGCTACTACCCCAGCCTGAGCCTGAGCGGTTCGGTTGGCAGCTCCAGCAGCTCGTTGGAGGATGTACTGACCAATCCGGTGGCGACGCTGGGCGCTGGCTTGAGCCTGCCATTCCTGAAATTCCGGCAGATGCAGCTGGACATCAAATCGGCCGATCTTTCCTACCAGATCGCCGCCAATGATTTCCGGCGCACGCTGTATACCGCGCTGTCGGAAGTGGACAACGCCTTGTCGGCACGCACCCGCCTCGCGGAGCAGGTCGCTGCGGCGCAGGCCTCGTATGACGAGGCGGTGGAGATCGCGCGCTTGTACGAGGTGCGTTATCGCGCGGGTGCTACGGATCTGCGTACCTGGCTTGAAGCGGAGCAGACCCGCCGTAACGCCGAGCTGTCGCTGGCGCAGACCAAGCGCAGCCAGCTGGTGAACGATGTGACGCTGTACAAGGCGTTGGGTGGTGGGGCAATGACGAGCCAGTAAACCTGCTTAAGCCCCTCTCCCGCATGCGGGAGAGGGGTTGGGGTGAGGGAAAGCTCCTGGCAAAGCAACGTCAAAAGCTCCCCTCATCCGCCCTTCGGGCACCTCGCACCGCGCCCCGGCCCTGCGTAGCACGCAGGGCGTACGAACAGTCACGAGCCTTTGGCTCGTGAACGCCTGTTCTTAACCCCGCAGGCGGGAGAAGGGCTTGCGTCCGACATTGCTGCGATCTGCAACACCCCGCGCGAACTACCGCTCCTGCTGCCCCACCCCATGCCGCTGCAGAACCTCCCGCACCTTATCCAGCGGAATCGCCTCCACCGTCTGCCCATTGCCACTCACCGTGGTCGCCATGAACAAGGCGTTGTAGACCGACTCTTCCACCGCATCGACGCTGGCCTGGAACACCGCGCTCATCTGTTCGTTGGCCAACTCGGTGGTCTGCAACTGCGCCGCGTCAAATCCACGCCGTACCGATTCGGCCGTTGAAAATGCCAGCACATAATCGCCGCTGCCGTTGGAGGCGGAGCTGCCGGTGCGCCCCAAACCCATCATTCCGCGCGAGGCCAGACGCCGCAGGTTGCGGTCCGACAAGGGTGCATCGGTTGCCACCACGATGATCACCGAACCATCGCCGCGATCATCGGCCAGCCCGCGCACATTGCCCTGCGCGGCCACTGCATTCTGGAATGCATAACGGTCCAGCTCGCGCCCGACCGGTGCACCTTCCACCTGCAGGACACCGCCGAAATTGGCCTGCACCAGCACGCCCACGGTCCAGCCGCCCAGGCTCTCGGGCAGCTTGCGCGACGAGGTACCAATACCGCCCTTCCAGCCGAATGCCACCGTGCCGGTGCCGGCACCGACACTGCCTTCCTGCACCGGCCCGCTCTTCGCGCTCTCCAATGCCCGGCGCACCGCGTCCGCGGTAACCGGCCGTGCGCGGATGTCATTGAGGCCACCATCATTGGTTTCGCCAACAACGACGTTCAACGAGCGCACCTGCTGCATGTCCGGCTGCGCCAGCATCCACTCGGCCATCGCATCAGCCGCCTTCCACACGCATAGCGTGCAGGTCAGCAGGATCGGGGTTTCCAGTTCGCCCAGTTCGTTGACCTGGGTGCTGCCGACAAATTTGCCGAAGCCGTTGCCAACATGCAGCGCCGCCGGCACCCGCGAGCGGTAGGCATTGCCGGGATGCGGCAGGATCGCGGTAACGCCGGTGCGTACCGTGTTGCCGGTACTCAGCGTCACCTGGCCAACGCGCACGCCGGCTACGTCGGTGATCGCGTTGTTGCTGCCTGGGCTGAAGATGCCGGGCGCGACACCCAGCTCACGCGCGCGTTGGCGAGGTGCGTCCTGCGCGGCGGCGCCCAGGACGCAAAGCCCCGCCAGCGCCACGGTCAATCGGAGGAAGAGACGAGGCGGCGTGCGGGGCATGGTGTTCCTTACAGGCGTTGGCGGACTGCCTCGAACAATGCCACACCCGTCGCCACGGATACATTGAGGCTCTCGACGTCGCCCGGCATCGGGATGCGCACCAGCTGGTCGCAGGTTTCGCGGGTCAGGCGGCGCATGCCATCGGCTTCGCCGCCCATCACCAACGCCACGTTGCCACGCAGGTCGAGCTTGTGGATGGTGGTTTCGGATTCACCGGCCAGCCCATACACCCATACGCCCAGCTTCTGCATGTCCTTGATGCAGCGGACCAGATTGGTCACCGATACCACCGGAATGCTGTCCGCGGCACCGGCGCTGACCTTGCGCACGGTCGCATTGACCGGGGCGCTCTTGTCCTTGGGGATCACCACCGCAGTGACGCCAGCGGCGGCGGCACTGCGCAGGCAGGCGCCGAGATTGTGTGGGTCCTGCACCTCGTCCAGCACCAGCACCAGCGCCTTGCCTTCGGCCGCTTCGATCAGGCCCTTCAGCTCGTTCTCGTCCCACAGCTTGGGCGCGGCATAGCGCGCGACCACGCCCTGGTGGCGGACCTGACCGGCCACGCCGCCCAGCGCCTGGGCGTTGACCTTGCGCACGTCGATGCCCTTGCGCAGGGCCTCTTCCTCGATTTCAACCAGGCGCGGGTTCTTGGCGCCGGCCTCGATCAGGACCTCGCGGACGTTTTCGGGGTCTTTCTCGATCGACGAAGCAACGGCATTGACGCCGACGATCCACTGGTTCTGCTTGCTCATGGGCGTCACATGGGGACTTCTGGGGGTGGCAATGGTAGGCCGATTCGGCGCGGCCCGCAGCTGCCACCGGCCTGCGGGGTGCGGGAATGGCGGCCGCCGCTGCTGCGAGGGCCGCTTCCGGCATCAATACTTCTGCTTGGTGCGCTTGGCTGGCTTGCCGCGTTCGGGCAGCGGCGGCAGGCCTTCCTCCAGCGGTTCGCCATCCAGCTTTTCGACCAGCCGGAAGTCGATCTTGCGCTCTTCCATGCTGGCCTTGAGCACCAGGATGCGGACCCGGTCACCGAGCCGGAACTCGTTGCCACGGCGGTCGCCGCTCAGCGTCTTGCGGATCGGGTCGAACTGGTAATAGTCATGCGGCAGCTGGGTAACGTGGACCAGGCCATTGACCTTGGACTCGTCCAGCTCGACGAACAGGCCGAAGCTGGTCACGCCACTGATCACGCCATCGAACTGGCTGCCGACGTGCTTTTCCATCCATGCGGCACGGAAACGCTCGTCGACCTCACGCTCGGCCTCATCGGCACGGCGCTCACGCTCGGAACACTGCAGTGACAAGGCCGCCATCTCGCGCGGGGTATAGGTGTACTTGTCGAGTGGACCGCCGCTCAGCGCGTACTTGATGGCACGGTGCACCAGCAGGTCGGGGTAACGACGGATCGGCGAGGTGAAGTGCGCGTAGGCCTCCAGCGCCAGGCCGAAGTGGCCGTTGTTGTCCGGCGAATACACCGCCAGCGACTGGCTGCGCAGCAACACCGACTCCAGCAACGCCGCATCCGGGCGCTCGCGCACCTTCTTCAGCAGCTTGGTGTAGTCACCCGGCTGTACCTTGCTCCACGGCGGCAGACTCAGCTTGAACTCCTTGAGGAACTCCAGCAGGTCGGCGAACTTGGATTCCGGCGGCCGCTCGTGCACGCGGAACGGTGCCGGCACGTGCTTGGACAGCAGGTAGCGTGCGGCCTCCACGTTGGCGGCGATCATGCATTCCTCGATCAGCTTGTGGGCATCGTTGCGCACCATCATGCCGGCCTGGGTGACTTCGCCACGGTTGTCCAGCACGAAGCGCACTTCCGAGGATTCAAACTCGATGGCGCCGCGACGCTCGCGCGCCTTGGACAGGATGCGGTAGAGCTGGTGCAGGTTCTGGATCTGCGGCAGCAGCGGGCCGATGAAGGCCTTGGCATCTGCATCGTCCTCGCCCACCGCCGCCCACACCTGCGTGTAGGTCAGGCGCGCATGCGAGTTCATCACCGCTTCGTAGAACTGCGAGCCGCTGACCTGGCCATCGCGCCCGATCTGCATGTCGCAGACGAAGCACATGCGGTCTTCCTTCGGCCGCAGCGAGCAGATGCCGTTGGACAGCGTCTCCGGCAGCATCGGCACCACGAAACCGGGGAAGTACACCGAGGTCGCACGACGCTGCGCTTCGTCATCCAGCGGCGTGCCGGGACGCACGTAGTTGGAGACATCGGCGATGGCGACCACCAGCCGGAAACCGTCGCGGTTCGGCTCGCAGTACACCGCGTCGTCGAAATCCTTGGCGTCCTCGCCATCGATGGTGACCAGCGGCATCGAACGCAGGTCCACGCGCTTGCCGATCATCGAGGCTTCCACCGTCAACGGCACGGCAGTGGCCTCGTCCAGCACCTCCGGCGGGAACTCGTAGGGCAGCTCATGGCCGTGGATGGCGGTTTCCACCACCAGCGACGGGGTCAGCTTGTCGCCGAGCACGGCAATGATCTTGCCGATCGGCGGACGCCGCGAATCCGGCGCATGGGTCAGTTCGCAGACCACCAGCTGCCCGTCCTTGGCGCCACCCGTGAGGTCGCCCGGGATCTGGATGTTGCGCTGGATGCGCTTGTCGTCCGGCACCACGTAGCTGATGCCAGCCTCGATGCTGAAGTGTCCGATCAGGCGGTTTACACCACGTTCCAGCACGCGGGCGATGGCGCCTTCGCGGCGGCCACGGCGGTCGATGCCGGTGACGTTGGCCAAGGCACGGTCACCGTGCATGACCTTGCGCATCTCGTATGGCGACAGGAACAGATCGTCGCCGCCCTCGTCCGGGCGCAGGAAGCCGAAGCCTTCCGGGTTGGCGATGACCACGCCGGGGATCAGGCTCAACTGGCTGACCGGTGCGAAGCCGCCGCGACGGTTCTGCACCAACTGGCCGTCGCGCACCATCGCACCAAGGCGTTTGGACAGCGCGTCGGCACGATCTGGCTCGATCAGGCCCAGCGCGGCACCGATTTCCTCGGCGTTCTGTGGTCCTTCGCAGCGGTCCAGCAACTGCAGGATGGCCTCGCGGCTGGCGATCGGCTGCGCGTAGCGCTCGGCCTCACGCGATGCGTAAGGATCATCGAACGCAGCAGCCGGTGGACCGGACTTGCGACGGCCGCGCACAAAACTCTGCGGGGCGGCATCGTCGGTGAACTTGCGTTTGCCCGGCTTGGCGGCGACGCGTGGGCCGGCCTTGCCTGGTTTTGCTGCGCCCGACTTCGCCGGCGCGGACAAACTCTCCGGCATCCATGGCGGCAGCTTGGCGGTTTTTGCTTTGGGGGCTTTGCCCGGCGCCTTGCCCGGCTTGCTGCCGGTGGCGGACTTGCGGGCCTTGTCGGCCCCAGTGGTCTTTTTGTTTTTCATCAGCCTCCATGGTACATGGACCAAGGTGTACAGGGTGCGCACAGCATCACTGCAGATGTTTGTGAAAAACCGTTGACAAAGATCCGCATCCTCTGCAAACTGCGCGGCCTGAAGTGCCCAGGTGGCGGAATTGGTAGACGCACTAGCTTCAGGTGCTAGCGGGGGCAACTCCGTGGAGGTTCGAGTCCTCTCCTGGGCACCACGTTTCAAGATCAAACCCGCGAAAGCGGGTTTTTTCGTTTCTGCGATTCGAACAAACAGGCCACGGTAGCCCGGGTAAGCGCAGCGCACCCGGGTTTCCCCCCAGCGCTCGAAGGCACCCGTGGCGACCCCCGGGTGCGCTGTGCTTACCAAGGCCCCACTGGCCGCGTTTTTCTTCACAAACCTGTTGACGCCACCAGAAACGTCCTACATAATCTCGCTCCTGAGTCGCCCAGGTGGCGGAATTGGTAGACGCACTAGCTTCAGGTGCTAGCGGGGGCAACTCCGTGGAGGTTCGAGTCCTCTCCTGGGCACCATGACTCAAACGAAACAACCCGCGAAAGCGGGTTTTTTTGTGCCCGCGATTTTACCCGTAGTGTCGAGCCATGCTCGGCAGGGGCCTTACCGACAATCCCAACCTGTAGTGCCGAGCCATGCCCGGCAGAGGCCTTACCGGTGAAGCCCCATTGCCGAGCATGGCTCGGCACTACAGCTAAAGAAGAAGCCCGCAATCTTTCCGATTGCGGGCTTCGCTGTAGTTTCATTGCAGTCGGCTTCGCGGCTTACGCCGCTCCTACAGCAACCAGGGCTAATGCCCACCAGCCGACGCTGCACCCGCTCCAGCACCAAACGGCGGCTTGGCCAGCCACACCAGGCCGATGATCAGCAGGAACACCCAGCCCAGCAGCAGGAAGATGTCGTTGAAGCCCATCTGCGAAGCCTGGTGGTTGATCATTTCGTTGAGCATCGCCGCACCATGTTGCAGGTCGCCCTGCCCCATCGCGGTCACCTGCTGATGCATGCCCGGATCGTACAGGGACACATGTTCGGTCAGGTCAGCGTGATGTTGCTGGGTGCGACGCGCCCACAGCCAGGTGGTCAACGATGCCGCGAAACTGCCACCCAGGGTACGCAGGAAGGTCGCCAGGCCCGAGCCGGCGGCAATCTCTCGGCCATCAAGGTCGGACAGCAGGATCTGCAGCACCGGCATGAAGAACAACGCCAAACCAACACCCATCAACAACTGCACGCCGGCAACATGCTCGAAGTTGACCTGCAGGTTGAAGCCGGAGCGCATGAAGCTGGTCATCGACAACACGAAGAACGCAATCGTCGCCAGATAGCGCATGTCGACCTTGTGACCGAACTTGCCCAGCACCGGTGCCACCAGGATAGGCAGGATGCCCAATGGCGCAGTGGCCAGGCCTGCCCAGATCGCGGTATAGCCCATGTCACGCTGCAACCACTGCGGGATCATCAACGCCACCGAGAAGAACGCCGCGTAGCCAACGATCATCGCCAACGTGCCAGCACGGAAGTTGCGATGCCGCAGCAGCTTCAGGTCAACGATGGGATCCTTGTCGGTCAGCTCCCAGATCACGAACACCGCCAGCATCATCGCAGCGATGCAGGTCAGCACAACGATCTTGGTCGAGTTGAACCAGTCTTCCTCGTTACCCAGATCCAGCATCAACTGCAGGCAGCCGACGCCGATCACCAGGGTGACCAGGCCGACGTAATCCATCTTCGGCCGTTCGGTGGTCTCAACGCGATGACGCAACTGGCCGCCTACAATCGCCGCAGCGATGACGCCCAGTGGCACATTGATCAGGAAAATCCATTCCCAGCTGTAGTTGTCGGTGATCCAGCCACCGAGAATCGGACCTGCGATCGGCGCCACCACGGTGATCATCGCCAGCAAGGCCAGCGCCTGCCCGCGTTTCTCGCGCGGATAGATCGACACCAGCAACGACTGGGTGATCGGGTACATCGGCCCGGCCACGAAGCCCTGCAGCGCGCGCGACACAACCAGCATGCCCATGCTCTGGGCGATGCCGCACAAAAGCGAGGCGATCGAGAACGCGATCGTCGCCCACATGAACAACTTGACCTCACCGAAACGGCGGCTCAACCAACCGGTCAGCGGCAAGGCAATCGCAGTGCTGACCGCGAACGAGGTGATGACCCAGGTTGCCTGCTGCGAACTGGCGCCAAGGTTGCCGGCAATCGTCGGCAACGAGACATTGGCGATGGTGGTATCCAGCACCTGCATGAACGAAGCCAGGGCCAGGCCCGCCGTGCACAGGGCTACATTGACGGGCGCTGCACCGGCCGCGGGCGCGGCAGGTGCGGCAGGAGCTTGAGCGGACATGGTGACCTCAGCTGGCGCGCGCGGACGACGGCAGGTTGTCCTGGATGATGCTGTGAATCAGGGCGTCGGCATCGTGCAGCTGCTTGGCGTAGATCTGCGTGCCGTACACCGTGCCCTTGGCCGCTTCTGCCGGCAGCACCGTGCCCTTCTGGTCGTGCAGATTGACCTCGGCCTTCATCGACAGACCCAGCCGCAACGGATGTTCGGCCAACTGCTTGGCATCGATGGCCACGCGCACCGGCACACGCTGCACGATCTTGATCCAGTTACCGCTGGCGTTCTGCGCCGGCAGCAACGAGAACGCCGAGCCGGTGCCCAGGCCGAGATTGGTGATGTGGCCCTTGTAAGTCACGTCACCACCGTACAGGTCCGAGCGCAGCTCCACTTCCTGGCCCAGGCGCATATGCCGCAGCTGGGTTTCCTTGAAGTTGGCATCCACCCACATCTGCTCGGCCGGCACCACTGCCATCAAGGCCGCACCCGGCTGCACGCGCTGGCCAACCTGCACCGAACGACGCGCGACATAACCGGTGACCGGCGCAACGATGCCGGCACGTGCGTTGTTGAGATAGGCCTGGCGCAGCTGCGCTGCAGCCGCCTGCACGTCCGGCTGGGTTGCGATGACGGTGTCATCGATCAGCGCGCGGCTGCGCTCGACGGTTTCACGCGAACCGGCAACCGCGGCTTCGGCAGCGGCCAGCTCATCACGGGCGTGGGCCAATTCTTCATTGGAAATAGCACCGCTGGCTGCGAGGTCGCGGCGACGGGCGAAGTCTTCGCGAGCGCGCTTCACCGACACCATCCGCGCATTCAATTCCGCCTGCGCACCTTCGGCACTGCGGTACAGGCCGCGCACCTGGCGCACGGTGCTGGCGAGGTTGGCCTGTGCCTGCTGCATGGCCACTTCGGTATCGGCCGGGTCCAGCTGCACCAGCAACTGGCCCTGCTCCACCTTCATGCCGTCATCGGCGGCGATGGATACCACGGTACCGGTGATCTGCGGAGTGATCTGCACCTGGTTGCCGCCGACATAGGCGTCATCGGTTTCCTCGGCCCAGCGGCCCAGGAAGTAGTACCACGCGGCAAAGGCCGCCAGCAGGATCAGGATGACGAACAGCAGACCGCGCAGCAGCTTGCCGCGACGGCTGGGAGCGGCTGCTGCCGCTTCGGGGGAGGAGGTCTGGCTCATGGGGGGACTCTCAGGAATGCGTGGTGTCGTTGCCATTGGCAACGGCTGGCGCCGTGTCGGCGCTGGGTTGGAAACCGCCACCGAGGGCGGTGCTCAGGCGTACCGAAGACATCAGCTGCTGTGATTGCAGGTTGCTCAGCCCTTGGTCGGCCTGCAGCAGACGGTCCTGGGTGCTGAGTACATCAAGGTAATTGCCGATACCGGCGCGGTAGCGCTGCTGCGCCAGCTCATAGGCGGTCTGCGCGATGCCACGCAGCTGCTGCTGCGCCTGCACCTGCTCGGCCAACGAACGGCTGGCATTGACCTGGTCGGCGACGTCGCGCAGGGCCTCTACCAGGGTGTGGTTGTAGTTGGCCACCGCAAGGTCATAGTCGGCATCGCTGCTGGCCAGGCCGGCACGCAGGCGACCGCCATCGAAGATCGGCAGGCTCAGCGCCGGCGCCAGCAGACCGAAGGTGGAGCCACTTTCCAACAGGCTGCCCAGATCCTTCGACACCACCCCGCCCAGAGCGGTCAGGTTGAGGTTCGGGTAGAAACGGGTCTTGGCCACCTTGACCTGCTTGTCCGCCGCTTCCACGCGCCAGCGCGCGGCAACGATATCCGGACGCCGGCCCAGCAGTTCGCTGGGAACTACACCTGGCAGCTGCAGGGCCAGCGGATTCAATTCATTCGGAACCTTGATGTCCAGGCCGCGGTCCGGTCCTTTGCCGAGCAGCGCGGCCAGCGCATTGCGTGACACATCGATCTGCTGCTGCGCGGCCAGTTGCTGCTGTTGTGCGGCTGGCAGCCGTGCCTGTGCCTGCTGCACCTGCAGTTCGCTGTCGATACCGGCGGCGCGACGCTGGCGGGTCAGCTGCAAGGTCTTCTCGGCGCGCGCCAGTTCGTCATTGGCAACACGCTGCAGTTGCCCGGCATGGGCCAGTTGCACGTAGCCCTGGACGATGGCGGCAGCCAGGTCCAGGCGCGCCGCCTGCGCATCCACGGCAGCGGCGTGGCCGCTGTCGACGGCAGCTTCCCAGGCGGCACGCTTGCCACCCCACAGGTCGACGCCATAGCTGAAGTTGGCCACGGCCTGCACGCTGCCCATGTAATGGCCGCCGACTTCGTCACCGGCCATGGATTCGGGCAGGCGCATGCCGGTATAGCCCGGTGACAGCGACAGGTTGGGTTTGCGCTCGGCATTGCTGCTGGCGGCGTGTGCCTGGGCCTGGCGCAGGCGCGCGTCGGCAGCTTCCAGCGAAGGAGAACCGCGCAGTGCCTCGTCGATCAGCGCATCCAATTGCGGATCGGCGAGCGCGCGCCACCAATCAGCTGCCGGAAAGCCTGCCGCGCTGAGCGGCGTACCGGCCAGGCTGCGGCTGCTGTGCAGGCTGTCGGCCTCCAGCAGTCGCCCCTGCGGTTGCAGGCCACGGCTGCTGGCGCACGCGGCCAGCGTAAGAACCAGCGCCGCGGCCAGGAGGCCGCGGGCGGGTGAAACCAGGGATGTGGGGGAGGACATGGTTTTCATGGGGTCATCAAGGAGTCACGTATACGGAGCAGCAGGGACATCAACATCTCCCGCTCCTCCGCCTGCAGGTCACGCATGGCGTCTTCCATCACCTTGTCGCCGCGCTGTTTCAGACGCAGCCACAGAGCATGGCCCTCATCGGTCAGCACGATCTGCAATGCACGGCGGTCCTGCGCGTGCGCCTCGCGACGCACGCAACCAAGCGCTTCGAACTTGTCCAGCAGACGGGTCACCGCACTGGGAACCTGGTCCAGGGTGCGGGCGAGCTCGTTGGCAGTACACGGCGCCATGTGCATCAAGGTCTTCAGACCGATGTAGTGGCTGAATCCAAGACCGAGGTCTTCTTCGGCCATGGAGGCATCAAGCTGCCTGGCAAGGCCGTCGCGGACTTGCCGCAGCAACAGGCCAAAGCTGGGGGGCGTGGTGGTATCGGCACAGATCATGGGCGGGCATTTTCCTTCCAGATGGAATAATTCTCAATGGAAATATTCTAACTGGCATCAAATGCTGTGTTGCACCAATGACGCCTGCGTCCGACCCGGACACAGTAATGGCTGCCGTCGTGGCCGGGTAATACAATCTGGCCAATGAATGACGAAATCCAGCCAACCCCAGGGGCAACACTCTCGTCGGTCCGGCGCCGGGCACCGCAGGGCTTTGACATGCACCTGCCCGCCCCGCTGCTGCATGACGAGGAACTGGACTGGTTCGAACGCGACGACGGGCCGCCGGTGTTCGGCTTCCGCTTCGACAGCCCGCAGGGTCTGGCCCGCGAAGTGGACTGGCATCAGCATGCGCGGGCGCAACTGATCTGCGTCGAACGCGGCCTGCTGACCACCCGCACCCGCCACGGCACCTGGTCGCTGCCGGCCGGCTCCGGTGGCTGGATGCCCGCAGCCGAGCCGCATACGGTGGTGATCGACGGCCCGCTGCGCGGCTGGGGCATGGCCCTGGCCAGCCCGATATGCACTGATTTGCCCAACGACCCCTGCGTGATCGGCATTTCCCGCCTGCTCAATGCACTGGCCGAGCGGATCAGTGACTGGTCGCCGGACCAGGCCCTCTCCCCGCGCCAGCAGCACATGCTCGACGTATTGCTGGACGAAATACGGGACGCGCCCCGCCAACGCATGCATCTGCCGATGCCGGCCGATCGCCGCCTGCTGCGAATCGCCTCGCAACTGCTGGCCGAGCCCGCCGACGACCGCAGCCTTGCGCAATGGGCGCAGTGGGCGGGCCTGTCGCCGCGCAGCCTGAGCCGCCACTTCCGCGACGAGACCACCTTGAGCTTCGCCCAGTGGCGCCAGCAGGCGCGATTGGCCGAAGCGCTGCGCCGGCTCAATGAAGGCCATGCCGTGGCCGACATCGCCCATTCACTGGGGTTCAGCAGCCCCAGCGCCTTCGTGATCGTGTTCCGCCGCCACTTCGGCCTGCCGCCCGGCCGCTACCAGAGCCGGGCCGATCAGGGGCTGGAAGGCGGGCTCGATCCCGTCCGTGGCTTGGCATCTCCGCCGCCATCCGGATAATCGTCGGATCAGGCAGCCGGCGGCCCCCGCCTTGGCTCCGCACAACAGGTAGCACCCCCCCGCAATGACTGAGTCTGCACGCCCCGCTTACCATGGCTTCGAACAGCAGCCACTGCGCGAATACGCTGAACGCGCCTATCTCGACTACTCCATGTACGTGGTACTGGACCGCGCCCTGCCCTTCATCGGCGACGGGCTCAAGCCGGTGCAGCGCCGCATCATCTATTCGATGAGCGAACTGGGCCTGGGTGCCGCATCCAAGCCCAAGAAGTCCGCCCGCACCGTCGGTGACGTCATTGGTAAATACCACCCGCACGGCGACAGCGCCTGTTACGAGGCCCTGGTGCTGATGGCCCAGCCGTTCTCGTTCCGCTACCCGCTGATCGACGGCCAGGGCAACTTCGGCTCCAGCGACGACCCCAAGTCGTTCGCGGCCATGCGTTACACCGAATCCAAGCTGACCCCGATCGCCGAGGTGCTGCTGGGCGAACTGGGCCAGGGCACCACCGACTGGTCGCCGAATTTCGACGGCACCCTGGAAGAGCCGAGCTGGCTGCCGGCGCGGCTGCCACACCTGCTCCTCAACGGCACCACCGGCATCGCCGTGGGCATGGCCACCGACGTACCGCCGCACAACCTCAATGAGATCGTCAGCGCACTGGTGCGCCTGATCGACGAGCCGGATACCACCGTCGCCGAGCTCTGCGAGCACGTGAAGGGCCCGGACTACCCGACCACCGCCGAGATCATCACCTCGCCGTCGGACCTGCGGAACATCTACGAGACCGGCAACGGCAGCGTACGTGCACGCGCCACCTTCAAGAAGGAAGGCAGCAACATCGTCATCGATGCGCTGCCGCACCAGGTCTCGCCGTCCAAGGTGATCGAGCAGATCGCCGCGCAGATGCGCGCCAAGAAGCTGCCGTGGCTGGAAGACATCCGCGACGAATCCGACCACGCCAACCCGGTGCGCGTGGTATTGATGCCGCGTTCCAACCGCGTCGACGCCGAGCAGCTGATGGGCCACCTGTTCGCCATCACCGACCTTGAGCGCAGCTACCGCGTCAACCTCAACGTCATCGGCCTGGACGGTCGTCCGCAGGTCAAGAACCTGAAGATGCTGCTCAGCGAGTGGCTGCGCTTCCGCCAGGACACGGTCACCCGCCGCCTCAACCATCGCCTGCAGAAGGTCGAGCGTCGCCTGCACCTGTTGGAAGGCTTGCTGGTTGCCTTCCTCAACCTGGACGAAGTGATCCGCATCATCCGCACCGAGGACGATGCCAAGGCCGCGTTGATCGCACGCTTCGCGCTGAGCGAAGACCAGGCCGAGTACATCCTGGAAACCAAGCTCAAGCAGCTTGCGCGCCTGGAAGAAATGAAGATCCGCGGCGAGCAGGATGAGCTGGCCAAGGAACGCGACAATATCCTGTCGATCCTGCAGAGCAGCGCCAAGCTGAAGAAGCTGGTCAAGGACGAACTGCTGGCAGACGCCAAGAAATTCGGTGACGATCGCCGTTCGCCGCTGGTACAGCGCGTTGCCGCCCAGGCCATCGACGAGACCGAGCTGGTCCCCAGCGAGCCGATGACCGTGGTGCTGTCGGAGAAGGGCTGGGTGCGCGCAGCCAAGGGCCACGATGTCGACGGCTCGACCCTGAACTACCGCGATGGCGACAGCCTGCTGGCCGTGGCACGTACACGCAGCACGCAGCAGGTGGCCTTCCTCGATACCGAAGGCCGCGCCTATTCCACGCCGGTGCATACCCTGCCCTCGGCACGCGGTAACGGCGAGCCGCTGACCGGCCGTTTCTCGCCGGCCTCCGGCAGCAGCTTCGTCACCGTGGCCAGCGGCGACAACAACACCCGCTTTGTGTTGGCGTCCACCCACGGCTATGGCTTCGTCACCCGCTTCGAGAACCTGACCGGCCGCAACAAGGCCGGCAAGGCGATGCTCAACCTGTCCGCTGGTTCGGCGGTACTGACCCCATCCTTGGTCGCCAACCCGGAGACCGACCGCATCGTCGCGGTCACCAGCGCCGGCAACATGCTCGCCATCCCGGCCAGTGAGCTGCCTGAGCTGGACAAGGGCAAGGGCAACAAGATCATCGAGATCCCCAAGGCCAAGCTCTCCACCGAGCGCGTGGTGGCGGTGGTCGCGGTCGGCCCGGGCAACACCCTGCAGGTGCGCAGTGGCCAGCGCACCATGAACCTGTCGTTCAAGGACCTGGAGACGTATCTGGGAACGCGGGCGACGCGCGGGCATCTGCTGCCGCGTGGCTGGCAGAAGGTGGAAGGGCTGGAAGTCCAGTAAGTACAAAGAAGGCCGGGCAATGCCCGGCCTTCTTTTGCTTGTGTTTGTGGGAGCGGCGTAAGCCGCGAAGCTAAAGGAAGAACCGTCACCGGCAATCAAGAATCACCATGGTTCCATTGCCGTCAGCTTCGCGGCTTACGCCGCTCCCACAAGCAGCGAGCCAACCGGCAACACACTCGCAATTGGAGAACCCCATGCAACCCGACTTCTGGCTGCAACGTTGGCAGAACGGTCAAATCGGCTTCCATCGCAACGAAGTGATGCCACTGCTGCAGAAGCACTGGCCCGAACTGCAACTCCCGGCAGGCAGTCGCGTACTGGTGCCGCTGTGCGGCAAGAGCCTGGACATGCACTGGCTGGCCGCGCAAGGCCACCGCGTGCTTGGCGTCGAATTGTCGCCGATGGCGATCGAGCAGTTCTTCGCCGAAGCCGACATCATTCCGCAGCGCCACAGCAGCCAGTACGGCGAGCACTACAGCGCCGGGCCGATTGAAATCATCTGTGGTGATGCATTTGCACTGGACGCGGAGTTGCTGGCAGACACAGCCGGCGTCTACGACCGCGCCGCCCTGATCGCCTTGCCGCCGCACCTGCGCCAACACTACCGCGACACCTTGTACGGGCAGTTGCCGATAGGTTGCCAAGGCGTGCTGATCACCCTGGAATACCCGCAGGATGAAAAGCAGGGCCCGCCGTTCTCGGTGGAGGAAGCCGAAGTGCAGCGCTTGTTCGCCAGCCCCTGGCAGGCCGGCCTGCTGGAACGCCGCGACATCCTTGATCAGCAGCCGGATTTCCGTGCCGACGGCGCAACTGCACTTTCCACCGCCGTCTACAGGCTGCAGCGCCTGTAATGCCCGTAGTGCCGACCCATGGTCGGCAGGGGCATTACCGGCAAACCCAAC
>NZ_JBSPUF010000013.1:142096-148719 GCF_056861425.1 Stenotrophomonas sp. 21LCFQ19 | reverse complement strand
GTCAGCCGCGAAGCTGGCAACAATGACTGGCGGGGTATTTCTGCCATCTGACCATCTACCAGCTTCGCGGCTGACGCCGCTCCTACAGAAGGGTCATCTGTATCGCCTCTGCCGAGCATGGCTCGGCACTACAAAAACGAGGGCGCCATCGGCGCCCTCGTCTGCATTCCCTTACGCCGCCGTGCTTACAACCGCACCAGCAGATGCTTGGCCATGGCGCCGTGCAGCTTGCCGATGCCACGCGCCAGATGCAGCGTGCCGAACAGCAGCAGCACGCCGATTCCCACCGACACCGGCCACAACCAGAACGGGTTACCGATATTGACGCCGTCGATCCAGATCCCCATCGGCATGTTGGAGAACAATGAAACCATCGGTGCGAATACCAGTGCCAAGGAGGTCGACAGCAAGGTCGTCGCCACCGTGAAGTACAGGGTGCCCAGTGGCAACATCAGCACGAAGTACAGCATCGTCAACCAGGTGCGGCCATCCGAGAACATCGCACCGATGCGCTGCAGCCAACCCTGGCTGCGATCGGTATAGGCCGGACGACGCGGCATGCGCACGCCCAGCATGGTTTCGATGATGCGGCCTTCAACCAGAGACAACACCCGCACCGAGCCCAGGAACAGCAGCAACACAGGAATACCGATGATCACGATCAGCAGCGATACCGACAGCGACAAACCTGTGACCACCCAGATGAAGAAGAAAATGCCGGTGGCCAGCGACAACAGCATGTAGAACAGCGCCCCATACGTGTGCGGGTCCATTGCCACACCGAAGAAACGCGCCAACAAGGAACGCGGAGCGGGCTCGCGAACCGGCGCAGCGACACTCGGCTCGGCGGGCGATGCAGCGGACTCAACGACCGCCGGCGCAACCGCCGGTACCACCCGTGCCGGCGGCCGCGGTGTACGCAGTGCGCGATTCACCGTCACTTCGGTTTCGCGGTAGATCTCTGCAACCTCTTCAGGCGCACCGTAACTGCCAGCGACACCGGCAATCACCTCAGCCTCGCTCTTGCCCGGCTGTTCGGCCAGCTCCGAGCGCAGGTATTCCTCGGCGTCATACAGCGCGTCCTGGATCATCGCCAGGTCCGCGCCGCTCAATGCGGCACGCAGCTGGTCCAGGTATTCGGGAATCGTCGTCGGCAGCGGCCGTGCGTTGAATTCACTAGTCATCAGTTGACTCCTTCCAGTACCGACTCGACCGAGTCGCGGGTGGCATTCCAGGCAGCGATCCATTGCCGCAGGGCGGCACGACCGTCGTTGTTGATGCGGTAGTAGCGCCGCGGCGGTCCGGCCACCGACGGCTCCACATGGCTTTCCAGCAGGCCAGCACCTTCCAGGTTGCGCAGCACCGGGTACAAGGCGCTCTGCTTGCCGCTCAGCACGCCATCCCCAACCCGCTCCAGCTCCTTGGCAATCAGATAGCCGTAGAGCGGCTCCGGCGCCTTGGCCAGCACCGCCAGCAAGGCCAGCGACACCGTGCCTGTGCTCAATTCCTTCTGGAACTTGCGCAGATATGCATCCAATTCAGTCATGGCCCTCACTCCTGCCGACTAACGTTAGGTAGATACTAGTGTTTAGTTCGCTATAGCGAATATGCCGGTAGTCACCCCCACCTCGGTCATGAGGCTGGCGGGCGGCACGGGCAATCGCGCAGAATCGGGCCACACCCAACTGGAATGCGCCCGATGACGCTACGTCCCTGCCTGCTTGCGCTGGCTCTGTCGCTGTCCCCGCTGCCGCTGCTGGCGGCCGACGCCCCCGCCAAGTACCGCAGCGCGCAGGAAATCATCGATGCGGCGCCGGCCAACGACTGGCACACCCCGGCAGCGGAGAACACGTTGTACATGGATCTGGAGGGCGGCCGCGTCATCATCGAGCTTGCCCCGCAGTTCGCCCCCGAGCACGCCGGCAACATCCGCACCATGGCCAGGGAGCACTTCTGGGACGGGCTGAGCATCTACCGCTCGCAGGACAACTTCGTGGTGCAGTTCGGCGACGCCGATGCCGACGATGCGGCCAAAGCCAAGTCGATGGGCAGCGCCAAGAGCCACCTGCCAGCGGAGTTCCAGCGTCCTGTCGAAGGACTTGCCTTCACCGCCCTGCCCGACCGTGATGGCTGGGCTGCGAGGACCGGCTTCGTCGGTGACTTCGCGGTTGGCAGCGATGGCAAGAACGCCTGGTTGGCGCATTGCTATGGTGCACTCGGCGCCGGCCGCAACAATGACGAAGACAGCAGCGTGGGTGCGGAGTTGTATGTGGTCACCGGTCAATCGCCGCGCCAGCTGGACCGCAACATCACCCTGGTTGGCCGCGTACTCAAAGGCATGGAGCTGCTCAGCACGATCAAGCGCGGCCCGGACCCGATGGGCTTCTACGAAGACCCCGCGCAGCGCACGCAGATCAAGGCGATCACCTTGGCCAGCGAACTGCCCGAGGCTCAACGGGTGAGCCTGCAGGTACTGCGCACCGACTCGAAGACCTTCGCCGATGCGGTGGAAGCGCGACGTAATCGCGTGGACGGTTTCTACAAGCGCGCCGCCGGCCATATCGACCTGTGCAACATCCCGTTGCCGGTGCGCATCCGGTAAAAGAGCGAACCATGTAGTGCCGAGCCATGATCGGCAGGAGCTTTACCGGCCACCCAACACGTAATTCCGAGCCATGCTCGGCAGAGGCCTTACCGGGAACCCCCATTGCCGAGCATGGCTCGGCACTACAGCGTCCAGGCAAACACTTGCATCGTTCAAGTCTTGGGACGATGCAGTCAATTAACGGCGACTACCGGAGCTGGCTGTGTCGCAGTAAGTTGACGGTTCGTTCTGAAGGAGCCTGCCATGGCCCACGTCACCATTGAATCAACGGGAAGCAACTACGCCCATCGCATCAGCAACGGCGTCCACCAGCTTGTTGCCGATGAGCCTGCCCGGCTGGGCGGCCAGGACGCGGGCATGGCGCCGTTCGATCTTTACCTGGCATCACTGGCCGCCTGCACCGCGATTACCTTGCGTATGTATGCAGAGAAAAAAGGCTGGGAGCTGGGTGAGTTCAACGCCGAGCTGACCTTTACCCGCGATGAAGCCGGTAAGCTGCAGGTGCACCGCATTCTTTCCGCTACCGGCGCGTTGACCAACGAACAATGGGAACGACTACTCGACGTAGCCACCCGCACACCGGTCACGAAAGTGATGGGCGAAGGTGCGACCATCACCAGCGAACACCGCGCCCTGAAGGGTTGAGACGCCATGTTTACGATTGTTGTTATCTGGGATGCAGACAACGCCGAAGTGACCCAGTGGGACGAGACCCCGTGGGTCACCACCTTCAAGGATCGCGAAGTGTCTTTGCGGGCTGGGCCACGCGAGCGCGTGGATGCCAATGGCGTCAGCAGCCAGGTGGCGGTCTATCTGCCCGATGAGTTCAACGAGGAAGAGTTCCAGGACCTGTTCGCCGCGCACGAAAAGCGGATCCCGGAGCTGCACCTGCATGGCTGATGCCCGCTCCTACAAAAGCCAGTGGGCACTTTGCTTGCGCGTGCCGCGAAGCTGGTGTCGTTTCAGAGCATCAGCTTCGCGGCTCACGCCGCTCCCACAACGCCAAGGGTTACTGCTTCTTGCGGCGGCGCCACCACAGGCGCAGCAGCCATGCCAGGAAGCCACCAACCAGAATCAACGGCAGCAGGCCTGCGGCGATGCGGATCACATAGGCCACGCTGGTGGTGAATATCTCGCCGAAATCACCGAACGCCCGGCCAATCTCGCTGCGGTTACGCTGGCTGTTGGTCGATTCGATATTGATGGTCACCAACTGCGTATCGATGCGGCGGTGCTGCTGCGCCGAATCACGGTTGGCCTGCTGCAGGCCGGCTTCGATCTCAGACAGCCGCGCCGAAATCGTCAGCAGGTCCGCCACCGCCAGATCCTTGCGCTGCTGATACTCGAGCAGGCGTTCATGCTCGGCCTTCAGGCGATCCTGCATCAATCGGGTATCGGCAACCTGCTGGGCCAGGTCCTCGGCCTCGGTGTTGCGGGTGGTCACCTCGCCCTTGTCGCTGGCCAACGCGATCAGCGGCTCCACGCCCTTCGGCGCGACCCGCACCTTGATTGAGCCACGCGGCGTATCGCCGCCCTGCTGGGACACATTGAGCACCGCGCAGTCGCCGAACTTCGCGGTCTGGCAGGCATCGGATACCGCCTTCACCCGCGGCGCGATGTCTTTGCCCGGCAACTGCAGTTGCACGGTGTGCTCATAGGCCAGGAATGCGCCCTCTGGCGATTGCACCGCATCGGCTGCCACCGCCGCGCTCTCGGCCGACATCTCATGTTTGGCACAGCCAGCCAGCGCCAGCAGCGCGCCCAGCGCCAATACCAAGGTCCTTCCGTGCAGTTGCTTCATGCGTCCATGTTCCAGTTGATTTCGTGGCGGCAGCATAGCGACTTGGCTGAATACGAAGGCTAAAAATTTGTGCAGAGCCGGGTAGCCCGGGCAAGCGCAGCGCACCCGGGGATTAGGTGGGCCGGATGAACCAAGAACCCGGGTGCGCTGCGCTTACCCGGGCTACATGATTGCCGCCTATCCAAACCGCCCGTTTCGGCAAGCTGACACCAACCAACGGCAGGTGCAGCAGCGGCCCAGTCCACCTATGCTCGGGGATTCCCTCAGTAACAGGATCACCGATGCGCAAGCACCTGCTCGCCGCCGCCCTGCTCGCCAGCCTCGCCGGCTGCCAGAGCGGTGACGCCCCGACCGCGCCATCCACCACCACCGAGCAGGCCGGCCAGTCCCAGGCCGACGCCCAGTTCGCCGAGCTGTCGAAGAAGGCGTTGGACACCTGGATGCAGCTGTCCCCGGTCAGTGCCACCCAGATCGGCGATCACCGCTACGACAGCCAGCTCGACGACCTCAGCGCGGCCGGCCAGCAGAAGAGCCTGGAGGCCAGCAAGGCCCTGCTTGCCGAGCTGGACAAGCTCGACGTCAGCAAGCTCGGCCGCGAGAACCAGGTGGATGCCGCCATCCTGCGCAACCAGCTGCAGTCGGACATCTGGTCCAACGAAACCATGCAGTCATGGAAGTGGGACCCGCAGGTCTATAACGGCCTGGCCGGCAGCGCCATCTACGGCCTGATGGCGCGCGAATTCGCGCCGCTGCCGGAGCGCCTGAAGTCGGCCACCGCCCGCATCGAACTGATCCCGCAGATCTTCGCCGCCGCCCGTGCCAACCTGGATCCGGCGCGCGTGCCGAAGATCCACGCCGAAACTGTGGCCAAGCAGAACCGCGGCATCCTCAGCCTGGTTGAAACCTTCATCGTGCCCAACATCGGCCAGCTCGAAGCTGCCGACCAGGAGCGCCTGAAGGCCGCCATCGCCACACTGACCACGGCAGTCGAAGAACAGCAGACCTGGCTGGACAAGACCCTGGTGCCCAACGCCAAGGGCGAATTCCGCATCGGCGCGGAAAAGTACGACCAGAAGCTGAAGTTCTCGCTCAACTCCTCGCTGTCGCGCGCCGAGATCGGCGAGCGCGCCCGCGCCGAGCTGACCCGCGTGCGCAAAGACATGTACGGCATCGCCCAGGTGGTGTTGAAGGACAAGCCGGGCGCCCCGGAAATGCCGGCAAACCCGACCGATGACCAGCAGCAGAAGGCTATCGAGGCCGCACTGGAACTGGCCTATGCCGACAAGCCGGCCCGCGACAAGGTCGTGGACGATGCCAAGGCCGCGCTCGACCAGTCCACCGAGTTCGTGCGCAAGCATGACCTGATGACCCTGCCCGACGCGCCGGTCGACATCATCCTGATGCCGGAATTCCAGCGCGGCGTGGCCGTGGCCTATTGCGATTCGCCGGGCCCGCTGGACAAGAACCTGAAGACCTTCTACGCGGTCTCGCCGATTCCGGATGACTGGAACGACAAGCAGGTGGATTCCTTCCTGCGCGAATACAACAGCCGCATGATCCACCTGCTGTCCATCCACGAAGGCACCCCGGGCCATTACCTGGAAGGCTGGCACTCGGGCAAGTTCCCGTCGACGCTGCGTGCGGTGCTGCGCTCGGGCCTGTTTGCAGAAGGCTGGGCGGTCTACACCGAGCGCATGATGCAGGAACAGGGCTACCTGGATAACGACCCGCTGTTCCACTTGGTGCAGCTGAAGTTCTACCTGCGCACCATTGCCAATGCCATCCTCGACCAGGGTGTGCACGTGGACAACTGGAGCCGCGAGCAGGCCATGCACCTGATGACCCACGACGCGTTCCAGCAGGAAAGCGAAGCCTCCGGCAAGTGGGTGCGCGCACAGCTCACCTCGGCGCAGCTGCCGACCTACTTCGTCGGTGCACAGGAGCACTTCGACACCCGCAAGGCAGTACAGGAAAAGCAGGGTGCCAACTTCAACCTGAAGGCCTACCACGACCAGATGCTGTCCTACGGCGCACCGCCGGTGCGTTTCGCACGCCAGCTGATGCTGGAACAGCCGATCGAGTAATTTCAGCTGGTTTTGTCCACTGAAAAGCCCGGGCAGTGCCCGGGCTTTTTTTTGGCCCTTGTAGTGGGGGGGGGCGCGGGGGGGGCGGGGGGGGGGGGGGGGGCGCGGCGAGGCACGGCCGGCGCCGACACCC
>NZ_JBSPUF010000013.1:137823-142086 GCF_056861425.1 Stenotrophomonas sp. 21LCFQ19 | reverse complement strand
TGGGTCGCGTCGGCGCCCGCTGCCGGGGCGCTTTCGCGGTGCCGCCCTCCCCCCCCCCCCCCCCCCCCCCCCCCACTACAGCCGCTCCCACAAGGACAATCGTGCCGTACATGCATCGCCCGCACGTCCAACCGTCATGCATTACGGCCTATTGCCCTGATCAACGCGCCACCTACAATTCCGCCTGCGCTGCAAAACAATTCACCATCACGGGGGACGGCTTCTACATGGAAACAAATGCAATCCTGGCCTGGACGCTGGTATCGGAATGCCCGATTCCGCAGGACGTGAACGACATCCTCGTGCCCGGAGAGACCGCCGTGGCGGCTTACAAAACCTTCCGTGATTCAGCAGTATTCACCAACAAACGCTTGATCGTGCGCGACGCACAAGGCATCACCGGCAAGAAAGTGGAGATCTATTCGCTGCCATACTCCTCGATCTACATGTGGTCCTCGGAGAACGGCCATGGCCTGTTCAATTTCAACTCCGAGATCGAGCTCTGGACCAAGGCCGGTCATATCAAGGTCAACCTCAACAAGGGCCTGGATGTCCGCCGTCTGGACAAGCTGATCGCCCAGGCCGTGCTGGGCGGCACGGCTCAAGTGGTGGCCGGCAATCCACCACCATTGCCGTAAACGGGCAGAGGGCAGACCATTCCGGCCAGCGGCACCATCAGACCCATGCCGTCCACTGAAAGCCGAACCACCCTGCCCTGCGCCGCCACGTTCACTGCGATATCAGGCGTTCCGCACATTCCGGAGTTCCATGACAAACCAACGCACGCACCACCTCCAGCTGGCCCATGCCGTGCTCGACTGGAACCGCCGGCATCTCAATCGCGATTCCGTACTGACCGAAGCACTGATCGGTGAGTGCTTCGCCGAACACTTCATTGTCGAGCCCAATGGTCGTCGCTACGAGGCCAATCCTGCCAACTACCTCGAATTCCTCAACTGCATGAAAGCCGGCATGGAAGGCATCGACTACGAGATCGACCATGCGCTCGAGGACGGCACTTCGGTCACGTTCTCGATGCGCGCACGGATCAGCTACGCTGACGGGCGCCGCGAGCTGTTCCGCGCCATGCTGCTGATGCGGTTCAACGATGCCGGCAAGGTCACCCTCTGGCACGAGGTCTACGTGCCCATCGCGTTGCCCTCCTGAAACGACGACGCACAGCCAACCAGAATTCCGGATGCAACGATGAGCGAACCCAACTACACCATCAACCACGACATCCCTTCCGTGGACACCTACCGGCATCTGCGCCAGGCCAGTGGGCTCAGCGCGAAGACGCTGGAGGCCGCCAGTCGCGGTCTGCCCAATTCGCTGTTCGCCGTGCAGATCACCCATGCCGGCGAAACCGTGGCGATGGGGCGGGTGATCGGCGACGGCGGCACGTTTTACCAGGTGGTCGACATCGCGGTGCTGCCTGCGCATCAGGGCCGCGGCCTCGGCAAGAAGGTGATGGCGGAAATCCAGGCCTACATCGAACGTGAGGTGCCGGCTTCGGCCTACATCAGCCTGCTGGCGGATGGCGAAGCCTATCGTCTTTACCAACAGTACGGTTTCACCCTGACCGCACCTGCCAGCGTCGGCATGGCACTCAAGAAAGCATGATTCCCAATACCCGCATCACCAACCGCACATCAACGGAAAAGGAATGAACATACGGCCGCTCAACCCGAACGATGTGGATGCCGCGAGCAGGCTTTGCATGGCGGCGTTCATGGATTCGGTTGCCTCCACGCTCACTGGCGAAGGCGTCGCGACGTTCCGCAAGCTTGCCGCTGCGGAAGCGTTTGCATCCCGCATCAGCGAGGACAACCTGATGTGGTTGGCGGAAGTTTCCGGGCAACCCGCCGGCCTCATCGAGCTGAAGCAGGGGCGACATATCGCAATGCTGTTCATCAGCCCCGAACTGCAGCGCCGCGGCATCGGCCGCCGCCTGCTTGCCGAAGCCATCAAGCACGTCCGCTCGGACATGCTGACCGTGAGCGCCTCCCTGCCTTCGGTACCCGCCTACCGCGGCTACGGATTCCATTGCAGCGGCGAGGTGAGCGAATCGATGGGAATCATCTACCAGCCGATGGAACTTTGGCTGGACCGCGTCGCCACAGGCGACTGAGTTTGGCTATCGCGCTGCGGGTTCTGGAGATCAGCCTGTATCGCGCCAGCCCCAACCACTCCAATGACATCAAGCTCCCGAGCAACCGCCATGCAGACCATCGATTGGAACGACTTCAGCAAGGTTGAACTTCGCGTAGGCCGCGTCATCGCCGCCGAGCGTTTCACTGCCGCCCGCAAACCCGCCTACATCCTGCAGGTGGATTTCGGTGAGGAGATCGGCACCCGCAAATCCAGCGCACAGATCACCGCGCTATACAGCGCCGAACAGCTGGTCGGGCGGCTGGTGGTGGCAGTGCTCAACTTCCCTCCGAAACAAATCGGCCCACTGATGTCCGAATGCCTGGTAACCGGATTTCACGACGCTGAGGGTCGGGTCAGCCTATGCATGCCCGAACATGAGGTACCGCTGGGCACTCGCCTGCTGTAAGTCCTGCAAGCGCCTCAGCCTGCCCAGCAGGTTGAACCAACCCAGCCTGCAAGCTGGACACGTCGCCCCTGCATGGAAGCACCCGCCTGCACTTCGGCTTTACACCTTTGCACACGGCTTGCGGTAAAAAGCCTTGCCCTTCCACACTTTGCAGGAGCTGCAATGGCCGCGTCCAAATCCACCGGATTCACCGCCGAAGAACAGGCCGCCATGAAGGAGCGTGCGCGCGAGCTCAAGGCCGAGGCCAAGGCCGGCAAGCTGAAGGCCGACGGCGAGGCCGAGCTTCTTGCCAAGGTCGCCGAGATGCCCGCAGCCGAGCAACAGATGGCACGGCGCCTGCATGCCATCGTCACCGCCACTGCGCCCTCGTTGAGCCCCAAGACCTGGTACGGAATGCCGGCCTATGCGCGCGACGGCAAGGTCGTGCTGTTCTTCCAGGGAGCGAGCAAGTTCGGTGCACGCTATTCCACGCTGGGTTTCAACGACACCGCGATGCTGGATGACGGGCCGATGTGGGCAACTTCTTTCGCCCTTGCAGAACTCACCCCCGAGGTCGAGAAGAAGATCACTGCCTTGGTCAAGAAGGCCATGCGCAAGCGCGACAGCAGCCTGCAATAGGCAAAGTGCGGTTCTACCGCTATCGTGTCCTGCCCCCGCAGCGATAGACCGCATGTCTTTCTGGACCTGGCTGTTCCCACGCACGCAAGCCGCATACACCAGCCCGCTTTCACCCGAGCAGGCCGTGCAGGCACTGCGTGCCGCCACCGCACGAGGCAACCTGACCGCCACCGGCAGCGTCGCAGGCTCGATAAGCGACAAGCGCGTACATCTTTACCATCGGACAGTGATGCGGAACTCGTTCAAGCCACACTTCCGCGGCAGCCTGCAAGCAACCGCGCAGGGCTGCGAGCTGCGCGGCGCGTATGCGTTGCCGCCGTTGGTTTTCGTCTTCATGCTTTTCTGGCTTGGTTTCTGCGTACTGTGGACCACGGTGGCCGCACTGCAGGTGGGCAGGCTTGACTTGATGCTCCTGCCCGCGGTGCTGCCGGGCCTGCTGATGCCTTGCTTCGGCATCGGCTTGTTGCGGCTTGGACACCATCTGTCCAGCGATGACCCGACGATCGTGTCACGGGTGATCCGACGAGCCTTGCAGTCTCCTTCTGCCTGACCCCAACCGCGAGGGTTCCCACTTGTCCAACCATGACGACACCGCGCTGGAACTGCAGAAGCTGCAGTTCGAAGTGATGCAGCAGTTGGAAGTCATTGCCGATGACATCAAGGCCGGGCGACTGGGCGCCGATGAAGGCTCAGCCAAGGCCAAGGCCGTCATTGCGGCCAGCGAGCAGCAGCGTGTTGCCATGTTCAACGCCGCGATCAGTGCCAACCAACGCCAGCGCAGACGCGCCTGGTTGTTCGCGCTGATGGTGGTCGTCGCCATCGCAGTGCTGCTGGCCGGCCTGTTGCTGGCACGGATAGCAGCGGCCTGAGCATGTAGTGCCGAGCCATGCTCGGCAGGGGCCTTGCCAGCCATCTTGCAGGAGCGGCGCAAGCCGCGAAGCCACTGCGGCATCAACCAGAGAAGAGCTTACCCCTCCCCAGCCCTCCCCTTCGCTGTGCGAAAGGGAGGGTGTAGTGCCGAGCCATGCTCGGCATGGGCATTACCCGCAAGGCCTCTGCCGAGCATGGCTCGGCACTACCGGAAA
>NZ_JBSPUF010000013.1:26491-137813 GCF_056861425.1 Stenotrophomonas sp. 21LCFQ19 | reverse complement strand
TCCGTGGGGGGGGGGGTGTGGGGGGGCCCCCCCCCCCCGCCCGCCCCGCCCCCCCCCCCCCCCCCCCCCCCCCCCCCCCCCCCCCCCCCCCACTACCGGAAACCCGCTACCGTGGGCATCAGCCCTCGGCGGCCACAAAGCCGCCGGTCTGCCGCGCCCATAGCCGCGCATACAACCCGCCTGCGGCAACCAACTCCGCGTGCGTGCCGGTCTCAACGATCCGGCCCTGATCCATCACCACCAATCGATCCATGCGCGCGATGGTCGACAGACGATGGGCGATGGCGATGACGGTCTTGTCGCCCATCAGTTCATCGAGGCTGTCCTGGATCGCCGCCTCAACCTCTGAATCCAACGCCGATGTTGCCTCATCGAGGATCAGGATCGGTGCGTCCTTCAACAACACCCGGGCAATGGCGATGCGCTGGCGCTGGCCGCCGGAAAGCTTCACGCCGCGCTCTCCAACATGGGCGTCGTAGCCTTGCCGGCCCTGTCCGTCGACCAATGAATCAATGAAACCTTCGGCGCGTGCCTTGGCCACCGCAGCGCGCAGCTGCGCTTCGCTGGCATCCGGACGGCCGTACAACAGATTGTCGCGGATCGAGCGATGCAGCAGCGAGGTGTCCTGGGTAACCACACCAATCTGCGCACGCAGGCTGTCCTGGGTGACATTGGCGATGTCCTGCCCATCGATCAGGATCTTGCCGCTCTCGAGGTCATACAGCCGCAGCAGCACATTGACCAGAGTGGACTTGCCCGCGCCTGAAGGCCCGACCAGACCGATCTTCTCACCCGGTTTCACCGCCAGGTTCAAGCCAGCCATCACCCCACCGCGCTTGCCGTAGTGGAAGTGCACGTTCTGGAAGTCCACCGCACCCGCGGTGACCAGCAACGGCTTGGCATCGGACGCGTCCTGCACGCTCAGCGGTTGGGCGATGGTTTCCATGCCGTCCTGCACCGTGCCGATATCCTCGAAGATGCCGTTGATGGTCCACATGATCCAGCCGGACATGTTGTGGATGCGGATCACCAGGCCAGTCGCCAAGGTGATTGCACCAACGCTGATCAGGCTGTCCTGCCACAGCCACAAGGCCAGTGCACAGGTACCGACGATCAGGAAGCCATTGAGGATGGCGATCACCATCTCCAGCCCGGTGGTGATCCGGGTCTGCGCGCGGTGCTTCTCGACCAGCTCCTGGATGGCCTCGGCGACATAGCGCTGCTCATGTCCGCTGTGTGCGAACAATTTCAGCGTGGCGATATTGGTATAGCCATCGACGATGCGGCCCATTGCCCGCGAGCGCGCGTCCGATGCAATCCAGGCGCGATGCTTCATGCGTGGCACGAAATACACGCCAATCCATACATAGGCCGCCAACCAGACCGCCAACGGCAGCATCAGTCGCCAGTCAGCCTGCGCGAACAGATACAGCGCGCTGCCGGTATAGACCACGATGTACCACAGCGAGTCCACCATCTGCACCGCCGACTCACGCAGCGACGTGCCGGTCTGCATCACCCGGTTGGCAACGCTGCCGGCGAAATCATTCTGGAAGAAACTCAGGCTTTGCCGCACCACATGGTTGTGCATCAGCCAACGCGAGCGGTTGCTCAGCCCCGGCACGATCGACTGGTTGACCAGCAGATTGTGCAGGGCCACCAGCAGCGGACGCGCCAGCAGAGTGATGGCGGCCATCCATAGCAGTTCACCCGCATGGCGCTGGAAGAAACCAGGCCCCGCGCTGTCGGCCAGCATGTCGACGATGCGGCCGAGGAAATCGAACATCGCCACTTCCACCAAGGCCAGCAACAGGCCTGCGATCAGCGTCGCCAACAGCACCGGCCACACCGGGCGCAGGTAATGCAGGTAGAAACGGACCACGCCGCGCGGCGGCGTGCGGGTATCCAGCGGTGGGAAAACGGGAATCAGGGATTCGAACCAGCGCAGCATCGCCACGGCCTGTAAAACCAGAACAGGCCGCGATTGTCCCATCGCGGCCTGTGTTGTGCCTGTCTATGCGATGTATGGCTGTATCAGCTGCGAGAATCACCGGATTGCGGGAGGGGGTCAGCCGCGAAGCTGACACTGTTTACAGCCCTGATCAACTGCCAGCCGATAATCCATCTGCTTCGCGGCTCATGCCGCTCCCACAAACCCGTCAATCCGCCTTTGGCTTCAGCAGCAGGTCCTGGAAGTCGAAGCTGAAATCGGTCAGCGAGGACACTGCCTGCATCCGCACCTCACGCACCTTGCCGTCCGGATCCAGGCTGAAGTTGACGAAAGCATCGGCGTTGAGCGAGCGGTTGTCCCAGCGCACGATGAAGGTGTCGTGCTGCCAGTGCTCCATCGTGCCGATCAGATCGGCCGTCGCACCAAAACGCAGGCGCAGCTTGCCGCCCTGCTGCTCGACGAACACGTCGCCGTACCAGGTATCGCCATAAGTGCCCGCATACTTCGCCAGCGGCAGCGATGGCTTGCTCTTGGCATCGCGCGCCGCCACATGCTTGTCCCAGCCTTCATCGGCATTGCCCTGCGCCTTGGCCACGCCAGCAGCATACGCAGCCACCCAGTCATTACCCTGCGCGCCGAGCATGGCGTCGAGCACGCTCATGGTGATCGCGTTGAAGGCGGCGCCGGATTCCTGGTTGGTCAATACCACCACGCCCAGGTTCTGCTCGGGCACCAGGGTCAGCCGCGACACCTGGCCCGGCCAGCCGCCGGTATGCCAGACCAGCTTCTGCCCGCGGTAGTCGCTCAGGCTCCAGCCCTCGCCATAACCAGCAAAGTTCGGCCGTGCCGGCGCCAGCTCGGGCACCGACGGCTTCGGCACGACCTGCGGGATCTGCATCTGCCACATCTGCTGCTGGGTCTTCTCGGTGAACAGCGGCGTGCCATCGGCAAGCTTGCCTTCGGCCAGCTGCACGTTCATCCACTTGGCCAGGTCATGCACGCTGGAATAGATGCCACCGGCACCGGCGTTGTTCGACCAGGTCAGCGGCGGCACCGGCCGCAGGTCCTTGAAGTCGTACTTGGCGTGACCGACGGCGGCCTTGTCGCCAGGCAGCAGATGGTCGGCGTTGTAGCGGGTTTCGCTCATGCCAACCTTGTTGAAGATGCGCTGCTGCAGGAAATCGGCGAACGACTGCCCGGACACCTTCTCGATCACCTGCTGGGCCACCGCATACAGGATGTTGTCGTAGGCATAGCGATCACGGAAACCATTCTTCAGCGGCACCTGCGCCAACCGCGCGACTACTTCCGCATTGCTGTAACGGGTGGTCGGCCAGAACAACAGGTCGCCTGCGCCCAGGCTCAGCCCGCTGCGGTGCGAGAGCAGGTCGCGGATGCGCATCTCGCCGGTGACGTAGGGGTCGGACATGCGGAACGACGGCAGATGATCGACCACCCGGTCATCCATCTTCAGCTTCCCCTCTTCGGCCAGCAGGTTCAGCGAGGTGGCGGTGAAGGCCTTGGTATTGGAAGCGATCGCGAACAAGGTATCGGCCTGCACCGGCTCGGGCTTGCCCAGTTCACGCAGGCCCCAGCCGCGCTCCAGGAGCACCTTGCCATCCTTGACCACGGCCACCGCCACGCCCGGCACGTCGAACTGCTGGCGCACGCGCTCGACCGTGGCATCCAGCTGCTGCAGTTCCGTCGGCACTGCCTCCTGTGCGGAGGCCATCGGTGCCACCACGCCCATCGCGAGCACCAGCCCGCTTCCCAACCAACTATTCAAAGTGCGCTCCTGTGTGGATCGGTGCCAGCGCCGCGCCGGCCTTCTCGCGATGGTAACGCGAGCGCGCCCACTCTCGCCTTTCCACAGCTGCCCATACGCGACCATGGACCTCGCCGCCCGCACCACCGCCACCATCATTCCCTGCCTGCGCTACCGCAATGCGCCAGCCGCCATCGAGTGGTTGTGCACGGCCTTCGGCTTCCAGCGCCATGCGGTGTACCAGGATGGCGATGTCGTCCATCACGCGCAGCTGGTGTTCGGCAACGGCATGATCATGCTCGGCTCGGTGCAGCCCAGCGAATGGGGCAGCAACATGATCCAACCCGACGAAGTGGGCGGCATGGAGACGCAGAGTGCCTGCGTCATCGTCAGCGATGCCGACGCACACTACGCGCAGGCCAAGGCCGCCGGCGCGGAGATCGTCATCGACATCGCCGACCAGGACTACGGCGGCCGCGGCTATGCCTGCCGTGATCCGGAGGGTCACCTGTGGTGGTTTGGCAGCTATGACCCGTGGGCACCCAGCGTGTAGTGGGGGGGCCCGGGGGGGGGGGGGGGGGCGGCGGGGGGCCGCGCGTGAGCGGGCGGGCCCCCCCCCCCCCGGGGCGTGCCGAGCCATGCTCGGCAGAGGCCTTACACGTAGCGCCTGAGATTGCCGGCAAGGCCCCTGCCGAGCATGGCTCGGCACTACCTTGTGCAGGTACATTGTCGGCTTCGCGGCCTGCGCCGCTCCCACAAAACACCGGGGCATTGTCTTGAACGATCTGTTTTCCAGCCCAGCGCATGCGCCCGGTGTGCATATCGGCATCGGTGGCTGGACCTATGTGCCGTGGCGCGGTGGCACCTTCTATCCGGTTGGTCTGGTGCAGCGGCGTGAACTGGAATACGCCAGCCAGCAGCTGACCAGCATCGAGATCAACGGCACATATTACGGCGCGCAGAAGCCGCATATCTATGCCGCCTGGCGCGATGCCACACCAGAGGGCTTCGTGTTCTCGGCCAAGGCGCCCAAGCGTATTGTCACTGCGCGCAAACTCGCCGGCAGCGGCGGGCAGATCGAGGACTTCATCGATGGCATCAGCCATCTCGGCGATCGGCTTGGGCCGCTGCTGTGGCAGTTCGACGCCGGCCGCACGCTGGACCGCGAGGATCTCGCGGCATTCCTGCAATTGCTGCCACAGCAGGTCAACGGCCGTCGCCAACGCCATGCCCTGGAAGTTCGCGATCCCGGCTGCTTCGATGCCGAGCTGGTGGCGCTGATCCGCCAGCACGGCATCGCGCTGGTCTATACCGACTCCGCCGCCTATCCCAACGCTGCCGACTTGTCCGGCGACTTCGTCTATGCACGCCTGATGGGCAGCCGCGACGAGCACGCTACCGGCTATCCGGCCAGTGAGCTTGCACCATGGGCCGATCGCGTCCGGCGTTGGCGCAACGGCGAAGATGCAGCCGATCTGCCGCATCTGGCCGCGTCATCTGCAGCCGCCGCACCGCGCGAAGTCTTCCTGTACTTCATCAGCGCCGCCAAGCACCGCAACCCGGCAGCGGCACGCGAACTGCAGCGGTTGATCGACGCAAACTGAAGCCCGTGGCGCGGCGCAAGCGTCCGGCATCGGCGACAATACAGCGATGCCTACCAACGACACCCGCAAAGCCCTGCTGCAGATCCACTTCTGCGTCCTGCTATGGGGCGTCACCGCCATCCTCGGCAAGCTGATCACCCTGCCTGCGTTGCCACTGGTGTGGTGGCGGATGTTGCTGGTGGTGGCGATGCTGGCGCTGCTGCCACGGGTCTGGCGCGGGCTGTCGGGCTTGAACCCGCGGCTGGTGCTGGGCTATGCCGGCATCGGCGCACTGGTAGCACTGCACTGGCTTACCTTCTACGGCGCGGTGAAGCTGGCCAATGCCTCGGTTGCGGCCACCTGCATCGCGCTGGCGCCGGTGTTCACCGCCATCATCGAGCCGTGGATCGCGCGCCGTCCGTTCCAGATGCGCGAATTGGCGCTGGGCGTGGTGGTGCTGCCCGGTGTCGCATTGGTGGTTGGCGGCGTGCCCGATGGCATGCGCTTGGGCGTGGCGGTCGGTGCCGCGTCCGCATTGCTGGTGGCGCTGTTCGGCTCGCTCAACAAGCGCATGGTCGGCCACGCCGATCCGCTGACGGTCACTGCGGTGGAGCTGGGTGCAGGCACCTTGACCCTGACCCTGCTGGCGCCCGTCATGCCGCTGTTGCTGCCGGCGCTGGCCAGTGACCTGTGGGTGCTGCCCAACCTGCACGACGGCCTGTTGCTGCTGGCCCTGTCCGGCCTGTGCACGCTGCTGCCGTTTGCCTTGGCACTGGTCGCACTAAGGCATTTGAGTGCCTACACCACGCAGTTGGTGACCAACCTGGAGCCGGTCTACGCGATCGTGCTGGCAATGCTGTTCCTCGGCGAGCAGCATGAGTTGACGCCACAGTTCTATCTGGGCGTGGCGATCATTCTCGGTGTTGTGTTCCTGCATCCGCTGTTGAACCGCCTGCGGCCGGCTACGGCAAGCACCGGCCAGGCCTGATCGCTAGCCGTCATGTAGCCCGGGTAAGCGCAGCGCACCCGGGGCTCGCCTCAGACACCTACCGAGCGCTTGGGCCAACGACGTCGTATGGACGGACTATGCTGGCCGCGCGGCCATTTGATTCCCGGGTGCGCTGCGCTTACCCGAGCTACGGCAACTCGGCTCAGCCCGCCACAACCACCCGATCACGGCCCTCGGCCTTGGCCTGATAGAGCGCGGCATCGGCACGGCGCAGGGTTTCGCCTGGGGCGTCACCTGCGCGGTGCACGGCAAGGCCGATACTCACCGAGATCGGCGGGCCAATCGGCAGCATGCCCACCGACTCACGCAGGTATTCGCATTGCAGCTCGGCTTGTTGCAGCGGTGTATCCGGCATCAGGATGACGAACTCCTCGCCACCATAACGCGCGGCCATGCCGCGCGCGGCAAACTGCGACTTCAGCACGCTGGACAGCTCGACCAGCACCCGATCACCTTCGGTATGGCCATGGATATCGTTGACCAGCTTGAAGTGGTCGATATCAACGATGGCCACCACCGGCGCAACCTCACCTGCACGTCCGATCGCTTCCGTCAGCGCAGCGGACAGCGCGCGGCGATTGGGCAGCCCCGTCAGCGGGTCCGTACGGGTCTGCTCGGACAGCTCCACATTGAGCTGCTCCAGCTGCTGGTAGTACTCGAGCAGGTGCGCCTCGTACCAATCGTGCTCGGCCTGGTGATGATCGATCTCGATCCGCAGCAGGCGCATTTCCATCATCCGGCTGACCTGCCGCGACAGCGCGCGCAATGCCTCGGCCTGTGGGGTGCCCAGCTGCGCCGGCACCGAATCGAACACGCACAGCGAGCCCAGTGCATAGCCATCGCTGCTGAGCAGCGGCGCACCGGCGTAGAAGCGGATATGTGGATCACCCAACACCGAGGGGTTGCCACTGAAACGCTGATCCTGGCGCGCATCGGCCACCACGGTCAGTTCCTGCGGCTTGAGGATGGTGTGGGCGCAGAACGCCTCGTCGCGCGGGGTCTGTTCACCGTCCAGGCCCTGCAGGGCCTTGAACCATTGCCGGTCGCGATCAATCAGGGTCACCGCGCCCATCGGCGTACCGCAGATGGTGCGGGCGATGGTCACCAGGTCATCGAACTCCTGCTCGCGTGCGGTATCCAGCACCCGGTAGCGCTGCAGCGCGGCAATACGTTCGGCTTCATGGGCAGGCAATGCGGGCTTGATCATGCACGGGTCCAAAGCGGCAGGATGGAGGCGCAGCAGAGTCTAGCGGCTCACCGCGCAAGGCGCGGTGAGCGTGTCACATTTCACCACTGCTGCTGTTGCGGCAGCAGCCCGCGCAGCTCCTGCTCGCTCAGGTTGCGCCATTGACCGGGCTTGAGCGCACCGATCTTGACGTTGTCGATGCGCACACGGCGCAGCTGGGTGACGCGATAACCGAACTCGGCCGCCATCAGACGGATCTGGCGGTTCAAGCCCTGCTCCAGGATGATGCGGAAACCGTACTTGGCAATGCGGCTGGTGCGGCACGGCAAGGTCATCTCGTTGTGGATGCGCACACCGCGCGCCATACCGCGCAGGAACTCGTCGGTGACCGGCTTGTTGACGGCTACCAGATACTCCTTCTGGTGGCCGTTCTCGGCACGCAGGATCTGGTTGACGATGTCGCCGTTGCTGGTCATCAGGATCAGCCCTTCCGAATCCTTGTCCAGGCGACCGATCGGGAAGATGCGCTGCTCGTGGCCGACGAACTCGACGATATTGTCCTTGACTGCGCTCTCGGTGGTGCAGGTGATGCCTACCGGCTTGTTCAGCACGATATAGACATGGCGGCGGCCGGTGCTCTTCTGCACCGCACGGGCGCGCAGCGGCTGGCCGTCCACCTTGACCTCGTCGCCCTCGCCCACGACCGCGCCGGTGCCGGCGACGATGCCATTGACGGTGACGCGACGGGCGGACAGCAGGCGATCGGCCTCACGGCGCGAACAGAAGCCGGTTTCGGCAATGTGCTTGTTGATTCGGATTGTCATCGGCGAATTATCCGCCATCACCCGCGGCCGGAACAGCGCGGCCGGATTGCCTGTTCAGGGCACTTCCCGGATATCGCGCGCATCCACCACCTGGTCCCGGCCGCTGCGCTTGGCCTGGTACATGGCATTGTCGGCCCGCCGCAGCAGCCCGGCCACGTCATTGTCGCGGTACTGCAGCTCGGCAAGACCAATACTGGCAGTGACCACCAGGCCTTCATGCTTGAGCCCGCGCGCCTGTACGGTGAGTTTTTCGCGCAGCTGCTCCAGCCGCGGACGCGCCGCGTCAGCGCCGATTCCCGGCAGCAGGATCAGGAATTCCTCGCCGCCCATGCGGATCACGTCGCTGCGGCTGCGCACACCGGTCAACAAGGTATTGGCCACCGATATCAGCACCTGGTCGCCGCCATCATGGCCATAGTTGTCGTTGATCTGCTTGAACAGATCGATGTCCAGGAAGCCAATCGACAGCGGCAGCCCGCCAGCCTTGGCCTCGCGCAGATAGTGGTCGAGCTGGCGCAGGCCAGCGCGGCGATTTGGCAGGCCGGTCAAGGTGTCGGTATCGGCAAGCTCGCGCATCTCATCGCGTTGCTGTCGCAACTGGCTGAGGCTGCGATTGAGGGAGTAAGCCGCCATCATCAGGAACCAGGTAACCGAGACCTGGATCGCCTCGACCCGGAATTCCACCAGCAGGCGGTTGTCCATCAGGTCGGCCAGCGCCATCACCAACAGCGGGATCGCAGCCACCAGCCCATCCAGCGCCTGGAAGTTACGCCGCCGCAACGCAACGATGGCAATGCCTACCGAGGTCATGCAGATCAACGTGAAGAAATCGTCCAGCGCCACCGCCATCCACGCCAACAACGGCCAAGGCATGAACGGCGCGGCCAACGCGACCAGCGCCAGCACGACCATCAGCCCCCGCATCCACGGCCGCGAGCCGCGCAGCACACGACGACCACCGCACATCCGCCACAGCACCCAGCCCATCACCGCATAGCTGAGCGCTGATACCGAGACCATCCATACCGGCGCATGGCCATCCACAGGCAGCCACGGCTCTGGATAGCCACTGAGTCCACTCAGCACCGCCTGCCACACCACCAACAGACCGCAGACCAGGGTATAGATCAGGAAATCACGCCCGCGTGTGGTGGCAAACCCCATCAATGCGGACAGGGCCAAGGCCAGCGCAATCGCCACGCAGGCGGTGCGTACCACCAACCGCAGGGTGTCCTGCTGCTGCAGCGGGCTGGGCGCGGCCAGGTGCACGGTGGGAATCCAGCGCGGCTTCAGCGGCGACTCCCAGGCCACCCGGATCGGCTCCACAGTACCCTGCTTGGGCACCACCACCAGGCCAACGCCAGCACGGAAACGTGAGTCGCGGGTGCGGGCATCCTGCATATCGCCGCAGACCTGGCGGTCGCCGTGGAAAATCATCACCTCGCCGGCAAACACATTGAATACACCCACGCCTTGCGGCGCACCGGACCATCCCCCCTCGGGCGCAGCAATTTCAATCGCGGGGCGCATCCGCGCCAAGGCTTCGGCGCTGCAGGCACGCAAGGGCGCCTGTTCGGAGGTTGCGCCGCCGGCAATCAGGAAGTCACGGTCTACCTGCAGGGGTTGGGCAGCGCCGAGCAACGGCCACAAAGCAAAGAACGCCGACAGCAGCAGGAGCACGGCCCACTTATGCCTGACCTTGCCAGCATTTGCCCCTCCCCCTACTGCCATGAGCCTCCCTCTCGCGTTCCCCGACGCGGATAAGGGTCATTATCGCAATAACCCGACGCGAGCAGTAAGTGAAGACGGTCGCGGCTTGAACTTGTCGTCCCATCCGGTCCCGGTCGCCCGACAAACGGTCAAAAACAGACAACCCCGGCATTGCCGGGGTTGTCTGTTCACGCTTTGGACGGCCTGGATCAGTAGTTGCGCGGGCCGCGCGGCTTGAAGCCACCCGGACGCGAACCACCAGGACCGCCCGGACGCGGGCCGCGCGGACCCGACGGACGGCCGCCCGGCTTGCCGTCACCCTTGTCGAAGCGCGGCTTGAACGACGGCGCAGCGGCGCCGTGATCCTCACCCGCCTCGACCTTGCGCATCTGCAACTGCTGGCCCGACACCCACACCTTCTTCAGGTGCTGCAGCACGTCGGTCGGCATATCGGCCGGCAGATCCAGCACCGAGTGACCGTCATGGATGTCGATGCGGCCGATGAAGCGGCTTTCCAGACCGGCTTCGTTGGCGATCGCGCCGACGATATTGGCCGGCTTCACACCATGGGTGTGGCCGACTTCAATGCGGTAGGTCTCCATGCCGAATTCCGGCGCGCTGCGCGGCGGCATCTCGCGACGCGGACGCGACTCGAAATCACCCTCGCCACGCGGCGGACGCGGTGCGCGCTCGCCGTCGTCATGGCGCGGTGCACGCTCGAAACGCGGCTCGAAGCGGGCCGGGCGATCACCACGGTCACCGCGCTCGTCACGGCGATGGAAGCCGCCGTCACGCGCCGGACGCTCGCTGCGCTCGAACGACTGCTCGCGGCGCTCACGCACCGGCGGGGTCAGCAGGAACGGCGAATCGCCCTGCAGCAGCTTGGCCAGCGCAGCGGCAATATCGATGGCCGGCACGTTGTGCTCGCCTTCGTAGCGCTGCAGCAGGTCGCGGTAGAAATCCATGTCGCCGGCAGCCAGGGTCTGGCTGATGCGCTCCATGAACTTGGTCACGCGGTGATCGTTGACTGCGTCCACGCTCGGCAGCTGCATTTCTTCGATCGGCTGGCGGGTAGCGCGCTCGATCTGGCGCAGCATGCCCTTCTCGCGCGGGGTGACGAACAGGATCGCCTCACCGCTGCGGCCAGCACGGCCGGTACGACCGATACGGTGCACATAGCTTTCGGTGTCGTACGGGATGTCGTAGTTCAGCACGTGGCTGATGCGCTCCACGTCCAGACCACGGGCGGCCACGTCGGTGGCCACCAGGATGTCGAGCTTGCCGTCCTTCAGCATGGCGATGGTGCGCTCACGCTGGGCCTGCTGCATGTCGCCATTGATGGCGGCAGCGGCCAGGCCACGCGCCTGCAACTTGGTGGCAAGCTCCTCGGTACCGGCCTTGGTACGCGCGAAGATGATCATCGCGTCGAAGGGTTCCACTTCCAGGATGCGGGTCAGCGCGTCCAGCTTGTGCATGCCCGCCACCCACCAGTAACGCTGGCGGATATTGGCCGAGGTGGTGGTCTTGGAAGCGATGGTCACTTCCACCGGCTCACGCAGGTAGGTCTGCGCGATGCGACGGATCTGCTGCGGCATGGTGGCCGAGAACAGCGCGACCTGACGGGTTTCCGGCAGCTTCTTGAGCACGGCTTCAACGTCGTCGATGAAGCCCATGCGCAGCATTTCGTCGGCTTCGTCGAGCACCAGCGTCTTCAGCTCGGACAGGTCCAGGGTGCCGCGATCGAGGTGGTCGATCACGCGGCCCGGGGTGCCAACCACGACGTGCACGCCGCGGCGCAGGGCCGACAGCTGCTGACCGTAGGGCTGGCCGCCGTACACCGGCAGCACGCGGAAGCCCGGCATCGACGCCGAATAGGTCTGGAACGCCTCGGCGACCTGGATGGCCAGTTCGCGGGTCGGGGCCAGCACCAGCACCTGCGGCTTGGTGGCGGAAAGATTGATGTTGGACAGCACCGGCAGCGCGAAGGCGCCGGTCTTGCCGGTGCCGGTCTGCGCCTGGCCGAGCACGTCGCGGCCTTCCAGCATTGCCGGAATGGTGGCAGCCTGGATCGGCGACGGGGTCTCGTAACCGACTTCGGCCACTGCCTTCATCACAGGCTCGGATAGGCCGAGATCTGCAAACAGCAGCGGCGCGGGGGTATCTTGGGACATGGTAACTCCGGGGGCACCGCCGCGAACGGGCGGGCGAAAAGACGCATATTGTGCGCTCTAAACAGCTCAGCTGTCGCGCATGGCTTGATTTGCGTTCAGCTTACGAACACAACCGGCCGCCGCTTGGCCCCTGTTGGAGCACCCGCACGGGTCGCCGATGGCGCACAATAGCACTCGTTTTTATCCGTGAACACCATGCAGACCATCGAATTTGAACTTGACCGCGATTACGTGGAACTGAAGCAGCTGCTGAAACTGGCCGATCTGGTCACCAGCGGCGGCGAGGCAAAAATGATCATTGCCGACGGCCAGGTCACCGTGGATGGCGTGGTGGAGCTGCGCAAAGCCTGCAAAATCCGCGGCGGCCAGCAGGTGGCGCTGGGCGACGTCCTGATCAACGTCCTCGCCGATCCGGACCCGAACCGCGCCGAAGAAGACGACGAAGACGAGTGATGTAGTGCCGAGCCATGCTCGGCAGAGGCCGTCCCAGCGCCACATCAGCGCTGCAGGAGCTGCTGTAGTGCCGAGCCATGCTCGGCAGGGGCTTTCCCGGCACCCGTCGGCGCCGCAGCGTTTGTAGGAGCGGCGTAAGCCGCGAAGCTCACACCCGATCCGGCATCGCGCCCTCGCCTGCTACCTCCACCGGCTTCGCGGCTTACGCCGCTCCTACAAACCCGCGAGCCCCCCCGCTACGCGCGCGCCTGGGTCAGATGCCCGGCAATCAACTTCCTGAACGGAACCACGCCCTGCGCGGCCCGCAAGGCCGCGCCGCGCAGCAAACGCGCCGGCAGCCGGCTGTCGTTATAGAGCCCGGCAATGGCATTGGTGGCTTCGTACAGCGGCCGCGTCGCCAACCGGTGGCCGCGCTGGTAACTGGCCAGCAGCCCGTCCGCACCGATATCGCCACCGCCACGCACCGCCTCCAGCAACAGCCGCGCCAGCCGTTGCTGGCTGTGCAGGCCAAAATTGAAGCCGTGCGCGGTGACCGGATGCATGCCGACCGCCGCATCGCCGATCAGGGCGTAGCGCTTGCCGACGAAACGGTGCGCATACACCCCCACCAGCGGATAGGCATGGCGCGTCCCTACCGGAGTCATCGCCCCCAGGCGACGTTCGAAGAAGCCGCTGACGGTGCGGCCGAAGTCAGCCTCATCCAGCGCCAGCAACTGCTGCAGCTGCTGTGGCGGCATGGTGATCACCGCCGAGGCCTGGTTGCCCGGCAAGGGCAGCATCGCCAAGGTCCGCTCGTAGCCGAACCACTCCCAGGCGGCGTGCTCATGCGGCCGCTCGCACTGCATCCGGCAGACCAGCATGGACTTGCCGAAGTCACGCATCTGCGCGCCGATGCCCATCATCCGCCGGGTCGCCGAGAAGCGGCTGTCAGCGGCGACCACCAGTCGCGCGCGCAGCTTACTGCCGTCACTCAAGCTGACCGTGCTGTACGCCTCGCCGGCATCGATTGCAGTGACCGAGCGCCCATCCAGCAGCTCCAGCCACGCCTGGCCCTGCACCGCCTCCCAGGCCGCACGCCGGATCAGATGATTGGGAATCAGCCAGCCCAGCTCATCGACGCCCTCGCCCTGCGCGGCGAAACCCAGCACGAACGGCGAGCTGCCATTCATCACCTTGGCACTGCGCAACGGCGAGATCTCGGCCGGATCGATGCGCTGCCACAGGCCCATGCTGCGCATGATCTGCCGCGAGGCGTGGGTCAGCGCGATTTCACGGCCGTCGAAGCTCGGCTCGGCCAGCGCAGCCTGCGCTTGTTGCTCGACCAGCGCCAACGACAGGCCGCTGCCTGCCAGGCTGCGGGCCAGACTCAAGCCGGCCGGGCCGGCTCCCACCACCACCACATCCACCTTGCGCATGCGCCACTCCGTTATGCCTACCGCAGGCAGGGTAAGCAGGCCGGTGTAAGGATTCATTGATCCAGATCAGCTTCCCGGCGATCAGTACGCAAACACGACGGGCGCCCAGCGGCGCCCGTGTGCGATAGCGGCGAAGCGATGGCGCTTAGTTGGCCGAGGCCGCGCGCACGCTATAGCCGGAGGTGCGCCACACCTTGTCTTCATCCAGGCGGAACGAGACCAGCTCGCGCACCGGCTGGGCATTGTTGGCAAAGCGGGTCGGGAAGCTGACGTTCAAGTAGATGCCTTCCGGCACCGAGGCACCGGCCGGGTATTGCACGCGGGTGATCGATGGCTTGCCACGCGATACCAGCGCGCCCAATTTGGCGCGGTCGGCATTGACGTTGTTGGCGAACACATCGCGGGTCACCGCCTTGCGCGCCACCGCCGAGGCACCGTCCCATACGGTGGCCGCCTGCTGGCCATCCACCAGTTGCGCCACCCGCTGCGCGGCGGCGGTCATCTCCGCATCCTGCTTGGCCACCTGCGCCTGCTGCGCAGCACTGAGCGCTGGCGCCGGCCGTGCGGCGGCTGATACCGCTGCGGGCGCGGGGGCGGCCGGGGCAGCAGCCCGCGCTGGCGCTGGGGCCGCAGCGGGTGTCTGCGCAAAAACGCCTGCAGCCGGTACGGCCAGGGACAGCACCATCAACAAACAACTGGGTCGCATAGCTCTCTCCATGACGCTTTCAGTTGAACGGAATGCCAATCCAATCACGGTTTACGGGCTTCCGCATCCTTTCATTTGTTCACTTTCGTGTACCGGAAGCACCCACCTGCGCACTGACGGCTGGCGCAGCTGCCGCAGCCGGCGCCACCACCGACTCCGCGGCACCGGTCGGGATGGCGGTCGGCATCGGCTCGAGCATGGCGGTATCGATTTCCGACAGCGGACTTTCCTCCGGGCAGACCTCATCCGGGAAGCCGAACTGCTCCTTCAACGCCTGCCCGCAGCGGTTGACCGCCTCCAGATCAGCACCTTCCACCTTGCACTCGCGGTCGAAGGCGATCAGGAAGGAATCCTTGCGGCGCACGAAGTCATCGCCGCACTTGCGCATCTGCTTGATGCGCTCCAGGTCATCCTGCACCGCATTGGTGCCGTCCAGCCCGTACTGCTTGAGCTCTTCGTTGGTCAGCACCCGCAGGCTGCGGTTGGGCACGGTCATCATCAGGTCGGCCACGCCCACCGCCACGCCGTTGCGCTGCAGGTAGTCCTTCACGTTGTCGTAGACCTCGTGCAGCTCCTTGTTCAACTCCGCACGCGAACTGGCGCTGGAGCTGATCCGCATCATGCGGTGGATGCCAACCTTGCCGGAGATCAAGCGGTTGTCGCCCGCCGCCAGCACGAACACGCAGGCACTGTGACAGACCGAACCTTCGCGCACCCAGATGGTCCAGCCAGACTCGCCGATGCTGTCACCGGCAACGATGGCTGCTTCCACCTGGCCGCCGCTGGAATCCAGATCCAGGATGCGCCGGCTGATCTTCATCGCGTCGGCCACTACCGCCAGCCGCGTCATCATCGCCGCGAACGAAGGATTGATCTTGCCGGCGTAGCGCACCCGCACCAGGCCGCGCTCCTTGCAGGGCTCAAGCGCCGTATCCATGCTGGCGCGGTCAAATGCAGCCAGTTCGGTGCCATCGCCGTTCTCGCCCGCATAGTCGGTGCCACAGCTGACCCAGGCCTTGCCGTTTTCCAGCAGCAGCTCGGGCCAGGGTTTGTCCTTGGCGGGCAACACCGGTGCCGGCGGGGCCGGCGCATCGGCGGCATTGATCGACACCATGTGGTCGCCATCGGCAGCCAGCGTGGCAGCAGGATCAGCCACGGGCTTTTTCTCGCCGGTCTGCGGATTGCAGGCCAACAGCCCGACGCACAACAACGGCGACCACCAGAACTTGGGCAACATGGAGAGCAATCAGGTCCGCGCGACGGCGCAGCCGCGCCAGGAAGGTGGACAGTCTAGTGCGCAACACCCACCCTGCCGCAACGTCCGATGAATCAACACAGCGTCACACGCATTGATGTCCGAAAATGGCCAGTACCGGCCGCCGGCCGCGCCTAGACTGGGCCCATGCAAAACCTCCTGATGCCCGCCCATGTGCAATGCGAACAAGCCCGCCTGGCGCGTGATGCGCGCTTTGACGGCCTGTTCTTCACCGCCGTGCGCAGCACCGGCATCTATTGCCGGCCGGTTTGCCCGGCTCCACCGCCCAAGCCCGAGAACGTCAGCTACTACCCGAGCGCCGCGGCCGCCAGCGCCGCCGGCTACCGACCCTGCCTGCGCTGTCGCCCCGAGCTGTCGCCGGATGACGCCAATCTGCTACAGGACCAGACCCTGCATCAGGCATTGGCCCTACTCAACGAAGGCATCCTGCAGGAGCAGCCAGCGACCGCGCTGGCCGAAGCGATGGGGATCAGCGCGCGCCAACTGCAACGGCTGTTCGTGGCCAAGCTCGGCGCGACGCCGGCGCAGTTGCACACCACCCGTCGTCTATTGCTGGCCAAACAGCTGCTGACCGAAACCGCGCTGCCGGTAACCCAAGTCGCGCTGGCCGCCGGCTTCAACAGCCTGCGCCGCTTCAACAGCGCCTTCCTCGAAGGCTGCGGCATGCCGCCGAGCGCGCTGCGCAAGCAGCATAGCGCGGTGGCCGGTGGCGAGCCCGTATTGCGACTGGCCTACCGACCGCCGCTGGACTTCCCGTTGATGCTGGCGTTCCTGCGCCGCCGCTCGCTGCCGGGTATCGAATGCATCGACGAAAGCAGCTACCAACGCGTGGTCGTCGCCAACGGCGTTGCCAGCCTGATCCGGGTCACCGCCGACCCCAAGCGCCCGGAGCTGCGCCTGCAACTGGGCACTACCGATCCACGCGCCATTCCTGCCATCGTCACCAAGGTGCGCAGGGTATTCGACCTGGATGCCGACCTGCGTACCGTCCATGCCGCCCTGGGCCAGGAACCCCTGCTCGCGCGCGGCATCGCCGAGCGGCCGGGCCTGCGCATTCCCGGCGGCTGGGACGGCTTTGAAGTCGCCGCACGCGCCGTGCTCGGCCAACAGGTCAGCGTCGCTGCGGCAACCACGCTGGCGCGGCGCCTGGTCGATCGCTTCGGCGAGCACCTGCCCGGCATGCCCGAAGGCCTGGACCGACAGTTCCCGGCACCGGCAACGCTGGTCGACGCGGCGCTGGAGAGCATCGGCCTGCCGCGCACCCGCGCCGCCACCCTGCGCGCAATCGCCCGCGCCTGCGCCGAACAACGGCTGGATTTCAGCCGCGCACAAACGCTGGAAAGCTTCGTGCAAAAGGCCACGGCCCTGCCAGGTATCGGCCCGTGGACCGCCCATTACATGGCACTGCGGGCGATGGGACTTCCCGATGCCTTCCCTGCCGGTGATCTGGTGCTGCAGCAGGTACTGGGCGAAGGCCAACGCCTGAGCGAGCGCGAAACCGAACGTCGCTCCCAGCTGTGGCGGCCATGGCGCGCCTATGCGGTGCTGCATCTGTGGCACCTGGCAGTGCCAACCGAACGAAAGAATTCCAAGGCAGCTACGGAGGCCAGCGCATGAACACCCTCTATTACGACCGTTTCGACAGCCCCATCGGCGCACTGACGGTCGCCGTCGACCAGGTCGGCGTACGCCACATCCTGTTCGTCGAAAACCGCCACGACGCCAAGGGCCGCGAACACTGGCAGCGTGACCCCGATGCGGTCGCCGAGCCACGCCGGCAGTTGCTGCAATACCTGCGCGGTGAACGCCAGGAATTCCAGCTGGAATTGGCGCCGGTGGGCACCGAATTCCAGTTGCAGGTCTGGCACACCCTGGCGCAGATTCCTTTTGGCGCAACCTGGAGCTACCGGCAGCTGGCCGAGCGCATTGGCCGCCCCACCGCGACGCGCGCAGTCGGCGCTGCCAATGGCCGCAATCCACTGCCGATCGTGCTGCCCTGCCATCGGGTAATCGGCAACAACGGCGCACTGACCGGTTTCGGTGGTGGGCTGCCGACCAAGGCAGCCTTGTTGAAACTGGAGGGCGTGCCCAGCGAAGGGGAGCGTGTGGCGGACCTGTTTGCCTGAGCGCCCCCCGGATGCGCTTTGCCAACCCGGGCCGCTAGCGCCCCTCCACGGGCAACATGGCTAAGGTTGTATTTGTACGGTCACCGGCCCGGCCTATCATTGCGGCATGACTTTTCTACGCATTCCGGCCACTGCATTGGCCTGCGCACTGCTTGCAGCCTGCGCCACCACGCCTTCCTCGCCCACCATCGCTCCGGAAGTACCGCCCACCGTATTGATGATTTCCATCGACGGCCTGCGCGCGGACAAGCTCAGCGAAGCAGACAGTCCCAACCTGATGCGTCTGGCCCGTGAAGGCGTACGCAGCGTCGGCATGCGCCCGTCCTATCCGGCCCTCACCTTCCCCAACCACTACACCCTGGTCACCGGCCTGCGCCCCGACCACCACGGCCTGGTGCACAACGCGATGAGCGCCGATGCACTTGGCGAATTCAAGGTCAGTGACCGCACCGCCGTACAGAACGCGGCCTGGTGGGATGGTGGCGAACCGATCTGGGTCAGCGTGCGCAAGGCCGGGCTCAAGAGTGCCACCTGGTCCTGGCCCGGCAGTGAAGCACCGGTGCGCGGCCTGCATGCCAATCAATGGCGCATATACGACGAGAGCGTGCCGCTGCCCGAGCGCATGAACCAGGTACTGGCCTGGCTGCATGGCGCGCCGGACGCGATCAAACCGCGTTTTGTTGCCACCTACATGGAGCACGTGGACAAGGCCGGGCATGAGCACGGCCCGGATTCGCCCGAGTACAAAGCAGCGTTGCAGCAGGTTGATGCCGCCGTCGGCCAGCTGGTCGACGGCATGCGCCGCGACGGCCTGCTCGACCACACCAACGTGATTGTCGTGTCCGATCACGGCATGGCAACGGTCAAGTTCGGCAATGCGGTGGCGATTGAGGACATGGTGCCGGCCGATGTCGCCAAGGTGGTGTCGGTGGGTCAGTCGGTAGGCTTCGCCCCGCTGCCGGGCAAGCAGGCCGAAGCGGAAAAGGCATTGCTCGGCGAACACGCGCATTACCAGTGCTGGAACAAGGCGCAGCTGCCGACGCGCTGGCATTACGGCAGCAACCCACGCGTGCCGGCCATCGTCTGCCAGATGCAGGAGGGCTGGGATGCAGTGACGCGTGACACCATCGCCAAGCGCCCGCCGGGCGATCGCGGTTCGCATGGCTACGACCCCGCGCTGCCGTCGATGCAGGCGGTATTCGTTGCCCGCGGCCCGGCCTTCGCGCAGGGCAAGCAGCTCACCGCCTTCGACAACGTCGACGTCTATCCGCTGCTTACCCGCCTGATCGGCATCCCGGCCCAGCCCAACGATGGCGATCCGCACGCACTGGACCAGGCGCTGCGCCAATCGAAGTGAGGTAGCCCGGGTAAGCGCAGCGCACCCGGGAACTATCACGAACACAAAAAAAGCGGCGCAATGCGCCGCTTTTCTGTAACCACTGCCTGGCTGGATCAGCCGGCCTTGGCGACGGTCTTCTTGGCAACAGCCTTCTTGGCGGCAGCCTTGGTGACGGTCTTCTTGGCGACCGGCGCAGCAGCGCCCACGGCCACCTTGCTCACGTGCGAGCGCGAATTGCCATAGCTGGCGTTGTAGCGCTTGCCCTTGGCGGTCTTACGGTCACCCTTACCCATGTCGTCAACTCCTTGGTTTGTAATCAGTTACCCCGTGCATGCACGGGTTTAGCGAGGCCACAATCAAGCGCCCTCGCGCATGGACAGGAAGCCTACCATGCGCCCCTCAATGTGCGCAGCTGGCGTCGTGTACATGCACGTGGTTCAAGCGCAGGTTGACCACATGTGCCAGGCCCACCAGTACGCCACCCAGGGTCATCACCACCGCATGCGGAACCTGCGAATGATGCAGTTCCGAATGCAACAGGCCCGCCCACAACAACAGCAGCCCAGGCACCAGCAGCAACAAGGCCATCAGCGCGCGGTGGCGCAGATAACCCCAGATCAGGCTGAACAGACCCAGCACGGTAACGAAGACGACGATGGTGAACTCGACGCCGTCACTGAGCCAGAACGACAGCCCCAGCGCCGGCGCCACCGCCAGCAATGCCGGCAACAACGCGCAATGCACTGCACAGATCAGGGATCCGGTTGCGCCAAAGCGATCGAGGAATTTGCGTAGTCCGTTGGGTTGGGTGGGCATGACTTCCAGCAGGGGCGGCAGAACGTTATGGAATAATATAACATTATTGTCCTCCCCGCCCTAGCCGCCTGCGCCAGCCCCTGCCGCCTCCGGTTCAGATTGCCACCCCAGTGATACACAGTAACAAAGGAATTCTCATGCCCTTCCCCCGTCACACCCGGCACCATCTGCTGTTCCTCGCCCTTGCCGCCGCCCTGCCCGCCGTCGCCAGTGCCGCCGATGATGACGCTGGGCAGAGCCATCACCTTACCGAATTGACCGCAGTAAAGGTCACCGCCTCGCCGTTGCAGGGCTCCGCCGAATCACTGGCGCGCCCGGTCGACGTCCTGGCAGGCGCCGATCTTGATGAACACAAATCCGGCACCTTGGGCGACACCGTGGCCAAGCTGCCCGGCGTGCAGAGCACCTTCTTCGGCCCCGGCGTCGGCCGCCCGATCATCCGTGGCCAGGAAGGCCCGCGCGTGGCTGTGGTGTCCAATGGCGTCGGCAACATGGACGCCTCCACCGTCAGCGCCGACCACGCCTCCGCCATCGAACCCTTCCTGGCTGACCAGATCGAGGTATTGAAAGGCCCGGCCACCCTGCTGTTCGGTAGCGGTGCCATTGGTGGCGCCGTGAACGTGGTCGATGGCCGTATCGCCAGCGACGTTCCGGACCGCCCGCTCAGCGGTCGCGCCGAAGTCCGCGGCAACTCGGTCAACAATGAGCGTAGCGGCATGTTCCGTCTGGACGGCGTCAGTGGCGACAACCTGGTCCTGCATGTCGACGGCCTGATCCGCAATGGCGATGACTACCGCATCCCCGGCTATGCGATCGACCCGCACGCGCTGGATGCCGATGGCCACGATGATCATGACGCCCACGACGAAGATGCCGGCACCCGCGGCCGCCTGGACAACAGCTCGACGCGCACCCGCGCCGGCGGCGTCGGTGCCACCTGGTTCGGCGAGAACGGTTTCCTCGGCGCCTCGCTGGGCACCTACCGCAGCAACTACGGCATTCCAAACGGTGCCCACGTGCACGCCGACGATGACCACGATCATGACCACGACGACCATGACCATGACCACGAAGAGGAAGGCGGCGAGCATGATGTGCGCATCGACATGGTGCAGAACCGCTTCGACCTGAAGGGCGGCCTGTACAACCCGACCGCGTTCCTGAAGAGCCTGACCGTGCGCGGCGGCTACACCGACTACGAGCACACCGAGCTGGAAGCAGGCACACCGTCCACCCGCTTCACCAACAAGGGCTTTGAAGGCCGCGTGGAAGCGGTGCAGCAGCCGCTGGCCGGCTGGGACGGCGCCTTCGGCGTGCAGTTCGGCAGCAGCGATTTCGGCGCCACCGGCGAGGAAGCCTTCGTACCGGGCACCACCACCGACACCATTGGTGCTTTCGTGCTGCAGGAAAAGCAGTTCGGCCCGTTCAAGCTGGAACTGGGTGCACGCCATGACCGGGTCAAGCTCGACCCGAACGATGCCCAGCGCAACCGCAGCTTTGGCGCGACCAACCTGTCGGCGTCCGGCATCTGGGCCTTGAACGATACCTTCGACCTGCGCTTCGGCGTGGACGCCTCCGAGCGCGCACCGACCAACGAAGAGCTGTACGCCGCCGGCGCCCACATCGCCACCCGCTCGCTGGAAATCGGCAACGCCAACATGGATACCGAGCGCGGTCGTCGCGTCGAGCTGGGCCTGCACGCGCATAACGAACGCTTCGACCTGCAGGCAGCGATCTACCAGACCAAGTTCAAGGACTTCATCTACCTGGCCGACACCGGCGTGGTCGAAGGCGGCCTGCCGGTGCGCACCTGGACCCAGAACGACGCCACCTTCAAGGGCGCCGAGGCAGAGGCCACCTGGCACATGCTGGAGAACGTAGCCGGTGACTGGGACCTGCGCGTGTTCGGTGACTACGTGAAGGCGGAATTGGACGGCAACGGCTCCCGCAATGTCGCCATCGCCGTGCCGCACGGTGACCACGCACACAACTACAACGTCGAGTTGGCCAATGGCGGCTACCTGCCGCGCATCGCCCCGGCCCGTGTTGGTGCCGACCTGCATTGGTCGCTGGGTGGCTGGCGCGCCTCGTTGGGTGCAGTGCGCTACGGCAGCCAGAAGGATGTTGCAGTGAACGAGGAAGCCAGCGCCGGCTACACGCTGGTGGATGCACACGTTGCATACCGCTGGGATCGCAATGGCAGCAACAGCTACGAAGTGTTCCTCGATGGCAGCAACCTGACTGATCGTGAGGCACGCCCACATACCTCGTTGCTGCGGGATTACTCGCCACTGCCGGGTCGTGGCGTGGCGTTTGGCATCCGCGCATGGTTCTAAGGGTTTGATGCTGGCTTTGGCTTTGGCTTTGGCTTTGGCTTTGAGCTTTGGCTCTGAGCTTTGGCTTTGGCTTTGAGCTTTGGCTTTGAGCTTTGGCTTTGAGCCTTGGCCCCTGCTCCTGTCTTTCCCCTCTCCCGCTTGCGGGAGAGGGGTAGGGGTGAGGGCAAGCTTCTGCTCCTGCATTTAGTTCTGCTTCTGCTTTTTGCTCTCCTGCTTAGCAACCTAGGCAAGCCTGAAAACCACCGCAAGGTGGTTTTTATGTTTGTGCAGAACCCCCGCTTTGGTAACCCACTCAGATAGAGCCAAATCAAGAGCCCCCCATCCGCCCTCCGGGCACCTTCCCCCGCAAGCGGGAGAAGGGAAAGCCACAGCCACAGCCACAGCAACAGCAACAGCCAAACCAAAGCCAGAGCCAGAGCCACGGCCACAGCCACGGCCACGGCCACGACAACGGCCACGACAACGACCACGACCACGACCACGACCACGACCAAAGCTAAGCGCACAAGGCACCAGAGTCGCCAGGAGCCAGCCCTCGCAATTGCGTGCATATACACATAAACTCCCACCAATCGCCCTACCCCACAAGCCGATGGACGCCCCCAGCCCCTGCACCTGCTTCCAGCTGCGCCGCGCCACGCGCCGCGTTTCCCAGCTCTATGACCGCCATCTTGCCGCCGCTGACCTAAGCCTCAACGCCTATTCCATCCTGCGCCGCTCCAGTCAGCCGCGGCCACTGGGCGAGCTCGCCGATGCGCTGGGCATGGACCGCACCACCCTCACCCGAAACCTCAAACCGCTGCTCGAAGCGGGCCTGCTCAGTTCCGCCCCCGGCGCGGACTCCCGCCAGCGCCAGCTGCACATCACCGCCGCCGGCAAGCGCCGCCTGCAGAAGGCCTTTCCTCTCTGGCAGCAAGCCCAGCAGGAGATCGAAATGCTATTCGGCGGCAAGCGCATCGAAGATCTCAACCACCAGCTGGAAGCACTCACCCAGGCACTGGAACAGGAGCAAGCAACATGACCACGCAGCCCCCCGCGCGTACTCCCTGGCTGTTGTTGCTCGCTGCCTCCAGCATCCTGATGGTGACCATGGGCGTGCGCCAGACCAGCGGTCTGTTGATCGACCCCATCCATGTTTCGACCGGACTTGGCATCGCCCAGATCAGTTTCTCGCTGGCGATCGGCCAATTCGTATGGGGTGCAGTGCAGCCATTCTTCGGTGCCATGGCCGACCAGCGCGGACCGCTGCCGGTACTGGTCGGCGGCGGCGTGCTGCTGGCGGTCGGCCTGATCGCGGCAACCCTGCTGCCCGGCGCCTGGGGGCTGAACCTCAGCTTCGGCCTGCTGCTGGCAGCCGGTGCCGGTGCCGGCAGTTTCTCGGTGTTGATCGGCGCAACCGCCTGGCGCATTCCCGCGCAGAAGCGCTCGATGGCCGCCGGCATCATCAATGCCGGCGGTTCGTTGGGACAGTTCCTGTTCGCACCGTTGGTGCAGCTGTTGCTCAGTGCATTCGGCTGGATCAAGGCCTTGTATGCGTTGGGCTTCATCGTGCTGCTGTCATTGCCATTGGCCTGGCCGCTGCGCAAGCGTGCGCCACGCAGCGAAGCCAGTGACGATGGCGAAGCGCTGCGTCCGCAACTGCAACGCGCCCTGCGTGATCGCAGCTACTGGTGCCTGCATCTGGGCTTCTTCACCTGTGGCGTGCATATCGCCTTCCTGGTCACCCACCTGCCCGGCGAAATCGCGCTTTGCGGGTTGTCGCCGAACGTGGCCTCAGTGTCGATTGCCCTGATCGGCCTGTTCAATGTTGCCGGCAGCCTGATCATCGGTGCGCTTGGCGAACGCTTCCGCATGAAATGGCTGCTGTTCTGGATGTACCTCAGCCGCGCGGTGCTGATCGCGGTCTATCTGGCATCACCGCCGACACCGATGACCTTCTATGTGTTCGCCGCCGCACTGGGCTTCACCTGGCTGGCGACGGTGCCGCCCACTGCGGGACTGGTCGGCAAGCTGTTCGGTCCGCGTCACATGGGCACCCTGTTCGGCCTGACCCTGTTCTCGCACCAGATCGGCGCGTTCTTCGGTGCCTGGCTGGGTGGCGTGGCACTGGAATACGGCGGCGACTACAGCTGGATGTGGTACGCGGACATGGCATTGGCCGCCGCTGCAGCGCTGATCAACCTGCCGATCCGCGAAGCACCACTGCGCCGCCAGCTCGCCGCGAGCTGAACGGGAACGGGCCGCCGCAACGGCCCGTTCCATGCCACCCATTGAAACCGGACACTTTTGTCCGGATCATATGGGCATGACTTCCATTCGCTCCGATGCCGCCGTGCGTCGTGCCTTGCTGTTGGATGCGGCCGACGCCGTGTTCGGCGAGCACGGCATCACCGCCCCACTTGATCTGGTGGTGGCTCGCGCCGGCGTAGGCCGGGCAACGCTGTATCGCAACTTCCCCGACCGCACCGCGCTGATCGAAGCCCTGCTGCAGCGGACCGTGGAAAAGATCGAAGCGCACCTGCAGGAACTGGGCGAGCGCGACGATGCCCTGTTCGAGCTGATCATCGGCATGGCCAGGCGCATCGTGCATTCGCCTGCGTTGGCCGATTACTGGCGCGCGGCGGACCCGGACGAGCCCACGATCAAGGCCGCACGCGAGCGCATTCTCGGCCTGTCCGAACCGGCGCTGCTGCGGGCCAAGGCCGCAGGGCTGTGCCGGCTTGACCTGCAGCTGTCGGATATCTCGTTGATCTCCGGCATGCTCGGCGCCGCCCTGCGCGGCCGCACCGTCGAAGATCGCGCCACCCTCGCACGGCGTGCGATTGAATTGCTGCGTCCCGGCCTGTCCGTGCAGGCTGCAACGGAACGCACATGAAGCCCCTCAAGCCCATTCCGGACTGGGAAGAGCACGAGAAGCCCAGCCTGCCCGGCTCAGCCTCGATGCCTTGGCATCCCCCGCACCGGCGTGCGGCCTACGCCGCCGTGGCGGTGCTGGTGGCGATCACCGGCGGGCTGGGCAATGCCCTGATCAGTGCCAACCTGCCGTTGATCACCGGCCAGATGGGGCTGCAGGCCAGCGAGGCCAACTGGCTGGTCGCCGCCTACCTGATGGTCAATGTCAGCGCCAACCTGCTGGTGTTCAAGTTCCGCCAGGAGTACGGCATCCGCCTGTTCGCCGAGATCGGCTTGGGCACCTATGCCGCATTGGCGGTGCTGCATCTGTTTGTCGGCAACAATACGACTACCTTGCTGGTACGCGCCGGCAGCGGTTTTGCCGGTGCCGCCTGCACCACGCTGGGCACGCTGTACATGCTGCAGGCCTTGCCGCGCAAATACGTCGGCAACCTGCTGGTGATAGGCGTCGGCCTGTCGCAGCTCGCCGTGCCATTGGCGTGGCTGCTGTCACCCAGCCTGCTCGACCATGGCGAATGGCAGAACCTGTATCTGTTCGAGGCCGGGCTGGCACTGTGTTCGTTTGCCGCGGTGGTGGTGCTGAAGCTGCCGCCCGGCATCCAGATCAAGGTCTTCGAGCGCACCGACTTCCTCACCTTCGCCCTGCTCGCGCCGGGTCTGGCGCTGCTGGTGGTGGTGCTGAGCCAGGGCTACCTGCATTGGTGGTTCGACTCCCCATGGCTGGGCTGGGCATTGGCTGCGGCGGTGGTGCTGATCACCACCGGTCTGTGCATCGAGCACCAGCGTCGCAACCCGCTGCTGCAGGTGCGCTGGCTGATGGGGCCGGTGATGCTGCGCTTCATCGTCGGCGCGTTCCTGATCCGCTTCCTGACCAACGAGCAGTCCTACGGGATGATCTCGATGATGCGCACGCTGGGCATGGGCCCGGACCAGATGGCGCCCTTGTTCCGGGTGATCCTGATCGGCGTGCTGGTCGGCATCGCTGCCGGTGCGTTGACCTTCGGGCCGAAGGCGCTGATCCCGCAGTTGCTGGTGTCGATCATCCTGCTCGGCAGTGCCGCCTTCCTCGACCAGCACCGCACCAGCATGGACCGGCCGATGGATTTCGCCCTCAGCCAGTTCCTGGCGGCGGTGGGCAGCGGCATGTTCATGGGTCCGTTGATGCTGATCGGCATACGCCAGGCAATGGCGCGTGGACTGGACCACATCGTGTCCTTCATCGTGATCCTGTCGCTGACGCAGAGCTTCGGCAGTCTCGCCGGCTCGGCTTTCCTGAGCAGCTACCAGCTGCACCGCGAACACCTCTATTCGACCGCACTGGTCAGCCAGCTCAATCCCGCCGATCCACAGGTGGCGCGCCGCCTGCAGCTGCAGCAGCAAGCCTACGCCCGCGTCATCACCGACCCGGTACAACTCAAGGCACAAGCCAGTGCCGCCTTGGCAGCAGCGGCCAAACGCGAAGCCAATGTACGCGCCTTCAATGATGTATTCGCCTTCAGTGGCTGGGTCGCAATCTGCTTCCTGAGCTGGCTGCTGCTGGAAGTGACGCTGCGCAATCCCCGCGTGAAACAGGTGATCCGGCGTGACCGCGCCGTGGCCCAGGACAACCGAGCAGAATCATGAGCAACAAGACTGAAAAGAACACTCCCCCCCCGGCGCCCACGCCGGTGTCCAAGTACAACCGCCCGAGTCGCCGTGCGGTGGTGGTGATGATCATCGTCGCCCTGGTCGGATTGACCTTGATCCTGCGTGCCTGGCAGTTGTGGCCGTTCAACAGCACGCTCATGCACACCGACGATGCCTATGTGCGCGGCCAGGTGACCGTGCTGGCACCGCAGGTCAACGGCTATGTCACCGAGGTGCTGGTCAGCGACTTCGACCATGTCAAACAAGGCCAACCGCTGCTGCGCATCGATGAGCGCATCTACCGGCAGAAGGTGGATCAAGCGCAGGCCTCCCTCGAAGATGCACGCGCGCAGCTGGCCAACTCCGACCAGAGCCAGGCGCAGAACCGCGCCCAGATCAGTTCCGCACGCGCGAACCATTCGGCGCAACAGGCCGAGCAGCAACGCAGCCGCACCGAGTTGCAGCGCTATGAAGCCCTGGCCGCACAGCGACTGGTTTCCAACAGCGACCGCGACAAGCTGCGCGCCTCGGCGCAGGCGGCGACTGCCGGCGTGGCGCAATCGCAGGCAGCCATCCATATCGCCGAAGAAACCCTCACCTCCACCGAAGTGGCGCGCAAGGGTCTGGAGGCGAAGGTCGCCATGGCTGAAGCCGCCCTGGAACTGGCGAAGATCGACCTCGACAACACCGTCATCAAGGCGCCGCGTGATGGCCAGGTATCGGAAGCGACCGTTCGGCTTGGGCAGTACGTTACCGCCGGCAGCCAGTTGCTGTTCCTGGTCCCGGACACGCTGTGGGTAGTAGCCAACTACAAGGAAGGCCAGACCTGGAACATGGCGGTCGGCCAGCCCGCGACGTTCAGCGTCGATGCCTTCCAGGGCAAGAAGCTGCGCGGCCACATCGAGCAGATCGCCCCGGCCACCGGCTCGGAGTTCTCGGTGCTCAAGCCCGACAACGCCAGCGGCAACTTCACCAAGGTGGTGCAGCGGCTGCCGATCCGCATCGCCATCGACCCCGACCAGCCACTGGCCGCGCGCCTGCGCCCCGGCATGTCGGTGGTGGTGGAAGTGGACACAGCCGCAGCACCCGCGCAAAACCCAACCCCTCCCCAACCCTCCCCTGCTGCGCAAGGGAGGGAGCAACAGCGGTAGTGCCGAGCCATGCTCGGCAAGAGGCGTTACCGACCATCTTGTGGGAGCAGCGTAAGCCGCGAAGCTGGCATTTCGCGAAAGGCCTGAAAGCCACCCCCTCCCCAACCCTCCCCTGCTGCGCAAGGGAGGGAGCAACAGCGGTAGTGCCGAGCCATGCTCGGCAAGAGGCGTTACCGATCATCTTGTGGGAGCGGCGTAAGCCGCGAAGCTGGCATTGCGCGAAAGCCCCAGAGCCAACCCCTCCCCGCCCCCCCCTGCTGCGCAAGGGAGGGAGCAACAGCGATAGTGCCGAGCCATGCTCGGCAAGGGCGTTATCGACCATCTTGTGGGAACGGCGTAAACCGCGAAGCTGACATTGCGAGAACGGCACAGAGCCAACCCCTCCCCAGCCCTCCCCTGCTGCGCAAGGGAGGGAGCAAGGCCTTCACCCGATTGCGCTAGGCTGTAGCCCTGCCCACAGCCGGGAGAACCCTCGGTGAAACTGATTCTGGCGCTCTCCGTCCTGGCCGCACTCACGGCCACCTCCGCCAACGCAGCAGACACGCTGTATTCCGGTGGGCCCATCGTCACCGTGGACGACCACCACCCCGAAGCGGAAGCCATCGTCGTGCGCGATGGTCGCATCGCCTTTGTCGGCCCCCGCAAGGCGGCACGCCGCTTCAGCCCGCAGGCGCAGCAGATCGACTTGCAGGGCCATACGCTGACGCCGGGCTTCATCGACGCCCACGGTCACGTTTCAGGCGTCGGCCTGCAGGCGCTGTCGGCCAACCTGCTGCCCGCACCTGATGGTGAAGGCAACTCGATCCCCGCCTTGCAGAAGATCATGCGCGAGTTCCGCGCGCATCCGAGCACACCCGAAGGCTACAAGGTGCTGATCGGTTTCGGCTACGACGACTCGCAGCTGGTCGAACAGCGGCATCCGACCCGGCAGGATCTGGATGCGATCGCCACCGACATCCCGATCATCCTGATGCACCAGTCCGGCCATCTCGGCGCCTACAACAGCAAGGCACTTGAACTGGCCGGCATCACCGCCGACACCCCCAACCCGCCCGGCGGCGTGATCCGCCGCGAGCCAGGCAGCAATGTGCCCGATGGTGTGCTAGAGGAAAGCGCGCACAACATCGCCCTGGCCAAGCTGATGCCGGCGATGACTGTCGAGCAATCCCTGGCCATGCTCGAAGCCGGCCAGGCGCTGTATATGAAATACGGCTACACCACCGCCCAGGACGCCAAGACCGACGCAGGCACCTTGCAGCTGCTGCCGATGGCGGCCAAGGCCGGCAAGCTCAAGATCGACGTGGCGTCCTATCCGGATATCGAAGTGGCCTTGCAGAACCCGGCCATGCAAGGTCCCTTCTATGGGCTGAACTACACCGACCACTTCCGCATCGCCGGCGTGAAGATCAGCTTGGATGGTTCGCCACAGGGCAAAACCGCGTGGCTGACCAAGCCTTATTACAAGGTCCCCGAGGGCGAGAAGCCGGACTATGCCGGCTATCCCGCCTTCCCCACCGCCAAGGTCGATGACCTCATCACCCAGGCGTGGGGCCATGGCTGGCAAGTACAGGCACATGCCAATGGTGATGCCGCGATTGATCAGCTGATCCACGCCGTCGCCGTCGCAGAAGCCAAGTACCCGGACAAACACCTGCTGCCGGTACTGATCCACGGCCAGACCCTGCGCAAGGACCAGGTCGGTGAGCTGCGCCGTCTTGGCATCTTCCCCTCGCTGTTCCCGATGCATACCTATTACTGGGGTGATTGGCACCGCGACTCGGTGCTGGGTCCGGAGCGCGCCGAGAACATCTCGCCCACGCAATGGGTGCTGGACGCGGGCATGGTGTTCACCTCCCACCACGATGCGCCGGTGGTGTTTCCGGATTCGATGCGGGTATTGGATGCGACGGTCAACCGTGTAACCCGTAGCGGTCGCGTGCTCGGACCGGAGCAGCGCGTATCACCGGCGATCGCGCTGAAGGCGATCACCTTGTGGGCCGCGCGCCAGTACGGCGAGGAGAGCAGCAAGGGTTCGATCGAAGTCGGCAAGCGCGCAGACCTGGTGCTGCTGTCGGACAACCCAATGACCATCGAACGCAGCCAGCTGCACACCATCAAGGTGCTGCAGACCATCAAGGATGGCGAAGTGGTCTACGAGGCAAAGCCATAAGCACAGTGGGCTGTTGTAGGAGCGGCGTAAGCCGCGAAACCACCGCAACATCCGAAGCCGATAGCGCATTGCCCGCACCGACGTGACCGGGGCGGCCGAGGCCTATCGGCTTCGCGGCTTACGCCGCTCCTACAAAAATCATTTCCGCGGGGCGCTTCACCCTCTCCCCAACCCCTGCTCCGCACCCCGGCCCTTGCGCTGGCGCAAGGGCGTTCGATGGGCAGCGAACCAATGGTTCGCACGCTGCCCCTCTCTCCCCGCAGGGAGAGGGGCTAGAGTTTCAGCCTGCGCAGTTCGCGCACAGGCCGTGTACTTCCAGCGTCTGTGCCTGCGGCTTGAAGCCCAGCTCCTTGGCGCGGGCTTCGAGCTGGCGGACGATGTCGCGGTCTTCAAGCTCCACTGCGCTATGGCAGCGGTCGCAGATCAGGAACGGCACGGAATGCTGGTTGCTGCTCGGGTGATGGCAGGCGACGAAGGAGTTGACCGACGACAGCTTGTGCACGAAACCGTTGGCCATCAGGAAGTCCAGCGCGCGATAGACCGTGGGTGGGGCATCGGCGCCCACACCCTTGCCTTCACGCACCCACTCCAGCAGTTCATAAGCCTTGACCGGCTTGCCGGCCTCGGCGATCAGCCGCAGCACGTTGGCGCGGATCGGGGTCAACCGCAATCCGCGCTCGCGGCACACCCGTTCGACCACCGCGACAAAACCGGCCGCGTCTTCGACGTGGTGGTGCGGGGCGGTGCAGGAGTGTGCGTCGGTCATGTCTACCTCGGGGTCAGGCCGTTGGGATCTTGATGAGTGCGGCGTCGATGCGTTTCAAGGCCTCGTCGCGCCCAGCCAGATACACGGTATGGGAAATGTCAGGGCTCACCTGGGTGCCGGTGATGGCTACGCGCAGCGGCTGGGCAACCTTGCCCATGCCGATTTCCAGCTGGGCAGCCACATCATGCAACGCGACCGACACGCCTTCGGCGGTCCATTCAGCTGCTGCCAGCAGCTCGCGGGCCTTGGCCAGCGGCACCTCGGCGCCGGCCTTGAAGTGCTTGGCCACGGCTGCTTCGTCGTATTCGTTCAGCGGGGTGTACCAGACCACGGCCTTCTCGGCCATTTCCTTCAGGGTCTGCACGCGTTCACGCAGGGCGATGACCACATCGACCGGGGCCGGGCCCTTGCTGATGTCCAGACCGAGCTTTTCCAGCTGGTAGACCAGGTGCGGAACGATGGACTCCGGCGTCTCCGTCTTCAGGAAGTGCTGGTTGACCCAGCCCAGCTTGGCCATGTCCAGGCGCGCGGCCTTGGAATTGCAGTTGGTGACGTCGAACAGGTCAATCAGTTCCTGGCGGGTGAAGATCTCCTGGTCACCGTGCGACCAGCCCAGACGGGCCAGGTAGCTCAACAGCGCCTCGGGCAGGTAGCCGGCGTCCTTGTACTGCATCACGTCGGCCGCGCCGGTGCGCTTGGACAGCTTGGCGCCCTGCTCGTCCAGGATCATCGGCATATGGCCGAACTTCGGCACCGGCGCGCCGATGGCCTCGTACAGGTTGATCTGGCGCGGGGTGTTGTTGATGTGGTCATCACCGCGGATGACCTCGTTGATGTTCATGTCCCAATCGTCGACCACCACCGCGAAGTTGTAGGTCGGGTAGCCGTCCGGGCGGAAGATGACCATGTCATCCAGCTCGCTGTTGGCGATTTCGATATTGCCCTTGATCAGGTCATCGAACAGCACCGTGCCTTCAAGCGGGTTCTTGAAGCGGATGACGCGGTTCGGGTCGTCCTTGTACGGCAGGTTGAGCTCGCGGGCGGCACCGTTGTAGCGCGGCTTCTCCTGCTTGGCCATGGCGGCTTCACGCATGGCGTCCAGCTCTTCCTTGGTCTCGTAGGCGTAATACGCCTTGCCCGAGGCGATCAGCTGCTCGGCCACTTCCTGGTAGCGGGCAACGCGCGCGGTCTGGTAGATCGGGCCTTCGTCATAGCCCAGGCCCAGCCAGTCCATCGCCTCGAGGATGGCGTCGATGGCAGCCTGGGTGGAGCGCTCGCGGTCGGTATCTTCAATGCGCAGCACGAACTCACCGCCACGGTGGCGCGCTTCCAGCCAGCAGTAGAGCGCGGTGCGGGCGCCACCAATATGCAGGTAGCCGGTGGGACTGGGGGCAAAGCGGGTACGGACGGTCATGACGGGCGCAGAAGTTGGAATCGGGGCATTTTACCTTTTCCCCCCTGCCGGTGCTTCGAACCCGCTCCAGCCCTTCGCGCACGGACCGAAAGACGCAACAAGAGCCAGCGACCTGCAGCTATAAGCCCCTCTCCCGTTCACGGGAGAGGGGTTGGGGTGAGGGCAGCTCTGGCTCTGGCTCTTGCTTCGGCTTCTGCCGTTGCTCCAGCCTTTGACCTACCGGGCCCCTTCCGCAGCGACGGAGCTGGCAGACAAGACCCCGCACGGGGCGACGCACAGGGATGTGCGTCGTTTTTCGACGAGACAGGGATGTGTCGTCGAAAAATCCTGCCAGCGGAGTGGACCCGCGCCGCACAGCGGCGTGGGCGCGGAGGCAGGGTGTGCTTTCTTTGCGCCAGGTTTCTTTGCACAAGCAAAGAAAGGTGGCTCGCTCCCCGAAGGGGGGTGAAAGCTCTTGATCTTGATCTTGCTGTTGCTTACAGCAACAACCGAAGCCAAAGCCAAAAGCTCCCCCCATCCGCCCTCCGGGCACCTTCCCCCGCGCGCGGGAGAAGGGAAGCATCGAGCTTGCTTGCTCTTTCCCAAAAGCAGAAGGGCCGCAATGCGGCCCTTCCTTCAAGCAAACGCGGCTAGCTCACTTCTCCAACAACGGCTTGCGCGGGAAGCGCTCCTCACGCATGGCAGCGTTATAGACAAACGACGCCACAATCGCCGCCGCCTGCTTCAAATCCTCAGCCTCAGCGTGATCCCAGGTATCCAGATGGCTGTGATGCACATTGCTAAAGTAATCCAGACGGTCCTGGATGAACTGGAAGCCCGGCAGGCCCACCCGGTCATAGCTGATGTGATCGGTGCTGCCGGTATTGCGCGTGGCCACCGTGGTCGCACCCACATCGTTGAACGGCTTCAACCACGCCTCGAAGATCGGCATCGCAGCCATGTTCTCCTGCGCATAGATGCCACGGAACCGACCCGAACCGTTGTCCATGTTGAAGTAGACTTGGAACTTGTCGTAATCACGCAGCTTCTGCAGCGGACCGGTCGGCTCACGCAACGACGCCGGCAACGCCTTCTGCGCCGCATCGGTCGGCTCCGGATAACGCGCGAAGTGCTGCGCCACATAGGCCTGCGAACCGATCAGGCCCTGCTCCTCACCACTCCACAGACCCACGCGGATGGTGCGCTTGGGCTTGGCGCCCACCGCCTTGAGGATGCGCATCGCCTCCATCATCACCGCCACGCCGGCGGCGTTGTCGGCCGCACCAGTGCCGGTGTGCCAGGAGTCCATGTGCGCACCCAGCATTACGATCTCGTCAGCCTTGCTGCTGCCACGGATCTCGGCCAGCGTGTTGTGGCCCGGCTGGTTGGTCTCATCGGTGAAGCGCGCATCCACATTGACCCGCAGCGTCACCGTCTGCTTGTCCTTGAGCGCGCGCACCAGCGGATTGAAGTGCTCGGCAATCATCGCCAGCTCGGGGATGCCCACCGACTCACCGGCCTTGCGCGAACCACCACCGGCGACACGGATGATGCCGTTGTCCCAGCCGCTGATGCTGATCGCGGCCAGCGCGCCTTCCTCGACGAAGAAAGCATTGACCGCCTTGCCCAGCTCCTGGCGCTCGTTGTATTCCTTCACCCGCTTTGCGCGGTCTTCTTCCGCGGTCTTGGGGATGGTGAAGGCCTGCAGGCCTTCCAGCGAGGTCGCGTCGTGGCGGTGTGAATCGGACTCGGTGCCGCGCTTGTACTCGCGCGCGTCACCCAGCAGCAGGATCTTGCCGCGCAGCTTGCCCTTGTACTTCTCAAGGTCGGCCAGCTTCTTGATATCGACCTGGATCAGCTCGCCTTCCACCGCGCCATTGGTGCCCGGCGTCCAGGCCTTGGGCAGGGCGTGCAGCGGCTGTACGCGCTGGCCCAGCATCTCGACACTGGCCGAGCTGAACTCCCAGCCACGGCCGAAGTCCTCGAAGGCCTCGTCGTGCACATTGACCAGGCCCCACTCGTTGAACTTGCTGCGGCTCCAGGCATTGGCCTGGGTCATCGCCGGCGAATTGGTCAGGCGCGGGCCGATGGTTTCGGTCAGATGGCTGAAGGTATCCATCACCTGCGAACGGTGGAACGCCTCCTGGCGGATCTTGCTGACCATGTCCAGATCCACCTGCTCGGCCGCCTGCGCCGTAGCGCTCACCGCCAAGCCCATGCACAACGCCAACAAACCCCGCTTGATCATGCTTTCCCCGGCCCAAGGCCCAATGACGACAAACCACCGAGTCTAGCCAGTGAACAGCAGCTGCCGAGTCGGCCAATGGTCATGGTTTGGCAACGACGGGGTGATTCAGCCCGCGCGGGCTGCAGCTGAATTTGCCGATCACGGCCATTGCCCTTGCTGTCGTTGCTCTTGCCGATGCTGTTGCTGTTGCTGTTGCTCAAGCGTTTGACTTACCGGGCCCCTTCCGCAGCGACGGAGCTGGCAGACAAGACCCCGCACGGGGCGACGTGCAGGACGCACGTCGTTTTTCGACGATACAAGGATGTATCGTCGAAAAATCCTGCCAGCGGAGTGAACCCGCGTCGCGCAGCGGCGTGGGCGCGGAGGCAGGGTGTGTTTCTCTTGGTTATCTTCTCTTTGCACAAGCAAAGAGAAGTAACTCGCTCCCCGCAGGGGAGTGAAAGCTCTGTTTTTGGTTGTTGCTGCCGCATTGGCCTTTCACAAAAACAGAGCAACAGCCAAACCCAAAGCTCCCCCCATCCGCCCTCCGGGCACCTTCCCCCGCAAGCGGGAGAAGGGAGTGCTACGCCGCATGACGCTCGTCTGCCGCCAACGGCCAACTCACTCCCACCACCCGTAAATCACCAAACGCTCCACCGGCAGCACCACAAACCACGCGTGCCCATCCAATGCCACCGCCGAATACCCCGCGCCATGCCCAGGCGGCAACACCTCAGCAACGAATGAAGCACTCGCAGCCGCAAACGCCGAATACACCCAATCCCCTGACTCGAAGTACCGCAGTCCCTTGCGCCGGATCGCCAACGCCGTCGACAACGACAAGCGCAGCGCCACAACCCCTTGCGCCTGCCCACCAGCAAACACACTGCCAAGTAACGCCCGCTCCACCTGCCCCGGCGCCAAGCCGAAGTGCAACAAGCCGCAGGTCTCGATACCCGCCGGCAACAAGCGCTGCGCACGGCGATGGATCAATGCACGATTCATGTCATTCCTCCTTACGAAAGAGGCGGGATGGCCACTGCCACCCCGCCCCGTCATCGCAACTGCCAGATCAAGCCTGCTTGCTCACCGCGCGACTGCTCAGCTCGTACCAATCGACCTTGCGGGTGATCCACATGATCGCGGCAAGGATGCCGAACAGCAGCAGCGAACCCATCAGCAACGCGTTGTTCTCCGAGACCAGCAGCACATACAGCACGCCGTACAACATGGTCAGCATCGTTGCGAAACCGACACCGCGCTTCCAGCTGTGCAGTACCCCGCTCAGATAGAAACCCTGCAAGCCGATACACGCCGCCGCCGCGATCAGATACGCCTTCCAGAAGGCAATCTGCTCGGACAGGCTCAGCAACAGCAGGAAGAAGATCGCCAATGCCAGGCCAACCAGCAGGTACTGCAGCGGGTGGATCTTCAGCTGCTTGATCAGCTCGAACAATGCAAAGCCAACGAAGGTCAGCAGCACGAACAGGATGCCGTACTTGCTGGCACGGTCCACCTGCGTATAGGTGTCCACCGGGTCCACCAAGGCCACGTTCAATGCCTCCACACTGCCACCGTCGCTGCGGATGGCCCTGACCAGCTGCGCCTGTGCCGCCGAGGCCAGCGATGACACCGCCCACTCCGCCTTGAAGCCGCTGGCATCGATGCTGCGCTCGTTGGGCAGGAAGCTGCCGCCGAACAGCGGATGCTGCCAGGTTGATGAGAGCGAGACGCGGGTGTCGTCACCCACCGGCGCAACCGCCAGCGAACGGGTGCCGCCCAGCACGAACTCCAGCTCGACCTTGCCCCCCTCGCGCAGCACGCCCTGCACCGAATCCGGCAATACCGACAGCGGCGCATGCAAGCCCTTGGAGGTCCCCTCCAGAGCGCCGGAGCCCGGTTGCAGCTGGATCGCACGGCCGTCGACGCGCAGGTTCGGCGTGCCTACCAGACCGCGCACATCGGACACGCCCATCGCCAGATAGGGACGGCCGTAGGTGCGCCCCGGCACCGCCACATAGCTGCTCTCGGCGAATTCGGCCTGCAGTTTGGCCTGCCAGTTGTAGACCGGCACCTTGAACAGGCCCACTGTGCGCTCGTCGGTGCGCATATTGCCCTGCACATTCAAGCGCGTCGGCATCTGCAGGTCGTAGCCGCTTTCAACGCGCATTTCGGTCTTGCGCGGATTGTTGCCTTCGGCCGGAATCTCGACTTCGCGCTGCTGGGTCCACGGCAGCACCCGCACCGGGCCGATCAGCGACTGCTCGCCGGCCCAGCTCTGCGATACCCGTTCGACCGCCTCGTCGCGGTAACGCTCACGCTCATTGATGGTGCTGCGGATCAGCAGCAGGGGAATCAGCAGCAACAACACCAGCCCGCCGACAATGGCGAAGCGCAACAGCAGTTTCAGGGAAGTCATGTCCCGTCCTCGTGTGGAAACAGGGACAGGTTGAACGCGACCGGTGAGCAGGGTTTGTGCCGAGTTTGAAGCGAATGTGAAGTCAGCCGACCGGCAGCAGCAGGCGTGCTTCGGCGCCACCTTCAGGATGATTGCCCAGTTCCGCGACGCCACCATGCAGGCGCGCCACTTCGGCCACGAATGGCAGGCCCAGGCCGGAACTGCGCTGTCCCGTGCCCGGCCGCGCCAGCGAGTAGAAGCGCTCGAACACCCGCTCCTGCGCGTACTCCGGCACACCAGGGCCGTTGTCGCGCACAGCGATGCGCCAGTTCTGCTGCTGGCGTTGCACGCTCAGCACGATGCGACCGCCCGGCGCGGAAAACGCGATCGCGTTGTCCAGCAGGTTCGAAAGCGCCTGCCGCAGCAGGAAGGCATCGCCCTGCACCGCTGCGCGCTCCAGCAGTTCCACATCCAGTTGGATCTGCCCGGCCTGCAGGCGTGGCGCCGCATCCTCGGCCAGCGCGCGGCAGACCGCGACCAGATCCACCTCGGTGCGCCGCTGCAGCCAACCGTGCTGTTCAACCTCGGCAAGCCGCAGCAACTGGTCGATGGTTTCGGTCAGGCGCCGCTCCTGCTGCACGATGTTGGCGGCGAAACGCTGCCGGTCAGCTTCCGGCAAGGGCTCCTGCAGGAGTTCGGCAGCGCCGCGTATCGCCGCCAGCGGGCTCTTCATCTCGTGGGTCAGCGACTGCACGTACTGTTCGACATAGGCCTTGCCTTCGAGCTTGCGGCGCATGGTTTCCAGCGCCTGGCCGAGGTCGCCGATCTCGTCGCGGCGCCGCTTCGGCGGCGGCACCGGCTCACCGGCGCTGACGGCCTTGGCATAACGACTCAGCCCGCTGATGCCGCGCGACAGCCACCACGTCATCAGCAGGCCAATCAACGCCGACAGCCCGATCAACCAGGCACCGCGCGCGATGATGGCGCGCTGGCTGGCAACGATGAAGGGATCGATGGTGTCGTTGGGCTGCGAAAGGGTCAGCACGCCGATCAGGGTGCGTCCGTCAGCCGGGTCGTACATCGGCGCGGCCACGTGCATCACGGTGTTGGTTTCGTCGCCCGGAATCTCCGGACTGGAACGCGCGCCGTACTCACCGCGCAGCGTCCTGTAGACATCATTCCAGCGCGAGTTGTCGCGGCCCACGTCCTGTCCGCGTGAGTCGTAGACCACGATGCCCTGCGCATTGGTCACCGTCACCCGGTAATCGATGCTGCGCTTGGGGAAACGCCACACCATCGCCTTGGGATCGCGGCGCTGGGCGGTGGCCAGGCGCGCGGCGAAGTCACCGTCGCCGATGTGGCCGGCCTTCAGATCCGGCGCAGCCATCACCGCCAGCACATTGGCCGCGTCCACCAGGGTCGACTCCATCGCCTGGCGCACGCCGGGCTTCACTTCGTTGACGAACACACGCATCACGAAGAAGGCGGCGATGCCGACAATCAGGAAGAACCCCAGGAACAGCTTCAGCCCGATCCGCATCGGTCAGATATCCAGGGCGTAGCCGACGCCACGGTGGGTACGGATCGGTTCGCCCTGCGCGCCGGCCGCACGCAGCTTTGCACGCAGGGTTTTGACGTGGGTATCGACGGTACGGTCGGTGCTGTCGCTGGCGTGGTCCCAGCCACGCTCCATCAACTGCGCCCGGCTCAGGATCGCCCCGGGCCGCTGCAGCAGTGCCGCCAGCAAGGCGTATTCGTAGCGGGTCAGGTCCAGCAGCGCCTCGTCGTAACGGATGCGGCGGCCGTCGTGGTCAATTGCGAACCGCCCCAGCTGCTTCCAGCCCCCCTCCTCCGCCGCAACTGGTGCAGCAGGCGCGGTCCGGCGCAGGCGCGCGCGCACCCGGGCCACCATCTCGCGCGGCGAGAACGGCTTGGTCACATAGTCGTCGGCGCCCAGCTCCAGCCCCAACACTCGGTCGAACTCGTCGTTGCGGGCGGTCAGGAAGATCACCGGCACCTGGCTGAAGGTGCGCAGTTCACGGCAGACCTCGAAGCCGCCCAGGTCGGGCAGGCCGACGTCCAGCACCACCACGTCGGCGCCATGCTGGCGCAGCAAGGCCAGCGCTTCGCGGCCCAGCGTGCAGTGACTGGCGGCATAGCCTTCGCTGCGCAGCGCATAAAGAAGGGTGTCGGCGATGGCGGCCTCGTCTTCGACGACGAGTACCCGGGCAGGTTGGCTGGACATTGCATCAGGATAGCTGGCCTTGCTGCAGACGCCAGCGGCCGGCAGCAATCGGGACGTATTGGACCCCTTCGGATCGGCCCCCAGCACCGCCGCGTACACAGGCACCCAGCCGGCTCCCTCCAATGAAAACGCCCACACTACGCCGCAAGCCGTAAACTTCGCCGATGAATTATCGCCACGCCTTCCACGCCGGTAACCACGCCGACGTCCTCAAGCACATCGTCATGCTGGCGATGATCGACGCGCTCAAGCGCAAAGACTCGCCCTTCTTCGTGCTGGACACGCATGCCGGCCGCGGCCGTTACCTGCTGTCCGCCGAGGAAAGCCGCAAAACCGCCGAGATCGACGAAGGCGTGCTGCGGCTGATGACCACCCCGTCGCTGCCCGAAGTGGTCGAGCAGTACCTGCGCGCGGTGCAGGCCGACAACCCGGTCGGTGCCTTGATCTCCTACCCCGGCTCGCCGCTGCTGGCCGCACGCGCCCTGCGCGAACAGGACCGCATGGCCGCCTGCGAGCTGCAGAAGGACGAGGTCACCGCGCTCAAGGAGCTGTTTGCCCACGACCGCCGGGTACAGGTGCACGCCGGCAACGGCTATGAAGCCATCCGCGCCTTCCTGCCGCCCAAGAGCGGCGCGATCAAGATCGGGCGGGCGCTGGTGCTGATCGATCCGCCGTATGAAGTGCAGGACGCCGAATACCCGCTGATCATCTCAACCCTGCGCGAGATTCTTACCCGGATGCCGCAGGCGCAATGCGCGGTCTGGTACCCGATCAAGCAGCGACGCACCCTGCAGCCGTTCTTCCGCAAGGCGGCCGCGCTGCCGGCCAAGTCCATCCTGGTTGCCGAATTCATGGTGAGGGCCGACGACTCTCCGCTGCGTCTGAATGGTAGCGGCATGCTGTTGCTGAACCCGCCATGGCAGTTCGAGCAGGTATTGGCTCCGGCCTTGCCGGTCCTGAAGCAGTATCTGGGTGAAACCGGCACCTCGACCCGGCTGGAGTGGCTGAAGACGCCCGAATGACGGGCGGCGCCGGCAATCTGCAGCCGCTTTGGACCGCGTTCACAGAACGTAGCAGCCGCGGTGACAGAATCAGGCGACTTTGGAGGAAACGTAGTCATGGCCACACGCAACCGCATGCCCCCGTGGCATGAAAATTTCAAGGCTCCCAGCGGCCGTGAGCTGCTGATACGACCCATCCGCCCTGAAGACGGTGCCCCGCTGCAGGGCGCATTTGCCCTGTTCGGGCCGGAAGAAGTGCGCGACAAGTTCCTGCAGTCGGTTGAATCACTGTCGGATGAGACCGCCCAGCGCCTGACCCACCCGAACCCGAAAACCGAGATCGCACTGGTCGCAGCCGAGCCGCTGCCACCCGGCGAAGCGGTTGTCGGCGCGGTCGCGCGTGCCTCCATCATCCCGGGTACCCGCGATGCCGAGTACGCCATCCTGGTCAGCGGCTTCCTTGCCGGTCAGGGTCTGGGCCGGCAGTTGATGCGCAAACTGGTCAAATGGGCGCGCGGCAAATACCTGGATCGCCTGTACGGCGATATCGCCCAGGACAACGAGCCAATGCTGCAGCTGGCCGCTTCGCTGGGCTTCAAGCAGGTGCCGCACCCTTCCGCCGCGCCCGGGCTGGTGCGGATGGTGCTGGAACTGGCCAACTAAGCGCCGGTTCTCCATTCAGCCCACGACAGGCGCCGGCAAGGCGCCTGTCACGTTATCGGCCCTGCAACGCCCGCACCTGCAACCCGGATCAGGCCCAAACGGGCGACCGGGACGCATCTGGTAAAATTCGCGGCTCATGTCGCCTATTACCTACCCCATTCCGCCGCTGCCCCGTTCGGGCCAGCTCCGCGCCTGGTGGCGCGCTCCGGCTTCCTGCAGTGCGCTGGCCTGGCATGTCGCCTGCGCCGCGCAGGCGCACGCCAAACCGCTGCTGCTGATCACCCGCGACAACCACAGCGCGCATCAGCTGGTCGCTGACCTGCAGACCCTGTTGGGTGCGAACAGCCCGTTGCCGGTGGTGCCGTTCCCGGATTGGGAAACCCTGCCCTACGACCAGTTCAGCCCGCACCCGGACATCATTTCGCAGCGTCTGGCCGCATTGCACCGCCTGCCGACGCTGAAGCAAGGCATCGTCGTGGTGCCGGTGCAGACCCTGCTGCAGCGGCTGGCGCCGCTGAGCTACATCGTTGGCGGCAGCTTCGACCTGAAGGTCGGCCAGCGCCTGGACATGGACGCGGAGAAGCGCCGGCTGGAAAGCGCCGGTTACCGCAATGTCGTGCAGGTGATGGACCCGGGTGATTTCGCCGTGCGCGGCGGTCTGCTCGATGTCTATCCAATGGGCGCCGACGCGCCGCTGCGCATCGAGCTGCTGGACGAGGACATCGATTCCATCCGCGAGTTCGACCCGGAATCGCAGCGTTCGCTGGACAAGGTGACGGCAGTGAAGATGCTGCCCGGCCGCGAAGTGCCGATGGATGAGGCCAGCCTCAACAAGGTGCTGGCATCGCTGCGCGAACGCTTCGACGTGGATACCCGACGCAGTCCGCTGTACCAGGACCTGAAGGCAGGTCTGGCACCTTCGGGCATCGAATACATGCTGCCGCTGTTCTTCAACCAGACCGCGACCCTGTTCGACTACCTGCCGGACGGTTTCATGACCGTGCTCGGCAGCGGCGTCAGCGAAGCCTCCGACGCGTTCTGGCTGCAGACCAACAGCCGTTACGAGCAGCGTCGCCACGATATCGAACGGCCGCTGCTGCCGCCGGACGAGATCTACCAGTCACCGGACAAGCTACGCGAGCAGTTCAACAAACTGCCGCGCGTGGAAGTCTGCGCGGCCGATCATCCACGCGCCGCCGAGGCGCAGCCGCTGGGTGACCAGCCGCTGCCGCCGTTGCCGGTCGCAGCCAAGGATGCGCCGGCGGGACAGGCACTGAAGTCTTTCATCGAGCACTACCCGGGCCGGGTGCTGATCGCGGCGGATTCGCCGGGACGGCGTGAGGCTTTGTTGGAGGTGTTGCAGGCTGCTGAATTGCGGCCTGAGGTTGTTGCGAGCTTCAACGACTTTCTTCCTTCCCCCATCGGGGGAAGGTGGCTCGAAGGGTCGGATGGCGAGAAACAAAGCAAGAACAAGAGCGCCCTCACCCCAACCCCTCTCCCGCTGGCGGGAGAGGGGCTTGAGAGCAAAGCGGGGCTCAAGTTCGCCATTACCGTGGCGCCGCTGGATGACGGCTTTGCGCTCAGCGAACCGGCCTTGGCGGTGCTTACCGAGCGCCAGCTGTTCCCCGAGCGCGCCGGCCAGGCGCGGCGTACGCGGCGTGCCGGGCGTGAGCCCGAATCCATCATCCGTGACCTTGGCGAGCTGACCGAAGGCGCGCCCATCGTCCATGAAGATCATGGTGTCGGCCGCTACCGCGGTCTGATCGCTATGGATGTCGGCGGCATGCCCGGCGAATTCCTCGAGATCGAATACGCCAAGGGCGACCGCCTGTACGTGCCGGTCGCACAGTTGCACCTGATCAGCCGCTACTCCGGCGCGTCGCCGGAAACCGCGCCGCTGCATTCGCTCGGTGGCGAACAGTGGGCCAAGGCCAAGCGCAAGGCTGCGGAGAAAGTCCGCGACGTTGCCGCCGAGCTGCTGGAAATCCAGGCCCGTCGTCGCGCCCGCGCCGGCTTGGCACTGGATGTCGACCGTTCGATGTACGAGCCGTTCGCGGCAGGCTTCCCGTTCGAGGAAACCCCCGATCAGCAGGCGGCCATCGAGGCCACCCTGCGTGACCTGCAATCCAGCCAGCCGATGGACCGCGTGGTCTGCGGTGACGTCGGCTTCGGCAAGACCGAGGTCGCCGTACGTGCTGCGTTCGCCGCGGCAAGCGGCGGCAAGCAGGTTGCGGTACTGGTGCCGACCACGCTGCTGGCCGAACAGCACTACCGCAACTTCCGCGACCGCTTCGCCGATTACCCGCTGCGGGTGGAAGTGCTGTCGCGCTTCAAGACCAGCAAGGAGATCAAGGCCGAGCTCGACAAGGTCGCCGAAGGCACCATCGATGTGATCATCGGAACGCACCGCCTGCTGCAGCCGGACGTGAAGTTCAAGGACCTGGGCCTGGTCATCGTCGACGAAGAACAGCGCTTTGGCGTGCGCCAGAAGGAAGCGCTGAAGGCGATGCGCGCCAACGTGCACCTGCTGACCCTGACCGCGACGCCTATCCCGCGTACCTTGAACATGGCCATGGCCGGCCTGCGCGACCTGTCGATCATCGCCACCCCGCCGCCGAACCGCCTGGCGGTGAAGACCTTTGTCACCGCATGGGACAACGCACAGCTGCGCGAAGCCTTCCAGCGCGAATTGTCGCGTGGCGGCCAGCTGTACTTCCTGCACAACGATGTGGAAAGCATGGGACGGATGCAGCGCGAGCTGTCCGAACTGGTGCCCGAAGCACGCATCGGCATGGCCCACGGGCAGATGCCCGAGCGCGAGCTGGAACGGGTGATGCTGGATTTCCAGAAGCAGCGCTTCAATGTGCTGCTGGCCAGTACCATCATCGAGTCGGGCATCGACATCCCCAACGCCAACACCATCATCATCAACCGAGCCGACCGCTTTGGTCTTGCACAGTTGCATCAGCTGCGTGGCCGCGTTGGCCGCTCGCATCACCGTGCGTATGCCTACCTGCTGGTGCCGGACAAGCGTTCGATCACGCCAGACGCGCAGAAACGCCTGGATGCCATCGCCTCGATGGACGAGCTGGGCGCCGGCTTCACCCTGGCCACCCACGATCTTGAAATCCGTGGTGCCGGTGAATTGCTCGGCGAAGACCAGAGCGGGCAGATGGCCGAGATCGGCTTCAGCCTGTACACCGAACTGCTGGAACGCGCGGTCCGCTCGATCAAGTCCGGCAAGCTGCCTGACCTGGATGCCGGTGAAGAAGCACGCGGCGCCGAGGTCGAGCTGCATGTACCGGCCTTGATTCCGGAAGACTACCTGCCAGATGTGCATACCCGCCTGACCTTGTACAAGCGCATCAGCTCGGCGCGCGACAACGAGCGTCTGCGCGAACTGCAGGTGGAAATGATCGATCGCTTCGGCCTGCTGCCGGATCCGGTCAAGCATCTGTTCGCCATCGCCGAACTCAAGCTGCAGGCCAACGAACTGGGCATCCGCAAACTGGAGCTGGGCGAAAACGGTGGCCGCATCGTCTTCGACAGCAAGCCCAACATCGATCCGATGGTGGTGATCCAGCTGATCCAGAAGCAACCCAAGCTCTACCAGATGGACGGCCCGGACAAGCTGCGCATCAAGCATCCTCTGCCGGAAAGCGCCGACCGCTTCAACGCCGCACGCGCGTTGTTGACCACGTTGCATCCCGGCCGCGCCTGAAAAAGCCAGCTGTCAACATTGCGTGAAGATGAAAGGGCGTCGAAAATGACGCCCCCTCTCTTACCCTCGCAGCCGCCCCCCACGCGGCTCCGTCATCATGTTGACCATCACCACGCCCGTGGGCCTGTCGCATCCACCGGATGACAGCTCCTGCGCCATCGATGTACTGGCTGCCGCGCTGGACCAGCGCGACAGCTATACCGACCACCACTGCGATCGCGTCTCGCAACTTGCCCAGGCCATGGGCCGCCGCTGCGATCTGTCCGAAGAGCGTATCGGCCATCTCGTGCTGGCCGCGCGCTTCCATGATGTCGGCAAGATCGGCATCCGTGATGACGTCCTGTTGCACCCCGGCAAGCTCGACGAGGACAAGATTTCGGTGATGCGCACCCATCCGGAGCGCGGCGCGCGTCTGTTCGCCAGCACCGGCCGCAGTGACGCCAAAGCCGTTGCCACGCTGATTCGCCATCACCACGAAGCCTGGGATGGCAGCGGCTACCCGCACGGCCTGCAGGGCGAAGACATTCCGTTGGAATCACGCATCCTGACCATCGTCGATGGCTTCGACGCACTAACCTCGCAGCGCCCCTACCGTGGCCCGATGCCGATACAGCGGGCCATCGAGATCCTGGCCAACGACCGCGGGCGTTTGATCGACCGGCGCCTGTTCGGCGAGTTCATGGGCCTGCTGCGCGGTGATGGTGCACCCGCCGCCTGAGCCATCGCTTCACAACACCGGCGACATCATCGCCACGGCGTTCTGCAGCAGGCGGATGGGCAGCGGCCACGCCATCACCTGTGACAACCGCACCGGCTCGGATACCGACAGATAGCCCTCCTGTCGCCGCACGATGCTGGCGGTGACCGCACTGTCGGCGATCAGCAGGTTGTTCTCGAAGTTCAATTCAAGACTGCGGCGGTCCATGTTGGCCGAGCCGACCAGGGCAATCTCGCCGTCGATGGTCAGCGACTTTGCATGCAGCAGGCCCAGCGGGTATTCATAGACCTCCACGCCACACTGCAGCAGATCGGCATAGGTGCTACGGCTGCTTTGCCCAACCAGCCAGGAGTCATTGTGCCTGGGCAGGATCAGCCGCGTGCGTACGCCGCGGCGCGGCGCCGCGCAGATCGCACGCAGCAGCGCTTCGTCCGGCACGAAATATGGCGTACTGATCACCAGTTCGCGCTGCGCCGCATAGACACAGGCGGCAAACATATCGGCCATCACGTTGTGACGGGTAACCGGACCGGTTTCAAACGCCAGCGCCATGCACCCATCGGCAAAGGGCTGCGCCACGTCGGCCGCGTATCCGTCCAGACCCTGCTCACCGCTTTCCGGAATCCAACCGCTCAGGAACAAGCGCTGCGTCTGCGCCACCACCGGACCTTCGCAGCGCAGCAGCAGGTCAATCCACGGTGCAAAACGCGGCTTGACGCGGAATTCCGGATCCGCGCAATTCTGGCTACCGCAGTAGGCAATGCGGTTGTCGATGACCACGATCTTGCGGTGATCACGCAGGTCCATGCGACTGAAGGCCATGTGCTGCAGACGATTGAGATCGTCCAGGGTCCGTAGCAGCTTGACCCCGGCTTGCGTCAGCTGCGCCCAACGCGGGCCGCCGATGAAGCCGCGCGAACCCAGCGCATCCACCATCACCCTGCACGCCACGCCACGACCTGCCGCGCCGGCAACCGCGTCAGCAACGCGACCGCCAGCATCGTCATCCAGCCAGATGTAGAAGGCGATGTGCACACTCTGCTGGGCCTGCGCGATATCGCGCACCAGGGCATCGATGGCAGCCCTGCAATCGTCCATGGGCGCTGTCGGATGGCTGCCGGTGGCGCCGAGCAGAACAATGCGGTTGCCGCGTTGAGGCTGGGCGCCGTTGATCGATGTCGCCAAGGCAAACAATGATGACGCTGGCGCAGGCAGCGATGCCAGCGCGACGTCACTGTGGGCCGCCTCATTCAAGTCCGCGAGCATCCGCGCTGTCTGCTGCAGCCGACGCAGGCGCGCCCGGCCAACATTGGTTTCACCGAGCAGTAGATAGGCCAGCATGCCGATGACCGGTGCCAGCATGATCACCAGTACCCAGGCTGCGCGGGATGCAGGTGTCCGGTTGGCGCGGGTAAGCGCCCGCGCTGCGATCACCAGATGCAGCACGAACAGCAACATGCTCATCAGCCAATGCAGCGTCGCATGCGGGTCACTCAGGTCCAGCATCATGCGATCTCCTGACAGCAGCCCGATCGAGTGCAGCCGACGCAACGCGAACGACATGACATGCGCGCGGTGCACAGCTGATCAAGCCAGGCCCACCCGTGGCCCAAACGCACAGCTACTGCCCGTGTTACAACGCCAGCCAAGGTGCCTGCGCCAATGCGGCCTGCAGGTGGGCCAGCAACACGTCGGACTGCTCCAGGTGCTGCTCACCAATGGCTGCCAAGGGCCAGATGCCGGAGGCATTGAATGCCGCCGCGCCACTGAACCGGGACAACGACGGCAAGTGCACCTCGACGTGGGTCTGCGCCTGACCAAGCTGGGTCAAACCTTCCATCAGCAGACGCTCGGTGCAACCACGCAGCGCCGATGCCTGTGGCCAGCACACCTGCGCGCCGTCCCAGAACGCCAGGTTCCAGGTGGTGCCTTCGCTGATGCGGCCTTGCGCATCGACAAACAGGGCGTCATCGAATCCGCGCTGCAAGGCTTGCCTGCGCAGGTGGAACAGCGGGAACGTCCCCACGTGCTTGATATGCGCCAACTCGCGTTGATACGGCAGCGGCAGCACTGAACGTGCGAGCGCTGGAATCGATGCCGGCGCGGCGATGGCGATCAATACATCCACCGGCACCGTACGCAGCGGCTGGCGGAAATCGAACTGACGCGAGAACACCGTGATCCTTACCGATGCATCCGCCGCGTCGAGCTGCTGCAATGCCTGCCGCAGCCATGCCACCAGCTGCGTGCCATCCAGCTCAACACCGAACAGCTCACGCGTGCCCACCTGCAGCCGCTGCAGGTGCAGCGCCCAGCCCTGCACCGCGCCAGCGCGCACCTGCAACGAGGTGAAGTGTCCGTAATTGACCAGCGCCGCGCTCAACGCACCGGCATCGGCCAGATGCCCGTTGCAGAACAGCACCGTCACGGCAGCGCCTGCGCCTGTGCCCACATCGCACGCAGGATCTGCACCGCCGGTGCGCGCCTGGCCATCCATGCCGACTGCCCTGCCCACGCCTGCATCGCATCGAGCTGGTTGGTGGCACTGGCCTGCTTGCGCATGCCGGCGGTCAGTCCGCGCTGCACCGGATAGGGACGAGGTACTGGCGCGTCGGCCGCCTCGGCAGCTCGCACATAGGCGGTATCGAGGGCGCGTCCAAGTCGGCCACTGAAGACCCGCGTCGCACGCGTGGCTTCGGGCTCGGCAACGGCCAACGCCTGCTTCCACGCCGCGGGAATATCGGATTCATCGGCAGCCAGGAATGCCGTGCCCACCTGCACCGCGCTGGCACCCAACATCAGGGCCGCCGCGACACCACGACCATCGGCAATGCCACCAGCGGCGATCACCGGCACGCTCAGGTGATCGACCAGACGCGGCAGCAAGGCGAACAGACCGACCATCTGCCGTTCGGCGAGTGCTGGGTCAAACGCACCACGATGGCCGCCCGCCTCCATGCCCTGCGCAACCACCGCATCGGCACCAGCAGCCTGCGCCTGCAGTGCTTCACTCAAGGTGGTCGCGCAGGCAAACCAGGCAATGCCGGCAGCCTGCAGTCGTGCCACCTGTGCGGCGGAAAATACCCCCATGATGGTTGATGCCACCGCCGGCCGGGCGGCAATCAGCGCATCGAACTGGGCGTCAAAATCGGCAGGACCTGCATCACCGGCTTCCGCCGCGACCTGCGGCCCCCATTGCGCCAGAAACTCGCGTATAGCCGCTTCGGCGGAAGGATCGCGCTGCGGAGCAGCGTCCGGCACCCATAGATTGACCTGCGCCGACCCCTGCGACTGCTGGCCGAACACGTGCATCCATTGTGTGATCTGTTCCGGCGTGGACAACACTGCGCCCATCGCGCCCATGCTGCCGGCATTGGCAAGCGCTGCAGACAGCGGCACCGGGCAGGCGCCGGCCATCGGCGCCAGCAGGATCGGAAGTTCAAGACCGAAGCGCTGGCAGAACGCTTCGGTCCGGGCTGAGATGAGGGCGTTGTGCATGGCGGTGATCATACCGCCGATGCCCGCGCTGCTCAGCGCAGCGAAAGTGCGTAGGAACGCACCAGCTGGCTGTCCATCTCTTCGTTGAAAGTGAAGTTCACATACTGCGCATCATCGGCAGCGAAATCCACGTCCACCCGCGAGCGGCCGATTTCAGCGCCGGACTCGTCCAGTGCGCGCGCAAGGAATGCACCCTTGTACGGCTTGGTTGCCACCACATACACAGACGCATCCTTGGAGCCCATGCCGCGGCTCTTGCCCAAGGTCACGGTCATGCCGTTGCTGACCACTTCCGGCGCGACGTCGAGCTTGAGCGACATGCGCTTGTCGACGCCCTCACCCAGGCCGGCAACGAAATCGGTGGCGGTGCCGCTGATCGCGCTGCCCGCCTTCTGCGACAGCGAGCGGTCCTCGCCACATGCGCCCAGCGCCAGCACCGCCAAAACCAGATACATCCTGTTTTTCATGCACCACTCCCTGTTCAACCGGTTGGAATCAAATGTTATCAACGGAACGGCAGGCCGCCCTTGCCACCCATGGCGCCGAGCATGCCCTTCATGTTGCGCATCATGCCCTTCATGCCGCCACCGGCCAGCTTGCCCATCATCTTTTCCATCTGCATGTACTGCTTCATCAGCTTGTTGACGTCGGCCGGCTGGGTGCCGGAGCCACGCGCGATGCGGGCACGGCGCGAGCCATTGAGCAGGCCCGGGTTGCGGCGCTCCTTCTTGGTCATCGAGCCGATGATGGCGATCATGCGCGGCACTTCCTTGCTCTGGCTGACCTGCGCCTTGAGGTGCTCGGGGATCTGGCCCAGGCCCGGCAACTTGTCCATCAGGCCGCCGATGCCGCCCATGTTCTGCATCTGCTCCAGCTGGTCGCGCATGTCGTTCAGATCGAACTTCTTGCCCTTGGCGACCTTCTCGGCCAGCTTCTGGGCCTTGTCCTTGTCGACCTGCTGCTCGACCTGCTCCACCAGCGACAGCACGTCGCCCATGTCGAGGATGCGGCTGGCCACACGTTCCGGGTGGAACACATCCAGGCCGTCGACCTTTTCACCGGTACCGGTGAACTTGATCGGCTTGCCGGTGATGTAACGCACGCTCAGCGCGGCACCGCCACGGGCGTCACCGTCAGTCTTGGTCAGCACCACGCCGGTCAACGGCAGCGCTTCGCCGAAGGCCTTGGCAGTGTTGGCGGCGTCCTGGCCGGTCATGGCATCGACCACGAACAGGGTTTCGGCCGGGTTGACCGCGGCGTGCAGGGCCTTGATCTCGGCCATCATCGCTTCGTCGATGGCCAGGCGGCCGGCGGTATCGACCAGCAGCACGTCGGCGAACGACTTGCGCGCGTCATCGATGGCGGCGCGGACGATGTCCACCGGCTTCTGGTCGGGCGCGGACGGGAAGAACAGCACGCCGACCTGTTCGGCCAGGGTCTTCAACTGCTCGATGGCGGCCGGACGGTAAACGTCGGCAGACACCACCATCACCTTCTTCTTGCGCTTTTCCTTCAGGTGCTTGGCCAGCTTGCCCACCGTGGTGGTCTTGCCGGCACCCTGCAGGCCCGCCATCAGGATGATGGCTGGCGCAGGCACGTTGAGGTTCAGGTCGGTGGCCTGGGCGCCCATGACGGCGGTCAACTCGTCGCGCACGACCTTGATCAGGGCCTGGCCCGGGGTAAGCGACTTGAGAACCTCCTGGCCAACCGCGCGAACCTTGATCTTCTCGATCAGGGCCTGCACCACCGGCAGGGCCACATCGGCCTCCAGCAGGGCGATGCGCACCTCGCGGGTGGCCTCGCGGATGTTTTCTTCAGTCAGGCGGCCGCGCCCACGCAGGCGCTCGATGGTGCCGGAAAGGCGCTGGGTCAGTGACTCGAACATGCGACGGAACCTGCGGAAATCGTGGAAACAGAGGCAGTCAGTATAACGGCCAGCCGCCGCCACCGCCGGTTCAGATCGCCAGCGACGGGCCTGTATGCGAAACTGCAGCGATGACAATCGTTCTCATCGCCGCCGCACTCTATCTGGTGTCCACCGCCCTGCTGGTACGCGGGCTGGCCGGCGAACGCAGTCCGCCCCCACGCAGCTGGCTGCTGCCGACGATCGCCGCCGTGCTGCTGCACGCCGGTTACCACCTGATGGTGGCGATGAAGACCGCTGGCGGGCCGGACATGCACTTCTTCGCGGCGCTGTCGCTGGTGGGCCTGGGCATGGCGGCATTGACCGCCGTGGTTGGCGCGCGCGGACGCATGTCGGCGCTGGGCGTGGTGGTGTTCCCGATGGCAGCGATCCTGCTGCTGGCCTACCACGGCTACGGCCATGAACCGAGCAAGTTGCTGGGCTGGCGCCTGGCCACCCATGCCTGGCTCGCGCTGCTGGCCTACGCCACGCTGAGCGTGGCCGCGCTGTTGGCGATCATGCTGTGGCTGCAGGAGCGGGCCCTGCGCCGCCGCGACTTCCGCCCGTGGTTGCGCGCCCTGCCGCCGCTGGCCGACCTGGAAACCCTGCTGTTCCGCACGATCACGGTCGGCTTCTGCCTGCTGACCCTGACCCTGCTGACCGGCGTGCTGTTCGTCGACAACCTGCTGGAGCAGAAGCTGGTGCACAAGACCGTGCTCAGCGTGCTGTCGTGGATCGTCTTCGGCACCTTGCTGATCGGCCGCCGCCGCTACGGCTGGCGCGGCAGCAAGGCCGTGCACTGGACCCTGACCGCGATGGCGCTGCTGCTGCTGGCGTTCTTCGGCAGCCGCTTCGTGATCGAGCTGGTGCTGGGCCGCGGTTGAGCCATTTCCTGGCAATGGGCACTGCGTTGCGCCCCGTAGTGCCGAGCCATGCTCGGCAGGGGCATTACTGGCAAACCCAAACTGTAGTGCCGAGCCATGCTCGGCAAGGGCCTGCCCCGCAATACATCAGCCCACCGCCATCTTGTAGGAGCGGCGTAAGCCGCGAAGCTGGCGGCAATGAAATTGCAGGCATCTTTGGATCGGGTCGGTCATCAGCTTCGCGGCTTACGCCGCTCCCACACGCTGGATCGTTGGTAAGGCATCTGCCGAGCATGGCTCGGCACTACGCTGGGCATTGCCGGGAAAGCCTCTGCCGAGCATGGCTCGGCACTACAGTCGTCGCTTATTCCATCGCTGCTTCGAGTGCCTGCGACAGCCGCTCCACCGCAATGACTTCCATGCCCTTCACCGTGCCGGCCTTGGGTGCGTTGGCCTTGGGCACGATCGCGCGCTTGAAGCCATGCGTGGCCGCTTCGCGCAGGCGATCCTCACCGTTCGGCACCGGGCGGATCTCGCCGGACAAACCCACTTCGCCGAAGGCGATGGTCTTCTCCGCCAGCGGCCGGTCCTGCAGCGAGGACAGCACCGCCAACAGCACCGGCAGATCGACGGCGGTTTCCTGCACGCGGATGCCACCGACCACATTCACGAATACGTCCTGGTCGCCGACCAGCACGCCGCCATGACGGTGCAGCACTGCCAGCAACATCGCCAAGCGGTTCTGCTCCAGACCCACCGCCACCCGGCGCGGGTTGGACAGCGGTGAAGAGTCCACCAACGCCTGCACTTCCACCAGCAATGGGCGCGTGCCTTCGCGGGTCACCATCACGCAACTGCCAGGCTGGCGGGTGCTGCCGCCGGACAGGAAGATCGCCGATGGATTGGGTACCTCCTTCAATCCCTTTTCGCCCATCGCGAACACGCCCAGCTCATTGACCGCGCCGAAGCGGTTCTTGAACGCGCGCAGGATGCGGAAGCGGCTGCCGCTTTCACCTTCGAAATACAGTACCGCATCCACCATGTGCTCCAGCACACGCGGGCCGGCAATGCCGCCCTCCTTGGTGACATGGCCAACCAGAAACACTGCCGTACCGGTTTCCTTGGCAAAGCGGACCAGCCGCGCCGCACTCTCGCGCACCTGGCTGACCGAACCCGGCGCGGCCGTCAGCGCCTCGGTCCACAGCGTCTGCACCGAGTCGGCGACGATCAGCTTGGGCCGCGCCTTCACTGCGTGCTGCAGGATGTTCTCGACACCTGTTTCGGAGAGTGCGTTGATGCCCTCCAGCGGCAGGTCCAGGCGCACCGCCCGGCCGGCCACCTGCGACAGCGACTCTTCACCGGTGACGTACAGCACCGGCAAGGTACCGGCCATCTTCGCCACCGCCTGCAGCAGCAAGGTGGACTTGCCAATACCGGGGTCGCCGCCGACCAGCACCACGGCACCCTCCACCAGGCCGCCACCCAGCACCCGGTCGAACTCGCTGATGCCGGTGGAAACCCGCAGATGCTCGGTCTGCTGCACATCCTTCAAGGCGGTGATCTTGGGCGCCTCTACCTTGCCGGCCCAACCGCTGCGGCGTGCCGCCGGCGCCTTTGCCGCCGCGGCGGTCTCGAGCACGATCTCGCTCAGCACGTTCCATACACCGCATTCGGTGCACTGGCCCTGCCATTTGCTGTACTCGGCGCCACATTCGCTGCAGACGTATGCACTGCGGGTCTTGGCCATGGAAATTCCTATTTGCGTCAGCGCCGCAGGATAGCCCACCAAGGTCGCAAGGGCTGCGACAGCTAAAGTCCGCGCCGCCACCGCCGCTATGTAAGCAGGGCTGCGCCCCGCATCAGTGCTTCAGGAACCCCCCAATGATTGGCAGTTACAACCAGAGCCTCGTTGTCGTCTCGTTACTGGTGGCGATACTCGCCTCCTACACCGCGCTGGACATGTCAGCGCGTGTCGCCAGCAGCCAAAGTCGCAGAGCCGCGCGCATCTGGCTGGTGGGCGGCGCTGTGGCCATGGGCCTGGGTATCTGGTCGATGCACTTCATCGGCATGCTGGCCTTCAAGCTGCCGATCCCGGTCGGCTATGACCTCTTCCTCACCACCTGCTCACTGGCGGCGTCCGTTGGCGCATCGATGTACGCGCTGTGGCTGGTGTCACGCCAGCGTCTACCAATCGGCCGCCTGCTGTCCGGCGCGGTACTGATGGGGCTGGGCATCGCAGCCATGCACTACATCGGCATGGCCGCGATGCAGATGCAACCGGGCATCGACTATGACCCGATCTGGTTCACCGCCTCGATCCTTATCGCCATTGGCGCGTCGGCGGCGGCATTGTGGATCGCGCAACGCCTGCGTCATGAACAGCCCCGCCTGATGCCGATGCGCCTACTGGCATCCTTGGTGATGGGCGTCGCCATCGTCGGCATGCATTACACCGGCATGGCCGCCGCCCGCTTCCCCGTCGATGCCATCTGCGGCGCCATCAGCGACGGTGGGCTGGATATACACCTGCTCGCAGGGCTGGTCATCGTCACCACGATTGCTACCTTGTCGGTCGCACTGCTGGCCTCGGTGTTCGACGGGCAGATGCGGTTGCGCACCGGCGTGCTCGCCCATTCCCTGGCCAATGCCAATGAAAAACTGGTACAGGCCGCATTGCACGACCCCCTGACCCAACTGCCCAACCGGGTACTCCTGCAGGACCGCATCGAGCGCGCCATCGAGAAAGCCAACCGGCGCGAGTTTGGCCTGGCCCTGATGTTCTGCGACCTCGACGGCTTCAAGAACGTCAACGATGCCTACGGCCACCAGCTTGGCGACCGCCTGCTGGTGCAATTCAGCAAGAAGGTCAGCGCACTGCTGCGCAGCCAGGACACCTTTGCCCGCCTCGGCGGGGATGAATTCGTCATCGTGATGGCCATTGATTCACCCGATGACGCAGCCCTGATGGCCGAGCAGATCAGCGCCGCCATCAGCGCGCCCTTCCTGATCGACAACGCCGAGCTACTGGTCAGCGCCAGCATCGGCATCGCGCTGTACCCGGAAGACGCCAGCAACGAGCGCGAGTTGATGATGCATGCCGATGCAGCGATGTATCACGTCAAGCACAGCGGCCGGAACGGCCACGCGTTCTTCACCTCGACCATGCAGGCCGGCACCCGCCAGCGCCTGCGCCTGCTGCAGGACCTGCGCCACGCAACCGCGCGCAATGAGCTGGTGCTGCATTACCAGCCCAAGTTCCCGGCCGGCGGCAGCCGCGCCAACGGTGCTGAGGCGCTGCTGCGCTGGAATCACCCGGAGCTAGGCCTGCTGTCGCCCGACGTGTTCATTCCCGTTGCCGAGCGCAGCGGCTTGATCATCCAGATCGGCGAATGGGTGCTGGATGCAGCCTGCGCCCAGCTGCGTGCCTGGCATGACGCAGGCAACACCGATTGGTCGATGGCGGTGAACCTGTCACCGCTGCAGTTCGCCTCGCCGACGCTGGTGGAAACCGTGCGTGGCGCGCTTGAGCGCCATGCGCTAGACCCGCGCCAACTGACCCTGGAGGTGACCGAAAGCACCGCGATGAAGGACGTGGAAGCCAGCCTGCAGATGCTGGAGGCACTGACCGCGATGGGCGTGCGTATCGCCATCGACGATTTCGGTACCGGTTATTCCAGCCTGCTCTACCTCAAGCGCATGCCGGCCACGGAGCTCAAGATCGACCGTGCCTTCGTCCGCGACCTGGAACACAACAGCGAGGATGCAGCCATCGTCTCCTCGATCATCGCACTGGGCCGCACACTGCAGCTGCAGGTGGTCGCCGAAGGCGTGGAAACCGAGGCGCAGCGCAACTTCCTCCGTGAACTGGGTTGTGACGTATTGCAGGGCTACCACCTGGGCCGGCCCATGGCGGCCGCCGATTTCGTAAGCCGCAACAGCTGAAGCCAGCCCGCCGTTTATAGGAGCGGCGCAAGCCGCGAAGCTGGCAACGCCTGAAAAGCCCAAAGGCCAACCCCTCCCCCAGCCCTCCCCTTGGCTTCGCCAAAGGGAGGGAGCAACGGCGTAGTGCCGAGCCATGCTCGGCAGGGGCTTCACCGGCAATGCCATCCAGCTTGTAGGAGCGGCGTAAGCCGCGAAGCTGGCAATGCCTGAAAGGCCCCAAAAGCCAACCCCTCCCCAACCCTCCCCTTGGCTGCGCCAAAGGGAGGGCGCAACGGCGTAGTGCCGAGCCATGCTCGGCAGGGCTTCACCGGCAATGCCATCCGGCTTGTAGGAGCGGCGTAAGCCGCGAAGCTGGGCTGGGCGAAACCAGCCTGCTGTCGGCGATCTGAAGGACCATCTGCTTCGCGGCTTACGCCGCTCCTACAACTGCGGCTGATGCGTTGCCTGGAAGGCTTCTGCCGAGCATGGCTCGGCACTACAAAAAGCAAAAACAAAGGCCGCCTTGCGGCGGCCTTTGCTCAACATCAAGCGATCAAGCCGCTCAGTGCATCATGTGGTGATTCATGTTCCACATGACCCACAGCGTGCCCAGCACGATGATGCCGATCACCACCAGGGTGAACATGCCGGCATTGACGTTCCAGCGGGCAGCCGAGGAACGATCAAGGTGCAGGAAGAACACCAGGTGCACCAGCAGCTGCAGGATGCCTGCAACCACGATCACCGCGCCGGTGGCGAAGCTCGACATGCCACCGCTCATCACCACCCAGAACGGGATGATGGTGAGCACGGCTGCCAGCACGAAGCCGATCAGGTAAGACTTGACGCTGCCGTGGCTCTCGCCAGCGGCACCGTGTGCATGATTGTCATGTGCGGACATTACATCGCTCCCGACAGATAAACGACAGAGAACACGCCAATCCAGACCAGATCCAGGAAGTGCCAGAACAGGCTCAGGCACGCCATGCGGGTCTTGTTGCGCGGGGTCAGGCCATCCTGCTTGAGCTGGACGAACATCACCGCCAACCACAGCAGACCAGCGGTCACGTGCAGACCGTGGGTACCCACCAGGGCGAAGAACGCCGACAGGAAGGCACTCTTGTCCGGGCCGTGGCCGTTGTGGATCAGGTGGTTGAACTCCCAGATTTCCATGCCCATGAAGCCGGCACCCAGCAGCCAGGTGATGGCCAGCCAGAAGAACATCAGGCCCTGCTTGGACTGGTGCATGGCGATCATGCCCAGGCCGAAGGTCAGCGAGGACACCAGCAGCAGCGCGGTTTCCCACGCCACGAACGGCAGCTCGAACAGGTCCTTGGCCGACGGGCCACCATTGGTGCCGCCGGACAGAACCACATACGTCACGAACAGGGTGGCGAAGATGAGCAGATCGCTCATCAGGTACACCCAGAAACCGAAGACGGTGTTCTCGCTGGTGTCGTGATGCTCGTGATGGTCATCGCCATGGTCCGCAGCGTGCGCTGCGGAACCGTGGGTCATCGTGTGGGCGTTCGTGCTCATGCCTTCACCTCGGTCTTCACCAAGCCCTGAGCTTCCAGGTGCTTACGGTGCTCGTTCTCGATACGTTCCACCTCGGCAGCCGGCACCCAGTAATCCACGTCCTTGTCGAAGGTACGGTAGATGAAGGTGGCGATCATGCCGACCAGGCCGATGATGGCCAGCAGCCAGATGTGCCAGACCATCGCAAAACCCAGCACCAGGCTGAACGCGCCGATGACAACACCGGTACCGGTGTTCTTCGGCATGTGGATGTCGCTGTACTTGGCCGGCTTCTGCCAGGCTTCGCCGCGCTGCTTGCGGTGCCAGAATTCGTCCAGCTCCTCACCCTTGGGCAGGGTGGCGAAGTTGTAGAACTGCACCGGGGAAGCGGTTTCCCACTCCAGGGTACGGGCATCCCACGGATCGCCGGTCAGGTCGGCGTTCTTCTTGCGGTCGCGGATGGACACGGCGATCTGGATCACCTGGCACAGGATGCCGAGGGCAATGATCGCGGCGCCGACAGCGGCAACGATGAAGTACGGCTGGTAGTCCATGTTCGGGTAGCTCTGCATACGACGCGTCGCACCCATGAAGCCCAGTGCGTACAGCGGCATGAAGGCCACGTAGAAGCCGATGAACCAGCCCCAGAACGCGCGCTTGCCCCAGGTTTCATTCAAGGTGAAGCCGAACATCTTCGGCCACCAGTAAGTGATACCGGCAAACATGCCGAACACCACGCCGCCGATGATGACGTTGTGGAAGTGGGCAATCAGGAACAGCGAGTTGTGCAGCACGAAGTCGATGGCCGGGATCGCCAACATCACGCCGGTCATGCCGCCGATGGTGAAGGTGACCATGAAACCGATCGTCCACAACACCGGCGAGGTGAAGTGCACGCGGCCGCGGTACATCGTGAACAGCCAGTTGAAGATCTTCACGCCGGTCGGGATCGAGATGATCATCGTCGTGATGCCGAAGAAGGCATTGACGTTGGCACCCGAGCCCATGGTGAAGAAGTGGTGCAACCACACCAGGAACGACAGCACACCGATCGCACAGGTGGCGTAGACCATGCCCTTGTAGCCGAACAGGGTCTTGCGCGAGAACGTGGCGATCACTTCAGAGAACACACCGAATGCCGGCAGCACCAGGATGTAGACCTCCGGGTGGCCCCAGATCCAGATCAGGTTGATGTACAGCATGGCGTTGCCGCCACCATCGTTGGTGAAGAAGTGCGTACCCAGGTAACGGTCCAGGGTCAGCAGCACCAGGGTGATGGTCAGCACCGGGAAGGCAGCAATGATCAGCAGGTTGGTGACCAGGGCGGTCCAGCTGAACACCGGCATGTGCATCAGCTTCATGCCCGGGCTACGCATCTTGAGGATGGTGATGAAGAAGTTGATACCGCTCAGCGTAGTACCCAGACCGGAGACCTGCAGCGCCCAGATGTAGTAATCCATACCTACGCTTGGACTGTATTCCAAGCCTGACAAGGGCGGGAACGCCAGCCAACCGGTCGCGGCGAATTCACCGATCCACAGCGAGATCATCATCAGGCCGCAGCCTGCGACGAACAGCCAGAAGCTCAGCGAGTTCAGGAACGGGAAGGCAACGTCGCGGGCACCAATCTGCAGCGGCACCACCAGGTTCATCAAACCGGTGATCAGCGGCATGGCCACGAAGAAGATCATGATCACGCCGTGGGCGGTGAAGATCTGATCGTAGTGGTGAGGCGGCAGATAGCCTTCGGCACCGCCAGCGGCAACCGCCTGCTGGGCACGCATCATGATCGCGTCGGAGAAGCCGCGCAGCAGCATCACGAACGCCACGATCAGGTACATCGCGCCGATCTTCTTGTGGTCCACCGAGGTGAACCACTCCTTCCACAGATAGCCCCACAGCTTGAACTTGGTGACCGCGGCTACAACAGCCAGGCCGCCCAGCATCGCGCCGATGAGGGTGGTGAGCACGATGGGATCGTGCGGCAGTGAATCAAGAGAGAGTTTTCCAAGCATCGTCATTCTCCCGAGGCGCCATGGCCGGCATGTGCGGCTTCGGCGGGCTCGTTGGCAGTGTGACCGGCGTGGCCGTCAGCCGTGGCGGCAGCAGGCGCAGCGGCGGCAGGAGCCTCGTGGCCCATGGCGGCGTGGTCCATCGCGTCATGGCCCATCGCAGCGTGGTCCATGGCTTCGGGCTGCATCGCCTCGTGGCCGGCACCTTCGTGCGACATCTTCTTGCCATCGTGCTTCATGCCGAAGTGGTGGTTCTCACCGGCATGCTTGGCAATGATGGTGTCGAACAGGCCCTTCTCGGTGCTGCCGTAGTAGGTCACCGGGTGCCAGTCGTGGTTCTGCTCGGTGGTGAGTTCGGCGAATGCCTTCTGGTCCATGACCTTGGCATCGCCGCGCACCTTGGCCAACCAGGCCTGGTATTCCTCGTTGCTCACCGCATGCGCGGTGAAATGCATCTTGCTGAAGCCTGCACCGCTGTAATGCGAGGAGCGGCCTTCATAGCTGCCGGCCTCGTTGGCGATCAGGTGCAGCTTGGTCTCCATGCCGGCCATCGAGTAGATCATGCTGCCCAGATGCGGAATGAAGAACGCATTCATCACCGTATCGGCGGTGATCTTGAAGTTCAGCGGAGCATCAACCGGGAAGGTCAGCTCGTTGACCACGGCGATGTTCTCTTCCGGGTAGACGAACAGCCACTTCCAGTCCAGCGAGATCGCTTCGATCACCACCGGCTTGGTATCGGACTCCAGCGGCTTGTACGGATCCAGCGCGTGCGAAGAACGCCAGGTCAGCACGGCCAGGACCAGGATGATCATGCACGGGATCGACCAGACCACCACTTCGATGGCGGTGGAGTGAGACCAGTTGGGCTCGTAACGGGCCTTGGTGTTGGATGCGCGGTACTTCCACGCGAACACCAGCGTCAGCACGATCACCGGAATGACCACCAGCAGCATCAGCACCGTACAGGTGATCAGCAGCGTGAGTTCGTCCCGGGCGATCTGGCCCTTGGGGTCAAACAGGGCCCAGTCGCAGCCCGTCATCATGACGGCCATAGCGACAATGAGGCCCGGACGCAAAAAGCGTCCAAGAGTTTTCAACGGAATCATCGGTCGATCCAATTGCGAGGGAGAGCCGGACCTGGCAAGCCCATACATGCAAACGCAAACAAGCGCCCGGGGATTGCCCACCGGGGAGACATGTAGGGGGTTGTCAGATTTCAGCCCCGCAATTTTAGGCCTTCACACACCACTTAAGAAAGGGATTGACAATGATTTCGCGCAGCAAAGGCGGGCAATCCTGTGCGACACGTTGTCGCACCTGTGCAGGGCAAGGGGCAGATTCGGCAAAGTGCCGAGCCGTTCGCAATGGCTGCGTCGCCTCGCATTCGCACCAACGCCAGAAGCAGGCACCCGTTGCATTCACGCCTGCCGCGATGAATGGCCGCATGTCTGTGCAGATGTCGCCTCGTTCAGGTTCATGAGTAGCCCACCTGCGACATGATCGGCAGCCCTACGCGTCGTGTGCCGCAAGCCGGGCCAGCAGCCGATGGCTCAAGCGCAGCCGAACACATCACTGCTTGTCACCAATTCATAACCAACAGTGCAGCGAGGCAGGCGACACAAGGATCCCTCGCCATGCAGCTCAACCGCAGCTCACTGCCTCACCCACAGAAAAGGCCCGCACGAGGCGGGCCTGATCTGGTGCCGGAAATAGGAATCGAACCTACGACCTACGCATTACGAATGCGCCGCTCTACCAACTGAGCTATTCCGGCGAAGGCGCGAATTGTAGGCAAAGCGGGTAGCCGCGGTCAATCCGCCCTTTGCACGGAGCCGTCTCAAACCTCGAACGATTGCCACTGCCGTGGCCCTGCGATGTCCGAGAGTGGCCACGACGCGCCAAGCACCAAGGGGAAGGCCACTGCTGGAAGCCCGACGCCACGCCCCCCCTTACCCTCCCAACCGCCGCGCCGCAGCCAACCGATACGCGCGCAACCGCGTATGCAACATCGGGTCGCCGGCAAAGCCTATCCCCGCCGGCAGCAGCGCCGGGTCGAACACGGTTCTGCGCTGGCTGGCCTGCTGCTGCAGCAGCCGCTCCAGCCAGATATGGCCCAGCGCGAACGATGGTGCAGCCGGGTCCCAGCTGCGGGTGATGTCGGCCGGGTCCTCGCCTTCGGGCACCGGGGTGAACAGCAGGGCGAAGACCACGCTGCCTTTGGACAGTTCCCCGCGCAGGCGCTTGTCCAGGTAATCCGGACCGTCCGGCGGTGTGCGGGCGACGTAGGGTTTGGTCGCGCGCACGCTGAGCCGGCCGATGCGCGCGTGCCCGTCCGGGGCGATCAGCCGGTAGGCGTGCAGCATGTGGTAGTCCAAGGCGCTGAAGCTGCTGGTCACTGCCCCTGCGCGCATTTCTTCAAAGTGCGCCACCGCCGGGCAGCCCGCCATCTGTGCGGCCAGCATCGCGGGCGAGCGCTCACGCTGGTTCAACGCGTTCAAAAAGACGAGAAACGCTTCGGGGTCACTGGCCGGGAAGCCTTCAAGCGAATGACCCACCAGCACCATCGCCGCCTTGTTGCCGATCCGCAGCGCCAGACCGCGCGGTTCGCCCGCCGGGCTGCGCTGGTCGATATGTGGATTGGCCCCGGAACTTGAGAAGCGTGCCAACACGCGCAGATCCTCGCCGCCGAATACCGCCGCCATGCAGAACTGTGGTGCCGTTGCAGTGGCGCGGAAGTGCCCTTCCACCAGCAGGCCGCGCGCATGATTCACCCGGCCACCGGCCGCAACTTTCGCCCCGGCCTGCAAGGCAGCAAACAACGCCTGCGACATGTCTGTCGCCATCGCCGTGTCCTCCCACCGCACCACCGTGGCAGCAAACAGCAGCTCGCGAAGATGCGGCGCTTGTCAGCGCTCGCCCAAGCCTGGGCGCAGCGCGATATGTTTGTATTCCAGAAAATCCTCCAAGGCGGCCAATCCATTGAGCCGCCCGAGCCCTGACTGCTTGAAACCGCCCTCCTCCGTGCCGTCAAACACCCGCGCCCAATCGTTGATCCAGACCGAGCCCGCATCAAGCGCTTCAGCGACGCGCAGCGCGCGATCAACATCGCGCGTCCATACACTGGCGGCCAATCCATACTCGCTGTCGTTGGCCAGGCGAATCGCCTGCGCCTCATCGCTGAAGCGCTGAATGGTGAGCACTGGACCAAAGGTTTCCTGCTGGATGATGTCCAGCGCGTTGTCGAACACTTCCAGCAAGGCCGGACGGAAGAACGCGCCCTTGCGCAGCGGGCCGCTGGTAATGGGCCCACCGCGTTCAACCACCACCGCGCCGTAACTGATTGCTTCCTGCACCACCGCTTCAACCCGCTGCACATTGGCGCGGTCGATCAATGGTCCCATGTCGCTGCTTGGGTCGGCCGCGGGCCCGACCTTGACCATGTGCAGGCGCGCGCCCATGCCATCGCGCACCGCGTCGTAGATTCGGTCGTGTACCAGCAGCCGTGAGCCCGTCATGCAGAACTGGCCACTGAATACCGTCAGTGCTTTCTCGATCACCGGCAGCGCCTGCGCCAGATCGGCATCCTCGAACAGGATCATCGGTGTCTTGCCACCCAGCTCCATGCCGAAACGCTTGAGGTGTTTCGCGCCGCTGCTGCTGATGGCACGGCCGGTGCGGGTGGAACCGGTGAAGCTGACCACCGGCACCTGCGGTGCATCCACCAGGTAGCTGGAACCTTCCGGGCCGCTTTCGAAAAACAGGTTGATCACACCGCGCGGCAGTGATTCGGCCTCGGCCATGATCCTGGCCATGGTGCTGGCGGTCTGCGCCACCTGCGACGGCAACTTGATCACCACGGTACAACCGGCCGCCAGCGCCGGCGCCAACGATCGAATGGTCAGCACCACCGGCGAGTTCCAGGGCGCGATCACCGCTGCCACGCCCATTGGCTGGCGCAGGACCATAGACAACCGCCCCGGTTTGGGCCGCAGTGCACGGCCTGCTTCCAGCATCGCCATCGCCGCCGAATAGCGCAGCTTGCTCGGCACCATGTCCAGCTCGAACGCGGCCTCGGCAGCGATCTTGCCGTTCTCCAACGACAGGATCTCCGCCAGCCGCGGGCGATTGCGTTCAAACGCCTGCGCCAGCTGCTCCAGCACCCGTGCGCGCAGCTCATGGTCGTGCGCCCACATGGTCTGCTGGAACGCCTGCGCTGCGGCAGACACCGCCGCCATCGCTGCGGCACGGCCATTGTCCGGGTAGCTGCCGATCACCTCATAGGTAGCCGGGTTGATCGAATCCTTGAGCACACCATCAAAGCGCGGAATGCCGTTGATCCAGTTGGCCGCGCGGCGCAGTTGCGCCGGGGACCTGGTTGCACCGCTCATGGGACCTCCACACATTGATTACTCATGACTGGTCGACCGCTGCTTGTAACGCAGCCAATAGCGACGCACTGCAGATACCAGCGTCTCAACCAATGGCGCGCTGATATTGACCACGATCGGCACGATGACCAGCGTCGACCCCAGCACCCGCAGCGGCAGCGGCCATTGCCTGAAGTACGGACCGAGCACACTCACCACCGTCAGCACGGCCGGATACACCGCCAGCCAGACCAGCGCGGTACGCTTCAAACGCGGTACGAGCTCGGCACACCACATCAGTCGTCCGCATCCCGCATCCATTGGCTGATGCGCTCAGCCAGCATGATTACCGTTGGGTTGGTCGCCACGCAGGGAACATCAGGGAACGCCGAGGCGTCGGCCACGCGCAGGCCATCAATGCCGCGCACACGCCCTTGGTAGTCGAGTACCGCATGTCCATCGTTGGCACCGCCCATTGGCGCGGTGGAGGTGGGATGGTGATAGATATCCAGGGCCATCGGCAACGCCGCTTCCAGCGCTTCGTGTGAGGTCGACAGCGCGCCCGGCACCAATTCCTCTGCGATCATCGACGCCAGTGGTCCTTGCCGGGCAATGCGCCGGATCAGCTCGATGCCCTCCACCATCAATTGCCGGTCCTGCGCGTCGGCCAGCAGGTTGAGCGCGATGATCGGCGCCGCATCGGCAGCACGCGAGCGCAGCGTCACCCTACCCAGCGAGCGCGGCCGGGTCAGCGCCAAGGCCAGCATGAAGATGGCGCCAGTGGGCGATGCCTGCGGATCACCGTAATGCACTGCCGAGACGTGGAAGTCCCCGACATTGGCAGCCGCCTTGGATGACTGCGCCCACAGAATCGCACCCACGGGTGGCACCGGCAAACCGAGCCGATCCGGGCGCGCGGCCCAGGTTGTGTAGAAGAACGGGTGCTCCTGCAGGCGTTGACCGACTGGAAGATTGGCGACCACATCGATATCCAGAGCCAGCAGATCCTTCGCCGGACCAATACCCGAGCGCAGCAGCACCGCTGCCGTGCCATAGGTACCCGCACTCAAGACGATATTGTCGGCTTCGATGCGCTGACCATCGGCCAACACCACCGCGACTGCGCGGCGACCATCAAGCGCTACCCGGTCCACCAGGGTCTGGCTGCGGATGCACAGATTGGAACGCATCCGCACATCGAGGGATAGATAGGTCATGCCGGTATTGAGCCGCTGCCCCATCCGGTTGTTCATCGGGTAAGGACCAACACCGAACGGTTGCTCGCCGTTGAAGTCAGTCACCTTCTCAAATCCGGCCTGTACGGCAGATGCCAAAAAGGCGCGCTGCATGTCCGAGACTTCATCGTCCTGCAGGTAGTGGATTGGCCACGGCCCGCTTCGCCCATGCAAGGCGTCGACACCATGCACAGTGCGCTCGCTGCGCTGGAAGAACGGCAACACCTCCTGTGCAGTCCAATGCTCAAGACCGGCCGCGGTCCAACGCTCGAAGTCACCAGCGGGTGCGCGCATCGCCACACCCGCATTGACCGCCGAACAACCACCAAGCACCTTGCCGCGCGGCACCGGCATCGTCGCGCCATAGATGTTGGGTTCGGCCGAATAGCCCCAGTCATGTGCGGAATCGCCACCGATGATGTGCTGCAACCGCACCGCATCAGGATAGGCATCCGGCGCATAAGCCGGCCCAGCTTCGATCAACAGCACGCGCCGGAATGGATCCTCGCTCAGCCGGCTCGCCATCACCGCGCCGGCCGAGCCACCGCCGACAATGACCACGTCGTAGTACGAGTGACCCGAAACCGCCACTGCATGCGCACTGTCACCATGCACCTGCATGCCTGTACCCGCGTATTTTTGCCGAGTAACCATGGCGAACACCTCCTCGCAACCCGTCCTTCCTGCCACCGCCCGTCACCTGCGAACGTTGATGCAAGCACAGCTGGCACCGGGACCACGGTGCCCATCCTCGACCTCAGCCGGCGCAGGTGGAATCCCTGCACACGTCATGACACTCAGGAACAAATGTCCTCAGTCCTCTCATCGCTGGAATCATTGAATGGCTTGATCGCGTTCGCATCTGCCGTGCAGACGGGTGGCTTCTCGGCCGCAGGCCGGCAATTGGGCCTATCGGCTTCGGCAGTGGGAAAGGCAGTGGAACGCCTCGAGTTCCGCCTGGGCACGCGCCTGCTGAACCGCACTACCCGTTCGCTGGCCCTCACCGGCGAAGGCGAGGTGCTATACCACTACGTCGACAAGGTATTGAAGGACCTGCAGGAGGCGGAACGCGAGTTGAACGCGCGCCAAGGCACGCCACGCGGCCGCCTGCGGATCACCGCCACTCCCGTTCTGGGCCGCAGGTTCCTGGTGCCCGCATTGCACGACTTCCATGCGATCTACCCGGAGGTCAATGTTGCCCTCAGTTTCGATCTTCCTCGACCCGATATCATCGAGGAAGGTTTTGATCTGGCGTTGTGGGCCGGCGAGCTGGAAGATTCCAGCCTGCAGGCGCGGCGCGTGGGATCGTATGCACTGATCACCTGCGCCTCGCCGGGCTATCTTTCCGAGAACGGTACGCCAACCTCGATCGCCGAGCTGGGCAGCCACTGCTGCCTTCACTACCGCCACCGCGGCAATCAGCGGCTGGAGCCTTGGCGGTTCCAGAACCACACCATCTCCAGGCCTCCGATCCCCGCCCCGGAATGCCACCTCAACGATGCCGACGCGTTGGTAGAAGCAGCCGTGGCCGGACTCTGCATCGTGCAACTACCGGACTTTGTGGTGCGCGAGGACATCGCCACTGGCCGACTTCAGGAAGTGCTCCGTAGTGAAGCTGTCGCGCCGCTCGGCATCTTCCTCGTATGGCCGCCGATGTCCGCACAGGCACTGCGCGTGCGCGTCTTCATCGAGTTCATCTCGAAGCGTGCAGGCAACCTGTTCAACATCACCGGCACCGCAGCGTCGGGTCAGCCCTGAACGAGTGAAGCCGACCCTACGGCCGGCTTCATCAGCTGCGATACCAGGCGAAAACTCAGTCCACCAGGCGCAGACGCAGCTCCTTGGGCAACGCAAACACCATGGTCTCCGGCTCGCCTCCGGTTTCGCGGACACTGCCAGCGCCGAGCTCGCGCAGCCGTGCAATCACGCCATCCACCAGCACCTGCGGTGCCGATGCGCCAGCGGTCAGGCCGATGTGCTGCTTGCCAACCACCCACTGCGGATCGATCTCGTCCGCCCCATCAATCAGGTACGACTCCACGCCCTCACGACGTGCAAGTTCGCTGAGCCGGTTGGAGTTGGAGCTGTTCGGCGAGCCGACCACCAGTACCAGATCACACTGCGTGGCAAGGTCACGCACCGCATCCTGGCGGTTCTGCGTGGCATAACAGATGTCGTCGTTCTTCGGCCCCTGCACCATCGGGAAATGCTTGCGCAGTGCTTCAATCACTGCACGAGTGTCATCCACCGACAAGGTGGTCTGGGTGGTGAATGCGAAGTTCTCCGGCTGTGAGACCTGCAGCGCTTCCACGTCTTCCACGCTCTCGACCAGGTAGATGTTGCCCTTGCCGTTCTCGCGGTTCCACTGACCCATCGTGCCTTCCACTTCGGGATGACCTTCGTGGCCAATCAGCACCACATCGCGGCCAGCACGGCAGTGGCGCGCCACTTCCAGATGCACCTTGGTCACCAGCGGACAGGTAGCATCAAACACCTTCAGGCCACGACGGTCGGCTTCAACGCGCACTGCCTGCGATACACCATGCGCACTGAAGATGACGGTATTGCCGTCCGGCACTTCGTCGAGTTCTTCAACGAAGATGGCGCCGCGTGCCTTCAGGTCATCGACCACGAAACGGTTATGCACCACTTCGTGGCGCACATAGATCGGCGCGCCCAGGGTTTCGATGGCGCGTTTGACGATCTCGATGGCGCGGTCTACACCGGCACAGAAACCACGGGGATTGGCGAGCAATACGTCCATCTTCAACGACTCCGACCGCTGACGGTCGCTAATGCGGGAACAGATGCCGGAATCATCCGGCTTTTTTCTCGGCCTTGCCATCAAGCAGGCCCATCAAGGCGATGCCGATGGCGCCGCCCACGATCGCCGCATCGGCGATGTTGAACGACGGCCAGTAATGGTCACCGATATACCACTGGATGAAATCAACCACGTGACCATGAATCTGGCGGTCGATGACGTTGCCGATGGCACCACCGATCACCAGCGCATACGGAAGCGCACTGCGCCAGTTGGCGCGCGGCGTGCGCGACAGCCAGAACGCCATCAGACCACTGATCGCGATGGCCAGAAACGTGAAGAACCACAGCTGCCAGCCACCGGCGTCGCTGAGGAAGCTGAATGCCGCGCCGGTGTTGTAGGTGCGGTACCAGTTCCAGAAACCATCGATCACCGGCACCGGCGTGAACTCGGGCAGGCTGGACAGCACCCAGGCCTTGCTCCACTGGTCCAGGCCGATCACGGCCACGGACACCAGCAGGTAGATCAACGCATTGGGTTTAACAGCCTTTGCTTGCATGTAATACGCCTGTAGTTGACTGCGATGAAGCGGATGAGAGGCTTCTCACCCGCTTCGCCTGAAGCCTTGCTTAGAACCAGCGACGGTTTTCGCCAGCGCCGTCGATATTGCTGACGCAACGGCCGCATAGCTCCGGATGCGCCTCGACCGAGCCGACATCGGCGCGGTAATGCCAGCAACGCACGCACTTGGCCTTGTCGGTCGGCTGCGCACTGACAAACACCTCATCGGTGGTGGCCGGACGCACGCTGACATCGCCACTGATGAACAGGAAGCGCAGCTCTTCGGCCAGCGGCTGCCAGCGTGCGGCCTGCTCTTCGTTGGCAGCAACGGTGATCTCGGCTTCCAGCGCCGCACCGATGGCGCCATTGGCACGCATCGGCTCCAGCACCTTGGAGACCTGCTCGCGCAGCGCCAGCAGCTGGTCGAAATCGGCAGCGGTCAGCTGTGCATCGGCCGGCAACGGCGCCAGGCCGTCATACCATGTGGAGAACAACACGTTGTCCACGCGCTTGCCCGGCAGGTAGCCCCACAGCTCTTCGGCGGTGAAGGTCAGGATCGGCGCAACCCAACGCACGAACGCTTCGGCGATGTGGAACATCGCCGTCTGCGCCGAACGACGGCCACGCGAATCTTCCTGCATCGTGTACAGGCGGTCCTTGGTCACGTCCAGGTACAGCGAGCCCAGGTCGACACTGCAGAAATTCAGCAGCAGCTGCACGATCTCGGCCATGTTGTAGTTGGCGTAGGCAGCCTTGATCTTCTCCTGCAGCTCGAACGCGCGATGCACGATCCAGCGGTCCAGGGCGACCATGTCCGGCAATGCAACCAGGTGCTGGGCCGGATCGAAACCATCCAGGTTGCCGAGCAGGAAGCGCGCGGTGTTACGCAGGCGACGGTAAGCGTCGGCGTTGCGCTTGAGGATTTCCTGCGACAGCGACATCTCGTTGCTGTAATCGGCAGAAGCAATCCACAAACGCAGGATGTCAGCACCCAGCGTGCGCATGATTTCCTGCGGCTCGATGCCGTTGCCCAACGACTTGGACATCTTGCGGCCGTGCTCGTCCACTGTGAAACCGTGGGTCAGGCACTGCTTGTACGGCGCGTGCTTGTCGATGGCCACGCCGGTCAGCAGCGAGGACTGGAACCAGCCGCGGTGCTGGTCGGAGCCTTCCAGGTACAGGTCGGCCGGCTTGCCATAGCCACGTGCCAGCAGCACGCCTTCGTGGGTCACGCCGGAGTCGAACCAGACATCGAGGATGTCGGTGACCTTTTCGTACTGGGCGGCTTCATCGCCGAGCAGTTCGGTGGCGTCCAGCGAATACCAGACGTCGATGCCGCCCTGCTCCACGCGGTCGGCCACCTGCTGCATCAACTCGACGCTGCGCGGATGCGGCTCGCCGGTTTCGCGGTGGGTGAACAAGGCAATCGGCACGCCCCAGGTCCGCTGGCGGCTGATGCACCAGTCCGGGCGGCCGTCGACCATGCTGCTGATACGCGCCTTGCCCCAGCTCGGGAACCAGCCCACGTTGTCGATGGCAGCCATCGCGTCGTCGCGCAGGTTGGCCTTGTCCATCGAAATGAACCACTGCGGGGTGGCGCGGAACACCACCGGTGTCTTGTGGCGCCAGCAATGCGGGTAGCTGTGCTGGATCTCGAAGAACGCCAGCAGTGCACCGCTCTCGCGCAGCACATCGACGATCAGCGGCTGTGCCTTCCACAGGTGCTGGCCAGCCAGTTCAACCGTACCAGCCGGCGGCGTCGACGACAGGTAGACGCCACGGCCATCGACCGGATTGATCTGGCCAGCGTTGTACTTGTCCATCAGCCCGTACTGCTGGCTGACCGCGAAATCTTCCTGACCGTGGCCAGGCGCGGTATGCACCGCACCGGTACCGTCGGCATCGGACACGTGCTCACCATTGAGCAACGGGATGTCACGGTTGGCATAGAACGGGTGAGCCAGCAGCTGGTTCTCCAGCGCCGAACCCTTGGCATGGCCATGCACGACCACCTCGGCAACGCCGTAGCGGCCCAGCGAGCGCTCAGCCAGCGCCGAGGCCAGCACCAGCCAGCGCGGCTGGCCGTTGTGAGCCGGGCCTTCGACCAGCGCGTATTCGATGTCCGCACCCAGCGACACCGCCAGCGAAGCCGGCAGCGTCCAAGGCGTGGTGGTCCAGATCGGCACCGCTACTTCCACACCGACCGGCAGCTCGACGCCGAAGCTGGCTGCCAGCGCCTTGGAATCGCGCGCGGCATAGGCCACATCGATGGCCGGCGAGGTCTTGTCCTGGTATTCGATTTCAGCTTCGGCCAGCGCCGAGCCGCAGTCGAAGCACCAATGCACCGGCTTGGCGCCGCGCACCAGGTGGCCGTTGGCGACGATCTTGGCCAACGCACGGATTTCATTGGCCTCGAAGTCGAAGCTCAGCGTCTTGTACGGGTTCTCCCAGTCGCCGATCACACCCAGGCGCTTGAAGTCTGCGCGCTGCAGGTTGATCTGCTCTTCGGCGTACTCACGGCACTTCTGGCGGAACTGTTCGGCATCAAGCTTGACGCCAACCTTGCCCCACTTCTTCTCGACCGCGATCTCGATCGGCAGGCCATGGCAGTCCCAGCCCGGGATATAGGGCGCATCGAAGCCGTCGAGGTAACGCGACTTGACGATGATGTCCTTGAGGATCTTGTTGACCGCATGACCCAGGTGGATCTGGCCATTGGCATACGGCGGGCCGTCGTGCAGCACGAACAGCGGGCGGCCCTTCGCATTCTCGCGAAGCTGCGCGTAAATACCCTGCTCTTCCCAACGTGCCAGGATGCCCGGCTCACGCTTGGGCAGGTCGCCGCGCATCGGGAATTCCGTTGCTGGCAGATGGAGGGTGGCTTTGTAATCCTGGCTCACGCGGTAGCTCGCAATCTGTGTTCGTTGAGGATGCGACGCGCCTGTTCTGCGTCGCGGTGCATCTGCTCGGTCAATGCCGGCAGACCGTTGAACTTCTCTTCATCCCGCAGCTTGGCCACGAACTCCACTTCGATGTGACGGCCGTACAGGTCGCCATTGAAGTCGAACAGATGTGCCTCAAGCAGCGGCTCCACACCTTCAACCGTGGGGCGCGTGCCGAAGCTCGACACCGACGGCCATGGCTGCTCGAACACGCCGTGCACCCACGTAGCGTAGATACCAGAAAGTGCGGGTGTTTTCGGGAAACGCAAGTTGGCGGTGGGGAAGCCCAGGGTGCGCCCGAGCTGGCGCCCGCGCACGACCCGCCCGCCAATCGAATACGGACGGCCCAGCAACTCGCCGGCATGGGCGAACTCGCCAGCCACGATCAGCTCGCGGATACGGGTGCTGGAAATGCGCTCACCGTTCAGGTGCACCGGCTCGATCTCGCCGGCAGCAAAACCCAGCTCGGCGCCCATCGCCTGCAGCAGCGCGATATCGCCGCCACGGCGGTTGCCGAAATGGAACTTGGGACCGATCCAGACTTCACGCGCACCGAGGCGGCGCACCAGCATGTCGCGGACGAAGTCCTCGGCGGTGATCGCCGCCATCTTGGCGTCAAAGCGCAGCAGGCCGACGCTGTCGACCCCCAGCTCACGCAGGGTAGCGACCTTGTCACGCGCCAGCATCAGCCGCGGCGGCGGGTTGTCCTTGGCAAAGAACTCACGCGGCAGCGGCTCGAAGCCCAAGGCTACGGCCGGCACACCCAAGGAGCGGGCACGGGCAACCGCGTGGCGCACCAGCGCCCGATGGCCCAGGTGCAGGCCATCGAAGGCACCAATGCAGACCACGCTTCCCTGCGGGAACAACACCCCGCCTTCGACGTCTCTAAAAAGCCTGCTCATTCCATCCGGATCCGGCCCATACGGGCCGGTTCTGTCGTGTGTAGCCCTGAAGTATAACGGGGCCGGCCATGCTGTCGGCTTACTGGCCACGCAGCTCGCGCGGCCGGTAGCCCATCAGCAGCAGGCCGGCGGCATAGACCGCGCCGCCGGTGCCAACCAGTACTGCCAGACGCCAGCCACGTTCCCACCAGGCCCAGGCCGTCCAATCCGACCAGAACAGCCGCAGCGCCACCACGGCCACCAGCATCAAGACGCTGGCCACCACCAACTGCAGGAGGAACCGCCCCCAGCCAGCCTGCGACTGGTACACCTGCGCCCGGCGCAGGTACCACCATAGCTGCAAGGCGTTGGCCCAGCCGGCAACGGCAATCGACAGCGCCAGCAACGCGTGCGCACCTTCCACCTTCTTGAGCGCAGGCAGCCACTGACCATCGGCGGCGACAAGTGCAGCCTGTCCCATGGGGCTGAAGGAGAACATGGCGACAAACAGCAGTACCGTACAGACGATATTGATGATGATCGAGGCCACCGCCGCCTTCACTGGCGTGCGCGTGTCCTGGCGCGAGTAGAAGGCCGGTGCCAGCACCTTGACCAGCAGGAACGCAGGCACTGCCAGCGACTGCGCCATCAGGCTCAGACTGCTCATCAGCATGTCCTGTTCGGAGAACCGACCGTACTGGAACAGAGTTGCCAGCAGCGGCTGCGCGCACAGCACCAGCCCGATACAGGCCGGCACGCCGATCAAAAGACACAGTCGGAAGCCCCAATCCAGGCCCTTGGAATAGCCTTCCGGATCCGAGCTGGCGTGGCGACTGGACAGATGCGGCAGGATCACCGTACCAATGGCGACACCGAACATGCCCAGCGGGAACTCCAGCAGGCGGTCGCTGTAGTACAGCCAGGTCACGCTGCCGCCCATCAGCATCGAGGCCGCCAGCGTATTGAACAACAGGTTGACCTGGGCCACCGACGAGCCGAACAACGTCGGCACCATCAGCCTCATGATCTTGCGTACGCCGGCATGGGCCAGATCGAACCTGGGCCGCGGCAACAGCCCCAGTTTTGCCAGCGACGGCAACTGGAAGGCGAGCTGCAGGATACCCGCCACGAACACGCCCCAGGCCAAGGCCAGCACCGGCTCATAGCCCCAGGCCTTCATGTGCGGGACCAGACACAGCGCCGCAGCGATCATGGAAATATTGAGCAGGATCGGTGAGAGCGCGGGTATGGCGAACTTCTGGTAGCTGTTGAGCACCCCACCCACCAGCGACGCCAGCGAGATGAACAGGGCATAGGGGAAGGTGATCTGCAGCATCAACGTGGCCAGTTCGGCCTGTTCACTGCCTGGCGCAAACCCCGGCGCGAACACCCGCATCAGCCAGGGCGCCAGCAGGATGGCGACGGCTGTCATCAACAGCAGCGCCCCCGTCAGCACGCCCGTCACCCTGTCGACCAGCGCCTTTACGGCGGCGTGATCACCCTTGGCCTTGTATTCGGCCAATACCGGCACGAACGCCATCGAGAATGAGCCCTCGGCGGAAAGGCGGCGCATGAAGTTGGGAATCCTGAACGCGACCACAAAAGCGTCCATTGCCGCGCTGGCACCGAACACATGGGCGTAAACTTGGTCGCGGATCAATCCGCTGATACGTGACAGGAACGTCATGGAACTGAATACGGCAGTGGATTTGAGCAGACGACCGCTCATGCATCTTCCTCTTGACAACTTGACTTGACGTTCTTTCAGTCAGCCATCATACTTGCATGCTTGCTGTTCCCACCACACCGATTTTCAGGAAACCACCACTGTGGCCAATATCAAGTCCGCCAAGAAGCGCGCCAAGCAGACCGTTGTGCGCAACGCGCGCAACACGGCTCAGCGTTCGATGCTGCGCACCGCCGTCAAGAAGGTGATCAAGGCTCTGGATGCCAACGACGCCGCTGGCGCCGAGGCAGCCTTTGCCGTCGCCCAGCCGATCCTCGACCGTTTCAGCGCCCGTGGCCTGATTCACAAGAACAAGGCTGCGCGTCATAAGAGCCGTCTGACCGCTCGTATCAAGGCCATCAAGGCTGCCTGATCCGCGCGATCACCAGGAGTCGCAAGACTCCCGGCATGAAAAACCCGACCTTGTGTCGGGTTTTTTGTTGGGCGATTTTCGGGACGCGAGGCAGATACCCCCTACCCAACCTTGGCTTTGGCTTTGGCTTTGGCTTTGGCTTTGGCTTTGGCTTTGAGCCTCCTCAGAAAAGCCTGAACAACTCCCTTCTCCCGCTTGCGGGAGAAGGTACCCGAAGGGCGGATGAGGGGGCCTTTGATCTGGATTTGGATTTGGATTTGGATTTGGATTTGGATTTGGATTTGGATTTTCAAGCAAAAGCCTGCCCTCACCCCAACCCCTCTCCCGCAGGCGGGAGAGGGGCTTCAAGCGCAAGCCACAACCACAACCACAACCAAAGCCAAAGCCGAAACAAAAAACCCGGCTTTCGCCGGGTTTTCCTCACGCATCAAGCATCAAGCATCAAGCATCAGCAAAAAGCTTATTCGCCCGCGGCGTGACGCTCTTCAGCTTCCAGAATCTTCTGCTGATCAAAGAAGGCCATGATGTCCTTCATGATCGGCCAAGTACCTTCACGACCCAGCGCCGACACCAGATACCACGGGCCGGTCCAACCAAGCTCCTTGATGATCTGCTCAGCCGCTGCCTTGGCCTCGTCCTCGAACATCAGGTCGGCCTTGTTCAGCACCAGCCAACGCGGCTTCTCCAGCAGCTCCGGGTCATGCTTGCCCAGCTCGCGCTCGATCGCACGCACCTGCTCAACCGGGGAGATGCCCTCAACCCCACCTTCCATCGGCGAGATGTCGACGAGGTGCAGCAACAGACGGGTGCGCTGCAGATGGCGCAGGAACTGCGCACCCAGGCCAGCACCATCAGCCGCACCTTCGATCAGGCCCGGAATATCGGCGATCACGAAGCTGCGGTAATTCTCGACCTTCACCACACCCAGGTTCGGGTACAAGGTGGTGAACGGGTAATCAGCGACCTTCGGCGTTGCCGCCGAAACAGCGCGGATCAAGGTGCTCTTGCCCGCATTCGGGAAGCCCAGCAGGCCCACGTCGGCCAGCAGCTTCAGCTCCAGCTTGAGCAGGCGCTCCTCGCCCTCTTCACCCGGCAGCGCCTGACGCGGTGCGCGGTTGGTGGAGCTCTTGAAGTGCATGTTGCCGAGGCCACCCTTGCCGCCCTTGGCCACCAGCAGGCGGTCGCCATGCGTGGTCATGTCGCCAATGACTTCGTCGGTGTCGACGTTCATCACCACGGTGCCGACCGGCACGGTGATGACCAGGTCTTCGCCGCCCTTGCCATAAGCCTGACGGCCCATGCCGTTCTCGCCACGCTGCGCCTTGAAGATGCGGTCATGACGGAAGTCGACCAGGGTGTTCAGGTTCTCGTCGGCACGGATCCAGACGCTGCCGCCATTGCCGCCATCGCCACCATCCGGACCACCGAGCGGAATGAACTTTTCGCGGCGAAAGCCGATACAGCCATTGCCGCCTTTGCCAGCGATGACTTCGATCTCCGCTTCGTCTACAAGTTTCATGAATTTAACGCCGGGATTGGGAAATGGGGATTGGGGAATAACAGAAGCAGGTACAGCCCATTATCGGCCCTGCACCCCGGAATGTCGGGGTTCCAACGAAAAACCCCGCCGAAGCGGGGCTCTCGTCAGCAGCCCACACCGGAGTATGGGCGGCTTGCGTGTACGGAATTAAGCTTCCGTGACAACGCTGACGGTACGGCGCTTGTTGGCACCCTTCACCGTGAACTCAACCTTGCCATCGACCAGCGCGAACAGCGTGTGGTCACGGCCCAGGCCGACGCCTGCACCCGGGTGGAACTGGGTGCCGCGCTGACGCACGATGATGTTGCCAGCTTCGATGGCCTGGCCACCGAAGATCTTGACGCCGAGGTATTTCGGGTTGGAATCGCGACCGTTGCGCGAGGAACCTACGCCCTTTTTATGTGCCATGACGGATTCTCCTTAGCAATTAGCCGGCGATGCCGGTGATTTCGATTTCGGTGTAGTACTGACGGTGACCCTGACGCTTCATGTGGTGCTTGCGGCGACGGAACTTGATGATCCGGACCTTGTCGGCGCGGCCGTGGGCCACGACCTTGGCGGTCACCGAAGCGCCCTTCAGCGCGTCACCCAGCTTGATGCCGTCGGCATCGCCGAGCATCAGGATGTTGTCAAACTTGATCTCGTTGCCAGCTTCGACTTCGAGTTTTTCCACGCGCAGGGTTTCACCCTGAACGACGCGGTACTGCTTACCGCCAGTTACCAGAACTGCATACATGACCAGACTTCCTCTGTAGTTATTGTGGTCGCCTTGCCCGCCATCGAGGGCGGACAGAAGCGGGATTTTACCGGGCAGACCGAGCTCGGGTCAACCCACCCCCTGCCCTGACCCGCCAGGCCTGAACCCCGGTTCAGGCCCGCAGCCGGCATCCGGCCCACTGGCGGGAAACAGCACTGGCAAAACTGGCAATTGCCCCCAAATCACAAGGCCGCTAGGCTGATTGACTGCCGTCAGCGACGCCCCCACACCTCCTGCTACCGGCCCAGCCGGCAGCAGTCCAAATCGGATTTCCCATGGCGATGGATTTCATCCGCATCCGCGGTGCGCGGACGCACAACCTCAAGAACATCGACCTCGACCTGCCCCGCGACAAACTGATCGTGATCACCGGCCTGTCCGGCTCGGGCAAGTCCTCGCTGGCGTTCGACACCATCTATGCCGAGGGCCAGCGCCGCTATGTCGAGTCGCTGTCGGCGTATGCGCGGCAGTTCCTGAGCGTGATGGAGAAGCCCGACCTGGACCACATCGAAGGCCTGTCGCCGGCGATCTCCATCGAGCAGAAGTCGACCTCGCATAACCCGCGCTCCACCGTCGGCACCATCACCGAGATCTACGACTACCTGCGCCTGCTCTACGCCCGCGTCGGCAGCCCGCGCTGCCCGGACCATGGCTACCCGCTGGAAGCGCAGACCGTCAGCCAGATGGTCGACCAGGTGCTGACCCTGGATCCGGAGCAACGCTACATGCTGCTGGCGCCGGTCATCCGCGATCGCAAGGGCGAGCATGCGCAGGTCTTCGACCAGCTGCGTGCGCAGGGCTTCGTGCGCGTGCGCGTTGATGGCGAGCTGTATGAGATCGATGAAGTGCCGGCGCTGCCCCTGCGCCAGAAGCACACCATCGAGGCCGTGGTGGATCGTTTCCGTCCGCGCGAAGACATCAAGCAGCGCCTGGCCGAAAGCTTTGAAACCGCGCTCAAGCTGGGCGATGGCATGGCCACGGTGATGACCCTGGATGCCGCCGACAGCACCCCGCAGCTGTTCTCCTCCAAGTACAGCTGCCCGGTCTGCGATTACGCGCTGCCGGAGCTGGAACCGCGCCTGTTCTCGTTCAACTCGCCGGTCGGCGCCTGCCCGGGCTGCGATGGCCTGGGCGTGGCCGAGTTCTTCGACCCGAACCGCGTGGTCGTGCATCCGGAGCTGTCGCTGGCCGCCGGTGCGGTGCGTGGCTGGGACCGTCGCAATGCCTACTACTTCCAGCTGATCGCCTCGCTGGCCAAGCACTACAAATTCGACGTCGATGCCAGCTGGCAGTCGCTGCCGGACAACGTGAAGCAGGCCGTGCTGTACGGCAGCGGCGAAGAGCAGATCACCTTCACCTATTTCACCGAAGCCGGTGGTCGCAACCAGCGCAAGCACCGCTTCGAAGGCATCATCCCCAACCTTGAGCGCCGTTACCGCGAGACCGAATCGCCTGCGGTGCGTGAGGAGCTGGCCAAGTACATCAGCTCGCGGCCGTGCCCGGAGTGCAAGGGCGCGCGCTTGAACAAGGCCGCGCGCAACGTGTTTGTCGCCGACCGCCCGCTGCCGGAAATCGCGGTGCTGCCGATCGACGAAGCCAAGCGCTTCTTCAGCGAGCTGAGCCTGCCCGGTTGGCGTGGCGAGATCGCCACCAAGATCGTCAAGGAAATCGGTGAGCGACTCGGCTTCCTGGTCGACGTCGGCCTGGACTACCTCACCCTGGAGCGCAAGGCCGACACCTTGTCCGGCGGTGAAGCGCAGCGTATCCGCCTGGCTTCGCAGATCGGTGCCGGCCTGGTCGGCGTGATGTACGTGCTCGACGAGCCGTCCATCGGCCTGCACCAGCGTGACAACGAGCGCCTGCTCGGTACCCTCACCCGCCTGCGTGACCTGGGCAATACGGTGATCGTGGTCGAACACGACGAAGACGCGATCCGGCTGGCCGATTACGTGGTCGATATCGGCCCGGGCGCTGGCGTGCACGGCGGCGAAATCGTCGGCCAGGGCCAGCTGCAGGACCTGCTGGATGCACCGCGCTCACTGACCGGCCAGTACCTGTCCGGCAAACGCCAGATCGAGATCCCGGCGCGCCGCCACAAGCCCAACCCGAAGATGACGCTGCGCCTGCGTGGCGCCAGCGGCAACAACCTGAAGAACGTGGACCTGGATATTCCGTCCGGCCTGCTGACCTGCGTCACCGGCGTGTCCGGCTCGGGTAAGTCGACGCTGATCAACGACACCTTGTTCTCGCTGGCGGCCAACGAGATCAACGGTTCTTCGCACCCCATCGCCAAGTACAAGAGCGTCGAGGGGCTGGACCTGTTCGACAAGGTCGTCGACATCGACCAGTCGCCAATCGGCCGCACCCCGCGCTCCAACCCGGCAACCTATACCGGCCTGTTCACGCCGCTGCGTGAACTGTACGCGCAGGTGCCGGAGGCGCGTGCGCGTGGTTACTCGCCAGGCCGTTTCAGCTTCAACGTGCGCGGCGGCCGCTGCGAAGCCTGCCAGGGCGATGGCCTGATCAAGGTGGAAATGCACTTCCTGCCGGACGTGTATGTGCCTTGCGACGTCTGCCACGGCAAGCGCTACAACCGCGAGACGCTGGAGATCCTCTACAAGGGCTTCAACATCAACGACGTGCTGGAAATGACCGTCGAAGATGCACTGCGCCTGTTTGAGCCGGTACCGTCGATCGCACGCAAGCTGGAAACGCTGATGGACGTCGGCCTGAGCTACATCAAGCTGGGCCAGAGCGCGACCACGCTGTCTGGTGGTGAAGCACAGCGCGTGAAGCTGTCCAAGGAACTGTCCCGCCGCGATACCGGCCGCACCCTGTACATCCTCGACGAGCCGACCACCGGCCTGCACTTCCACGACATCGAGGCCCTGCTCGGCGTGCTGCACAAGCTGCGCGACGAGGGCAACACCGTGGTGGTGATCGAGCACAATCTGGACGTGATCAAGACTGCGGACTGGATCGTAGATCTCGGCCCCGAGGGTGGCCATCGTGGCGGCACGGTTCTGGTCACCGGCACGCCGGAAGACGTGGCGGCACATCCGGACTCCTACACCGGCCAGTTCCTGGCCAAGATGCTGCCCTCGACCAGCGCGCGCCCGGAACAACCGGCGGCCGTGGCCAACAAGCCTGATGCGCGTCCGCCGCGCAAGGAGAAGCCGGTCAAGAAAGCCGCAGCCAAGAAGGCTGCCGCCCCCGCCAAGAAGAAGGCTGCAAAATGAGCAACGAACACAAGCAACTGGCCCGCGTACCGATCAGCGTGCGCTGGCGTGACATGGACTCGATGGGCCACGTCAACAACGCCAAGTACGTTTCGTATCTGGAAGAGGCGCGCGTGCGCTGGATGCTGGGCGTGGAAGGCGTGTCGATGACCGACCGCATCGCACCGGTGGTGGCCAATACCAACATCAACTATCGCCTGCCGATCGTGTGGCCGAACGACATCGTGGTCGAGTTGTTTGTCGAGCGCCTGGGCAACAGCAGCGTGACCATTGGTCACCGCATTGTTGACCAGAAGGACGACAGCAAGCTGTATTCGGACGGCAACGTGGTGGTGGTCTGGATGGATACGCAGACCGGCAAGAGTGCGCCCTTGCCGGAGGCTGTTCGGGGTGCTTCGAGCTGATCCCGCCTGACCCTTCTCCCTCCGGGAGAAGGTGCCCCGAAGGGGCGGATGAGGGTCGGTTCAGCACTGGCGTTGTTGGCAGCGCGGCGCTTCGCTCCTACCCTCACCTCAACCCCTCTCCCGGTGGGAGAGGGGCTTCAATTGCAATTGCAGGCATCACGGGGACCTCCCCGCGTTCGCGCAGCCTTACTTCAAAGCAACCTTCGGAAAATCCACCGGCACATCCAGCGCCACGTTGATGTAGTTGGTGAACAGGTTCAACGCCACATGCGCGAGAATCTCGACGATCTGCTCGTCACCAAAACCCACGCTGCGCAGCTCGGCCACATCGGCGTCATCCAGCTGCGCACGCTGTTCCACTACTTTCAGCGCGAAGCGCAGTGCCGCAGCGGTACGCGCGTCTTCGGACTGCCCCACCTGTGCCGATGCCATCTCAGCCGCGCTGGCACCCGCCTTCTGCCCCAGCACGGTATGCGCGGCCAGGCAGTACTCGCAACTGTTGCGGTTGGCGATGGCGACGGCGATCTGCTCGCCGAGCTTGCTGCCAAGGCTGCCCTTGCCCAGCGCGCCAAACGCAGCCCACATGCTCTGCAGGGCGGCCGGGGAATTGGACACTGCCTTGAACATGTTCGGCGTCGCGCCGAAGGCCTGGTGGATCTGCGCCAGCAGCGGCTGGCTGGCGGCGGGGGCGGTCCGGGTTTCCAGATTGATGCGTGACATGGTGATCTCCTGATCGGTTGGGGTGGTTGCCGGGCCATCAGCCCGTGAAAGAAGTATCCCGCCCGAATCAGAACCATTTGATACGATTAGTCCATCAAACAAACCAATTGATACAGATGAGCAGCCTTCCGCCCGTGGATCGCCTGGCTGGCGTCCTGGAAAACTTCCGCTTCCAGGCCCAGCTGTTTCACTCCGGCCCGCTGTGCGGGCTGACCAGCTTCGATGCGGGCGAAGGCCATGCCTATCTGCACGTACTGCGGCGTGGCCAGCTCGAGGTCAGCCATCCCGGCAGCCGCGATATCCCGGCCTCGATGCACTTCGAGGAGCCGACACTGCTGTTCTATCCGCGACCGTTCAGCCATCGCTTCCACAACCCGCCACGCGAGGGCGCCGATTTCACCTGTGCACGCCTGGACTTCGATGGCGGCATTGCGCATCCGCTGGTGCGTGGCCTGCCCTCGCTGATCGCATTGCCGTTGGCACGCATCCCCGGCCTGGCAATGACGCTGGAACTGCTGTTCAACGAGACCGACAACGTCCGCTGCGGCCAGCGGCTGCTGACCGATCGCCTGTTCGAAGTCGTGGTCATCCAGCTGCTGCGCTGGCTACTGGATCATCCGCAGGAAGCAGGAGTACCCGCCGGCTTCATCACCGGGCTGTCGGATCAGCGTCTGTCGCGCGCCTTGGCCGCCATGCACGATCGTCCCGGCGAGAGCTGGACATTGAGCAGCCTCGCCGAACAGGCCGGCATGTCGCGCACTGCATTTGCCAACAGCTTTCGCGACATCGTCGGGCAGACACCGCTGGATTACCTCACCGATTGGCGCATCGCGCTGGCCCAACGCCGGCTGCGACAAGGCCGGCCGATCAAGACGCTGGCCGACGAACTCGGTTATGCCAATGCCTCGGCACTGTCGCGAGTGTTCAGCGCCAAGACCGGAATGTCGCCGCGCGACTGGCTGAAACAGACCCAGGCCTGATCAACGCGCAGGCGCCTCGCGCCGTACCTGCAGCATGCCGTCCACCTTGGTTCCATCTTCCAGGCTCAGCCGCAAGGGCAGCTGCACGCCCTCCGCCAGCGCCACTTCCGGCTGCATCAACATCAAGTGCAGACCGCCGGGCTTCAGCTCGGCCGACGCGCCCGCGGCAATCGGCAAGCGTTCGATCTCGCGCATCCGGCTGACGCCTTCCGTCACCGTGGTTTCATGCAGCGACACATCGCCAAAGGCCTTGCTGCCCGCACCGATGACAACCACCTCGCTGGCGCAGCCGTTGCGGATGCGCGCAAATCCGGCGGCCATTCGAGTCGCCGCCGGGGTCAAGCGCACCCAGCCCTGCTCCACGCTCACGCAAGCCGGTGCTGCAGCCGCCTCGAACGCACCCAAGGCCAACAGTACGCACACGAATGGTTTGGTTATCATCAGCCCACGACTCCTTGCCGTACGAGAATCCGCAGCATGACCACGCTCATCGAAGTGATCAACCATGGCCCCATCCGTGAACTGCGCCTGGCACGGCCACCGGTCAACGCACTAGATACCGAACTCTGCCGTGCCCTGATTGCCGCCGTCACCCTGGCCATGACCGACGACGTGCATGGCATCGTGTTGTCCGGCAGCGAGCGCATCTTCACCGGCGGCATGGACGTGCCGCACCTGCTCTCGCATGGCGATGACAAGCGCAAGCTGATGGACAGCTGGCAGGCGTTCTTCGGCGCTGCACGGGTATTGGCTGAAAGCCGCGTGCCGGTGGTAGCCGCACTGACCGGCCACTCGCCGGCCGGCGGCTGCGTGCTGGCACTGTGCTGCGATTACCGGGTGATGGCGCGCAGCACCGACCCGGCCAAGCCCTATGTGATCGGTCTGAACGAGGTACAGGTCGGTCTGGTCGCGCCGGAAGGCATCCAGCGCCTGATGCGCCGCGTGGTCGGCCACCATCGCGCCGGCGTGTTGTTGACCGGCGGCCAGCTGGTCAGCGCCGAACGCGCCCTGGAAATCGGCCTGGTCGATGAACTGGCTGACGGCGCAGCGCAGGTGGTCGATCGCGCCATCGGCTGGCTGCAGACCCAGCTCAAGCTGCCGCCGCAGCCGATGCTGCAGACCCGCGCCATCGCCCGCGCCGACCTGCATGAAGCCATGCAGGCCGAACACATCCAGCTGGAACGCTTTGTCGAGGCGTGGTTCTCGCCGGATGCGCAGGGCGCTTTGCAGGCCTTGGCGGCTCGCCTGGGCAAGAACTAGGGATTCGGGAGTTGGGATTGGGGATTGGCAACGGCGGCATGCCGGGTGCTGACCTGCCTGCGTTGCCCCGTCCCCGCTCGCCTATAATCGCGGCCTGTCGAAAAGAAGGCCGCCGCCTTGTCCAACACGCCTGAACCCGTGGTCTCCGAACTGATTGACCTGCTGTCGCTGGAGCGGCTGGAGGACAACCTGTTCCGCGGCCAGAGCCGCGATATCGGCACCAAATATGTGTTCGGCGGGCAGGTGCTGGGGCAGGCGCTGGCCGCCGCACAGGCCACGGTCGAGAACGGCCGTCACGTGCATTCGCTGCACGCTTATTTCCTGCGTGCCGGCAACATCGACCACCCCATCGTCTATGACGTGGACCGCACCCGCGATGGCGGCAGCTTCTCGGTGCGCCGGGTCACCGCCATCCAGCACGGCAAGGTGATTTTCTTCTGCGCGGCCTCGTTCCAGCAGGCCGAGCGTGGTGCAGAACACCAGCACAAGATGCCGGATGTGCCGCAGCCCGAGGACATCGAACCGAGCCGTCCACTGCCGGCCGATGTGCTGGAGCGCTTGCCGGTAAAGGTGCAGCGCTGGCTCTCGCGCGGCGGTCCGTTCGAATTCCGCCACGTCTATCCGCGCGACGAACTGAACCCGCCCAAGCGCCCGCCCTATCACCAGGTGTGGCTGCGCTTGAACGAGAAGATCGGCGATGCGCCGGAGCTGCACCAGGCGCTGCTGGCCTATGCCTCCGACTTCCATCTGCTCGGCACGGCCACCTTCCCGCACGGCATCAGCTACTACCAGCCGCATGTGCAGATGGCCTCGCTCGACCATGCGATCTGGTTCCACCGCCCGTTCCGCGCCGACGACTGGCTGCTGTACTCGCTGGACAGCCCCAGCGCGCAGGACTCGCGCGGCCTGGCGCGTGGCCAGTTCTATACCCGCGACGGCGTGCTGGTCGCCAGCACCGCACAGGAAGGCCTGATCCGCGTGACCCCCGACGACAACGAAGCGAGCAAGGGCTGAACCATGCGCAAGATTTTCAGCAGCCAGCGCGTCGAGAACGCCGAGGGCGTGGCGGAGATCCTGCGTGATGCAGGCATCGAGGTCCGCGTCACCAACGGCCGCTCGTACCACAGCAAGCGCCGCGGCCAGTTCAGCTATACCGACAAGGTCAACAACGAGAACCTGCCTTCGGTCTGGGTGGTGCATGCCAATGACCAGCCGCGGGCGCGTGAAATCCTGCGCGACAAGCGCCTGCTCGACACCACCCGCCGCGACCATCCCACCGCCGAATACGCCTTCCGCGAAGCCCCCGCCGAGGCCGGCAATGGCCGCAGCTGGGCGTGGCGCATCCGCATCGCCCTGCTGGTGGTGATTGCCGGTGTGGCGCTGGTGATCATGATGCGCCATCGCACTGCGCCCGCGCCTGCAGCCACGGCCCCGGCCAACCCGGCACAGGTGCAACCGGCCCAGCCGCAACCGGGCGAAGACGAGTTCCGCGTGCGCATCCAGTCCCAGCCCGACACCCCGCCCGCACCGGCACCGGCACCGGCACCGGCACCGGAAAAATAATCGGTCACATCGGGCTTCGGTGCCCGTCCTGTTTGGCAGTACCGTCGAAAAGGCCTGTCCGATGAGCACCGAAACGCTGGAGATTCTGCTGCAGAACGAGCTGCCTGCCGCCCGCCAGGGCTGCACGCAGTCCTATGGGCGCATCGTGATGGCCTGCCAGAACACGGTAACCGCCATCGCCCTGGCCATCACCCGCGATGTGCAGGCCAGCGAGGACATCGCCCAGGAAGCCTTCATCAAGGCCTGGCAGCAGCTCACCCAGCTCAACAACAGTTCCAGCTTCCTGCCCTGGCTGCGGCAGATCACCCGCAACCTGGCCCGCGACTGGCTGCGCGCCAACCGCAACCGTCCGCTCAGCGGCGAGGCTGCGGAAATCGCCATCAGCATGGCCGCCGATCCCTCGCCCAACGGGGTCGACGCGATGGCGCGGGTGGAGGAAGAACTGGTCGCCGAGGAAATCATCTCGGCCCTGCCCGAGGACAGCCGCGAAGCGTTGCTGCTGTACTACCGCGAAGGGCAGAGTTCGCAGCAGGTGGCTATGCTGCTGGGCCTGAGCGATGCTGCTGTGCGCAAGCGTCTGTCGCGCGCTCGTGCCAGCGTGCGCGAGGAGATGCTCAAGCGCTTCGGTGAATTCGCCCGCAGCTCTGCGCCGAGCGCCGCTTTCGCTGCCTTGGTCAGCTCGGCGCTGATGTTGGCTGCGCCTGGCGTAGCCAGCGCTGCGATCATTGCCAGTGGCGCAGGAGTTGCAGGCACCAGTGCTGGCAAACTGGGAATCGGCAGTCTTGGCATCAACACCGCCGGCAGCGGCGCGGCCGCAGGAACACTCGGCGCTACCGTAAATGCGCTGTTCCCGAATCCTTTCGATCTATGGATAGTGGCCGGCGCAGTCGTGTTTGGCACGCTCGGGGCCTATCTCACCAATCTCTACCTGCTGCACTATGCCGAGACGCCGGAGGAAACCCAGCGTGTTCGCCGTTTCATGCGCCTGCACACCATCGGCGCCTTCGTGTTCTGCATCTGCGCCATGGCCGGCGTAGTGTTCCGCATGGGTCTGGTTGGCGGACTGCTGACCCTGGCAATAGGCATGGCCGTATTGAACTACCAGTACCTGGTCACGCTGCCGCGCGTGATGGCACCGATGCTTGCCCGTGATGCGGCTCGCCATGGCCGCAAGGGTCCGTCCTGGATCTATCAGAGCATGTTCGGGCGCAGCGCCGTGGTCAGCGCATCGCTGCTGGCGGTTGCGGCGACGCTGTACGCGCTGCTGCAGCACTGAACTCCAGCAACAAAACACCCCCGCTGTTGCCAGCGGGGGTGTTGTCGATCGGCGCCTTTGTAGAACTTACTTCGCAGCCGGAGCCTGCGGCGGCATCGGGCCGCGTGGGCCACGATGCTCGCGATGCCCATCCTTGCGCGCAGCCTGAAGTTCTTCCGGACTCAACTTGCCATCCTTGTTGGTATCGGCCTTGGCAAACCACTCCGCACGACGTTGCTCACCACGGGCCTGGCGATCAGCCTGATCGATATAGCCGTCCTTGTTGACGTCCAGGCGGGTGAAGTTGGCCTGGTACTCAGCGGCACTGATGCGACCATCGTTGTCGGTATCCATGCCACGCATGAAGCCGCCATCACGTTGACCGCGATGTCCGCCGTGGCGATCACCGCCGTGACGCCCGCCGTGCCGCATCTGCGCCATCTCCTCGCGCGACAACTTGCCGTCCTTGTTCTTGTCCAGTTCGTCGAAACGCTGTGCCAGATGCGGACGGGCCGCTGCTTCCTGGCGATCAACCACGCCATCATTATTGGCATCCAGGCGCTGCGGCGCCGGGCTGGTGCTGGTCGGCGCAGCCGCGAACACCAAGCCGGTCGCCGAGGTGGCCAGCAGCATCGCCAGCAGGAGGAGAGGTTTGCGGTGGGTCTTGGTCATGGTGTTGCTCCGTGGTGAGGCTGCGGACGCGGCATTGCGTCCTCGCTACGGTCAACGCACCAGCCATCGGCTTGGTTGACCTGCGTGCCGGCCTTGTTCATCACGCAGACAGGCGCAGGTTTTGCGACGCGCCACGGCTATGCTGTGCGCATGGCAGCCCACGGCGAAAACAACGAAGAACTGCGCCTGTTCCAGACCGGCGAGCACGCTTGCGGCTACTGGCCGGAACGACAGGCACGCGACCTTGTGCTGGACCCCCAGGACGAGCGGCTGGGCGCGCTTTACCCGATGGCATTGACCTGGGGCTTCCGCCGCTCCGGCGATCTGGTCTACCGCCCGCACTGCGAAGGCTGCCGCGCCTGCGTGCCGGTACGCATTCCCGTGGAGCGCTTCAACCCGGACCGCAGCCAGCGCCGCTGCCTGGCGCACAACGCCGACCTGCAATGCCGGATCCTGCCTGCCGAGCGTACCGACGAACAGTTCGCCCTGTATCAGCGCTACCTGTCCCACCGCCATGCCAAGGGTGGCATGGACGAGCATGGCCCGCACGAGTTCGACCAGTTCCTGATCGGCAGCTGGTCACATGGCCGCTTCATGGAGATCCGCGCGCCCGGCGTGGCCGGAAAACGCGGGCAGCTGTTGGCTGTCGCCGTTACCGACGTCACCGACCTCGGCCTGTCGGCGGTCTATACGTTCTTTGATCCGGACCAGGAAAAACGCAGTCTGGGCACCTTCGGCATCCTGCAGCAGATCGCCTGGGCCAAACGCAACGGCTTGCCACATCTTTACCTGGGCTATTGGATCAACGGCCACCGCAAGATGGACTACAAGCGCCGCTTCCATCCGCTGGAGTATTTCGACGGCAAGCGCTGGCTGCACGGCGAACAGGGCCTCGGCAACGACCAACGTTGATTGGGAGGCAGCTCAATGGCGACTTGCGTTGATGCGCATTTAACCGGGATTTATGCAGAATGGGAATGTCATCGCGCATCGTGATGACGCAAGGAAGTATCCATTCAACAGGAGCAATGCGTGAAGACCCAACTACTGATTCTGGCTGCCATTGGCACCCTGGCCCTCGCCGGCTGCAAGAAGGCAGAGACCCCGGCCACCGACGCCCCGGCCGCTGCTCCCGCAGCTGCTGCAGCCGAAGTCACCCCGGCTCCAGCCACCGACACCGTCAAGGCCGGCACCGGCGTTCCGGAATGCGACCAGTACCTGGAAAAGGTCTACGCATGCATCAGCGACAAGGTGCCCGAAGCCCAGCGTGACATGATGAAGCAGGGCATCGAGCAGTCGCGTAGCGCCTGGGCTGGCGTGACCGACAAGACCGAGCTGGCCAACCAGTGCAAGACCGCGCTGGAACAGGCCAAGACCAGCTTCGGCGCGATGGGCTGCACGTTCTAAGCAACGTAACAGCGCCATCCATGGACGCCCCGCATGCGGGGCGTTCGTGTTTTAGCAGCTTCGCTTTTCGCCTCATCGTCATGACGACGTGAGAAAATCGGCAGATGCGCATCTCAACCCTACTCGCCCCGATGACCCTGCTGTTGGCAGCCTGTTCCACCACACCCAGCGGCAGCGCCAGCGCGCCTGCCCAGCTACGGCTGGCAACCTACAACACCTCGCTGTACTCCGAGGAGGAAGGTGGCCTGATCCGCGAACTGCAGGGCGACAGCGCGCACGCGCGCAAGATCGCTGCTGTGCTGCAGCAGACGCGACCGGATCTGGTCCTGCTCAATGAATTCGACTTCGACGACGCCCATCGCGCCGCCGACCTGTTCCAGCAACGCTATCTTGAAGTCGCCCAGCCCGGCGGCGGCGAAGCGCTCAAGTACCCGTATCGCTACCTGGCACCGGTCAACACCGGCGTGCCCAGCGGACTGGACCTGGACAACAACGGCACCGTGGGCGGCAAAGGCCGCGAGCGCGGCAACGACGCCTGGGGCTACGGCCTGCACCCGGGCCAGTACGGCATGCTGGTGCTGTCCAAGTACCCGATCGATGAAGCTTCCGTACGCACGTTCCAGCTGTTGAAGTGGAGCACGATGCCCGGCGCCTTGCGTCCGATCGAACCGAGTACCGGCAAATCGTTCTGGCCGGACGCGGTGTGGTCGCAGCTGCGGCTTTCCTCCAAGTCGCATTGGGACGTGCCGGTGCGCACCCCGCTCGGCACCGTGCATGTATTGGCATCGCACCCCACCCCGCCAGTGTTCGACGGCAAGGAAAAGCGCAACGCCGCCCGCAACCACGACGAACTGCGGCTGTGGAAGGAATACCTGGACGGCGGCGACAAGCCGTGGCTATGCGATGACAAGGGCAGCTGCGGCGGTCTGGCTGCCGATGCACGCTTCGTCATCGTTGGCGACTTGAACAATGATCCGGCCGATGGCGACGGCCGCCACGACGCCATCCTCGAACTGCTGGAACACCCGCGCGTGCTGCGCTACCCGACGCCGACCAGCGTCGGTGCCGAGCAGACCAGCCTGGCCTACGCGGAGAAAGGCATCGTCCGCCGCGGCGCGCCGCAGCACGCCACCGGCGACTTCGGCCCGCGCTCGGGCACGATGCGTCTGGACTATGTACTGCCCTCCACCGGATTGAGCTACATCGGCAGTGGCGTGTTCTGGCCCGCCAACGACAGCCCGGAAGCGAAGATCGCCGACGGCAGCGACCATCACCTTGTCTGGGTGGATGTGAAGTAAAAAAAAACGCCGGCTAAGCCGGCGTTTTTTTGCTTCTGTACTTTGTGGGAGCGGCGTAAGCCGCGAAGCTCGTACATCACCAGATGACGATGTATCCCGCCGCTGCAGCATTGCCAGCTTCGCGGCTTACACCGCTCCCACAAGCGTGCCGCTGACTGCTGGTGTGGGAGCTGGATCACAGCAGCGAAGCGTTACCCCTCCCCTTGCCTTCGGCAAAGGGAGGGGGCAGATCTCAGCGCAGCTCAATTCCAATCGCCGCTGCAGCATCACGCGCAGTCGCACGCGCCTGATCCACATCAGCAGCCCTTGCCAGGGTCACGCCAACGCGCCGATGGCCCTGCACCATCGGCTTGCCGAACAGGCGCAGTGCCGAATCCGGATGGATCAATGCTTCGGCCACGTTGCTGAAAAACGGCACACCATTGCCCTGCGCCAACATCGCACATGATGCCGATGCGCCGTTATGACGGATGGTCGGGATCGGCAGGCCCAGAATCGCCCGCGCATGCAGCGCGAACTCGCTCAGCTCCTGCGATACCAGGGTGACCAGGCCGGTGTCATGCGGACGCGGCGAGACCTCGCTGAACCACACCGCGTCACCCTTCACGAACAACTCGACACCGAACAACCCCCAACCACCGAGGTCATCGGTGATTGCGCGGGCGATCTGCTGCGCGCCTTCCAATGCCTTGGCCGACATCGCCTGCGGCTGCCAGCTTTCGCGGTAATCGCCATCCTTCTGCAGGTGACCAACCGGGTCACAGAACGCAGTGCCACCGGCATGGCGCACGGTCAGCAGGGTGATCTCGTAATCGAAGTCGATGAAGCCTTCGACGATGCAGCGGCCGGCACCAGCGCGGCCGCCGGTCTGCGCGTAGTCCCACGCCGGGCCGATGTCGGCCTCGCTGCGCAGCGTGCTCTGGCCCTTGCCCGAGGACGACATCACCGGCTTGACCACGCACGGCAAGCCGATCGCGGCGACGGCCTCGCGGTACTCGGCCTCGGTATCGACGAAGCGGTAGGGCGAGGTCGGCAGGCCCAGGGTTTCCGCGGCCAGGCGGCGGATGCCTTCGCGGTCCATGGTCAGGCGCGCGGCACGCGCGGTCGGGATCACCCGCAGGCCCTGCTCGGCTTCCAGCTGCACCAGGGTTTCGGTGTGGATGGCCTCGATCTCGGGCACCACCAGGTGTGGCTGCTCCTGCGCGATCAAGGCCTTCAGTGCGGCCGGGTCGAGCATGTCCAACACATGGCTGCGGTGCGCAACCTGCATGGCCGGGGCATTGGCGTAGCGGTCCGCGGCAATCACTTCCACCCCGAAACGCTGCAGCTCGATGGCCACTTCCTTGCCCAGTTCGCCCGAACCAAGCAACAGGACGCGGGTAGCGGATGGGGACAACGGGGTACCGAGGGTGATCATCAGGCAGGTCCGGAAGGCACAAAAGAGGGTGCCTATTCTAGGCAAGCCGGCGCGGCGAGCGGACATCGTAGCCCGGGGCAGCGTCAGCACCCCCAGGGAATGAGCGGAACTACCCTGGCGATTGCGGGCCAGCTTACTCCCCGGGTGCGCTGCCGCTTACCCGGGCTACGGGTTTCCGGCCCTGCGGGGAGCCTTGTCAAAACCGCTTGCATGTTGATATCAATTTGATATCTTTCATTCCAACCACCACGGAAGATGTGCCATGAAAGAGAAGTCCCTCGGTTCCATTACCGGTATTCCCACCCTCCTCGGCACCTTGCTGATGATGCTGGCCGGCACCGCTGCCATCGTCGGCGCGGTCGTGGTCACCAAGAACGGCACCGGTGGCGGCGGGATGCTGGTGCTCGGCGGCATCGCATTGCTGGTTGTTGGCATCTTCCTCAGCTGCGGCCTGTACATGGTCCAGCCCAACCAGGTGGCCGTGATCAGCCTGTTCGGCAAGTACGTGGGTACGGTCAAGGACAACGGCCTGCGCTGGAACAACCCTTTCTTCAGCAAGCGCACCGTCAGCCAGCGCGTGCGTAACTTCGAGAGCGGCAAGCTCAAGGTCAATGAACTGGACGGCTCGCCGATCGAGATCGCAGCGGTCATCGTCTGGCAGGTAGTCGATGCTTCCGAAGCGGTCTACAACGTCGACGACTACGAGAGCTTCGTGCACATCCAGTCCGAATCGGCACTGCGTGCGATGGCCACCAGCTATCCCTATGACCAGCACACCGAGGGCCAGCTTGCCCTGCGCAGCCACGCCGCCGAGATCTCCCAGCATCTGAAGGATGAGCTGGCCGAGCGCCTGGCCGATGCTGGCGTGCAGGTACTCGATGCGCGCATCAGCCACCTTGCCTACGCCCCGGAAATCGCCCAGGCCATGCTGCAGCGCCAGCAGGCCAGCGCGGTGATCGCCGCACGCACGCAGATCGTCGCCGGTGCCGTCGGCATGGTCGAGATGGCACTGCTGGAACTGCAGAAGAACGCCGTCGTCACCCTCGACGAAGAGCGCAAGGCACACATGGTCAGCAACCTGTTGACCGTGTTGTGCTCGGACCGCGGCACCCAGCCGATCGTCAATGCCGGTTCGCTGTACTGAACAACGTAGTGAGGTAATCGCAGTGAATGTTTTCGCCCCCCTGATCATCGCAGCCACCGGCGTTCCCGCCCTGTGCTTCGCCGTGTGGAGCGGACGCCCCGGCACCGCCCATGCACGCGGGCTGGGCCTGCGCTGGGCCTTGATCGCGCTGTGCATGTTCGTGGCGGCCACCGGCGTCTATCTGGCCGGTGACAACCGCAACATCGCCTACGGCGTGATCATCGCGCTGGTGGTGGCGGTCAATGCGCTGGGCATTTCGCTGGTGCTGCATCTACGTCGCGGCAACAACGGAGCACCCCGCCGGTGAGCGAGAAGAAGGCCTATCCGCTGCGCATCAACGCTGATGTTCTGGCTGCGACCCAGCGCTGGGCCGACGACGAGCTGCGCAGCCTCAACGCGCAGATCGAGTACGTGATCCGCGACGCCCTGCGCAAGGCCGGGCGTCTCCCCAAACCTGAGCAAGAACCCAAGGAAGAGCCATGAGCACGCAGTGGAAATATCTGGTCGTGGGACTGAAGACCACCCTGATGGGCAGCTTCAAGACCGAAGCGCTGCAGGAGGAACTGGACAAGCAAGGCCGGCTTGGCTGGGAGCTGGTGAATGTGGTTCATGCCACACCGACCGTCTCTACCCCGACCCTGATCTTCAAGAAGGCGCAATGATGAAAGCATTGAGCGGATGGATCACAGCAGCACTTCTTTCCCTCGCCAGCAGCGCACACGCTGCCGAGCCGGCCGCCTTGGCCACCCAGTTGCTTGACCGGCTTGATGCTGGCCAATACGCCGCTGCTGAAGCGGATTTTTCGCCGCAGATGAAAGCAGCGGTACCTGCTGAAAAGCTCAAGGCGGTGTGGGAGTCCCTGCCAGCGCAGATGGGCCCAGCCGGTCCCCGCGGCGCTGCCGTAACCAGCGAAGCCGACGGCTTCCGCATCGTCGTCATTCCTTTGCACTATGCAAATGGCGGGCTGCAGGCACGCATCGTGCTTGATCAGGACGACAAGGTGGCAGGCTTCCTGGTGCAGCCTGCAGCGGCTGCGCCGGCACCACCGCCTGCGGCGGATGCCAGCGTCATCGAGCAGGACTTCAGCGTACCGGCCAGTGGTAGCGCCAGCGCGCCACTGCCTGGCACGCTGGCGCTGCCCAAGGGCAAGGGCCCCTTCCCCGCCATCGTGCTGGTGCACGGCTCCGGTCCGCAGGACCGCGATGAAACCATCGGCCCCAACCGCCCGTTCCTGGACATCGCGCGTGGACTCGCCGCGCAGGGCATTGCCGTGCTGCGTTACGAAAAGCGCAGTCATGCACGTCCGCAGGATTTCAAAGGCAGCTTCAGCGTTGATGACGAAACCACCAGCGATGCGGTCGCGGCGGTAAGCGCGCTGGCGGGCAACGCCAACATCGATCCTCACCACGTATATCTGCTGGGCCACAGCCAGGGAGGATTGCTGGCCGGGCGCATCGCCAAGGCGGCCAATGGCAAGCTGGCTGGACTGGTACTGCTGGCTGCACCCGCGCGCCCCATCCTCGACCTGCTGGCCGAGCAGAACCGCTACATGCTTGGCCTGGACGGCGCGATCAGCGCCGAGGACCAAGCCCAGCTCACCGCACTGGACGCAGCAATAGCGAACGTGCGCGGCAATCCGGAAGCGCGGTTGATGGATGTCCCCGGTCGGTTCTGGCAGCAGCTGGAAGCTGTCGACCCCATCGCCGACGCACGCGACAGCACGCTGCCAGTGTTGGTGCTGCAGGGTGCCCGCGACTTCCAGGTGATCGACACCGACTGGCAGCTGTGGAACAAGGGCCTGCAGGGGGAGCGCTACCGCTTCCGGCACTACCCGGCGCTCAACCACCTCGGCATCGCCGGTGAAGGCAAGGGCTCACTGGAAGAATACGCGCGCCCGGGCCACGTCGATCCAGCACTGATCAGCGACATCGCGCTATGGATCAAGGCGCAGCGATGAGCGATCGCAACACCACGCCAACCGAGACAACGGCATTCAACGTCGCCACGCCAACCAGCTCACTCCTGCTCTGGTTATGGGCGCCCATGCTGCTGGTGCTCAGCATCGATCCGCTGATCAGGGTGTTCGCCGGCAAGCCGCCTTTCCAGGCGACATTCGCCTCCTGGGGCGGCTGGTTGATATTGTTCCTCGTTGGCACAGCGCTGACCGTGGCCTACCGGCGACGCGAACTGCGTGTTGAACCGAAGCAATTGACCATCGCCGCCACCTTGTACACCCGACGCGTGGCGCTGAGTTCGATGCGGCTGGAACGCGCGCGCGTTGTCAATTTCGCAGAGAACCCTGATTTCAAGCCGGGCGGGAAATCCAATGGCTTCCAGTTCCCCGGCTTCCGCGCGGGGCACTTCCACATGAAGGGTGGCGGCAAGGCCTTCTGCCTGATCACCGACAACAGCCGCGTACTGGTGATCCCGCTGCGCGACGGCAACAGCGTGCTGGTCAGCCCCGAACAGCCGCGCGCCCTGCTGGATGAACTCAGGCGGCTGGCCGACGGCGGCGCACAGGCCTAAGCTGCGTACATGCGCAACGCTCCCCATATCCTGCTGAACACGCCCGACATCGAGATCTGGCCGGGCGGCCTGTTGCGCGCGCGCAGCAATGACGATGCACGCGTACTGGCGCGGGCAACGCATGTACTGCGACGCAAACACGATGGGCGTTACCTGGCGGCGCAGCTGCGCGGCGGTCTGATGCCCCTGGTGACACGGCTTGCGGACGAATCCGGCATCGACTTTGCGTTGACCGCATTGGAAGCCTTGCGATCTCAGCCATCCCGTATCCCGCCCCCGAGCGGCAGCCTGCCCTTGCATCAACTGCAACTGCATCTGCAGCAACTGGATCTGGATGCCGACGCCTACGCCGCCCGGACCGGTTTGCCGCTGGTCGCCGAACCCGTGCATCTGCACCTGGCGGGCTTTGATCGCTACCGCAGGCCACTCTGGCTCACCCGTGGTGCGGCGCGCGGCTGGCAGCGCATGCAGCAGGCAGCGGCTGGTGACGGCGTCGCGCTGGATGCGATTTCCGGCTACCGCAGCCATGACTATCAGCTCGGCATTTTCGAACGCAAGCTGGCGCGCGGGCTGAGCGTTGACGAGATCCTCACCGTCAACGCCGCACCCGGCTACAGCGAACACCACGGCGGTGACGCACTGGACATCAGTACGCCGGGCGAGCCTCCTGCCGAGGAATCCTTCGAGCACACCGCAGGCTTCGCCTGGCTGCAGCGGCACGCCGCAGGTTTCGGCTTCCACATGAGCTACCCGCGCGACAACCCGCACGGCATCATCTACGAGCCCTGGCACTGGTGTTATCGCCGCAATGAAAACGCCACCGCCCGAGGGTGAACGTCGGCGCCTGGTGCAGGCAGCACTTGGCGCAGGCCTGCTGACCCAGCTGCCCGCATGCAAACCCCGATCCAGCCAGACATTGGCCAGCGATGTCGCGCAGCTGGACCGCACCGCCGTTGCCGGCGTGGTGCGCCCTGCCAGCAGCGCCGGCGTAGTTGCGGCCCTGCAAGGTTGGCCGGGCACGGTCTGCGTCGCTGGCGGCCGCTACAGCATGGGCGGACAGACCCGGGCCGAACATGCGCTGCAGCTGGACATGCAGCACATGGATCGCCTGCTGTGGCTGGACCCGGAAACACCCTGCGCGCGCGTGCAGGCTGGCATGCGCTGGCGGCAACTGCAGGAGCATCTGGATCCGCGTGACCTCGCCGTCAAGGTGATGCAGAGCTACAGCAACTTCAGCATCGGCGGCTCGGTATCGGTCAATTGCCACGGCCGCTATGTCGGCAGCGGCGCACTGGCAGGCAGCGTGCGCGCCCTGCAGCTGGTCACCGCCGATGGTCGCGTGCTGGAGTTGTCCCGCCAGCAGCAGCCGGCATTGTTCGCCGCGGTGATTGGCGGCTACGGCGGCCTGGGCGTGATCACCGAGGTCGAGCTGGACCTCGCGCGCAACGAGAGAATGGCACGCAGCGTCGAACAGCTTGCCCTCGTCGATTACCCGGACTGGTTCAACGCCCATGTACTGGGCAGGCCCGGGGTAGTGCTGCACAACGCCGACCTGCTGCCACCGGACTTCAATGCTCCGCTGGCGATCAGCTGGAGCCGCAGCAGCGCCGCACTGACCGACGCAAGACGGCTGATGCCCATCCGCGCCAGCCACGCCAAGGACCAGAACCTGATCTGGGCCGCATCCGAACTGCCCGGCGGCGACCAGCTGCGCGACCTCTACCAGACACGCAGCCTGCTCACCGAACCACGCGTGGTGATGCGCAACCTGGAAGCCAGCCTGGATGCGGCATCGCTGGAACCGCGCACCCGCCGCATGTCGTCCTACCTGCTGCAGGAATACTTCATCCCGGTTGCCGGATTCGCGTCCTTCGCACGCACCATGGCCGGAATCCTGCGCAGGCACGACGTCAATGCACTGAACATCTCGATCCGCCACGCGCCTGCCGACAACACCTCGTTGATGCGCTGGGCGAGCGAGGAAGTGTTCTGCTTCGTGCTGTACCACAAGCAACGCAGCTGGAACGCCGCCGAACAGTACAGCAGCGGCTGGACCCGCCGCCTGATCGACGCCGCGCTTGAGCATGGTGGTCGCTACTACCTGCCCTACCGTCTGCACGCCAGCCAGGCGCAGTTCCAGCGCGCCTACCCGCAGGCGGTGCAGTTTGCCGCCATCAAGCAGCAGCTGGATCCTGGCAATCGTTTTCGCAACCTGCTGTGGGAGCGCTACCTGCCGCGTTGAGCGGGCTCGAAGCCAAAGTCGCCCTTGTGTATGCGGACTTCCCGCTTTCCAGGGATACCGGCTTCGCGGCTTACGCCGCTCCTGCAATCGGGAGCGCACCGCATTTGTGGGAGCGGCGTAAGCCGCGAGGCTGACGGCAACCGAGCTGCTGGGCAAAACCGCAATCAAGGGAGGCATCAGACTTAACACCATGGCAGATTCAGCCAGGTGGGCTGCAATTCGGCGCTGACGATCTACCGGCTTCGCGGCTTACGCCGCTCCCACAGAAGAAAGCAGACGCTTCACCTCGCCACTTAGTCCTGCGAGCGATTGGTCTTTTGTCTGGGTTCTACGCTGAAGTCGGCAATGCGCCATAGATACAGGCTGGCCCAGGTGCGGTACGGGCCCCAGCGTTCGCCGCGCTCGGCCAGCGCCTTGGGCGTCAGCATTGTCTCGCTGCCATCCACGCGCTGTGCGCCCTTGCGGATACCCAGGTCATCGATCGGCAGGATGTCGGGACGACCGAGGCGGAACATCAGCATCATCTCCACCGTCCAGCGGCCGATGCCGCGCACTGCCACCAGGGCGTCGACGATGGACTGGTGATCCATCACCGACATCTGCCGCAGGCCCGGCAATTCACCTGCGCGCTCACGCCGGGCAAGATCACGCAGCGCCAAGGCCTTGTTGCCGGATACGCCACACGCCCGCAGCCCGGGGTCATCAATCAGATCAAGGCTTGCGGCGTGCAGGCGCTTGCCGCCAATCGCCGTCTCCACCCGCCCGACTATCGTTGAAGCGGCCTTGCCACTGAGCTGCTGGAACAGGATTGCCCGCGCCAACGCATCTACCGGGTCGAACGAACGCCCCCAGCCCGGTGGCGCCGGCAACGGCCCGATGCGGCGCATCCAGCCGGCCAGGCGCTTGTCCACCCGCTGCAGGTGCGCCTGCGCCTCATCGATGTCGAAGCCGCGTCGATAGCGGGGCATGGCTCAACGGCGCAAGGCACTGAGTGCCAGCAGCACCCAACCGCCCATCAGGGTGATGCCACCGGCCGGTGCCAGCGTTGTCGGCCAGTGCATCAGCACATTGCCGACCAGGCTGCCAGAGAACAACAACGTTCCCAGCAGCAACACATACAACGCACCGCGACCCAACTGGTTCACCGAGGACGCCCCCAATCCGACCAGCACCACGCCGTGGCCGAATGCGTACAAGGCCGCGGTGTTCAGGTGCGACTGCGCCAGCGCTTCACTCACCCCATGCGAGGCGTAAGCCGACAGGCCGACCGCCGCCGCCGCCAGCAGGCCGCCGCAGAAAGCCAGAAACGAGGGTTTACGCGCACGCCGTTCCACTCCCAACATCTCGTTCTCCAATCAATCCTGCAAACACCATCCATAAAAAAAACGCGCCGCTGGAAGCGACGCGTTTTCTCGATCAGATCATCGACAACAACCCGATGATTACTTGACGGCCCAGTACAGGTCGTAGGAACCATCGACGGTGAAGGCCTTGGCCACGCCACCCTTCCACGACTCATACGGACGGTCAACAACTTCGTTGCCGGTGGTGGTCGCCCATGCACGCAGGCCGTTACGGGCCAGGTCCAGGCCAGCCATGTGACCGGTGTAGGAAGCAAATGCCGAACGGTGGGCCGGAGCATGCACGTAGGTCACCGGGTTGCCCGCGGGGATCTTGACGCTCAGTTCGGCGGCATCACCCGCAGCAACCGGTGCCGCAGCAGCGGCCGGAGCGGCAGCTTCGCCGTCCTTCTTGTCGGCAGCCGGAGCAGCAGCGCTGCCCTTGCGAACCGGCAGAGCCACGTCGAAGGCGTACTTTTCAGCACCGAAATCGGTGGTGACGATACGGACCGGACCAGCAGCGACCAGACCATTGGCATCCATCGCACGCTTGATCCATTCCATGTTGTCGTCGATCGACTTCTGGATGGCATCGTTGTTGCGGTCGATGTTACCGGCGTTGACCACCAGCAGGTTTTCAGCCGGCACCTGGACAACCTTCAGGTCGACCAGCGGAGCTTCGGCAGCGGCGTAGTCAACGTTCGGCACCGAGGCCAGCATGTTGGCCATGCGCGACAGACCCAGCTTCAGGTCGTCGCCGATGTGGCGGCTGACGTACAGGCCAGCGTAACGACCAAACAGGTCGAAGCCGTACTTGACGCTGTAGTCCTGGGTGATCTTGACGTTGCGATCGTTCTTGCCGGTCGGCTCGAGCGTGAACGAGGTCACCTTGTCGGTACCGCGGGTCGGATCTTCGATGGCAATCACGACGCGCTTGTTCTTTTCGCTATCGGTGATTTCCCAGCTGCCCTGGCCCAGGCCCGTGGAGGAATAGTCCATGCGGGCGCCCTTGCCGGCGTCCGGGCCGCTGAACTTCAGCTCCACGGCCTTGTCGCGCAGCACAAGCGGATTCCAATCCTTGAAGCGGCGCAGGCTGTTGACCGTGTCATACACGATCGTCATCTTGCGGTTGGTTTCGATGCTTTCGGTAATGTGGCGCTCGCCCGGCAGACACACGCCAATGAGGACAAACAGGCCAGCCACGATCCCCAAGGCGATCAGGAACTCGATAATACGGGTCATTCAGGAGTCTCCGGGGCCGATCCCACGGCCGGGTTGATTGAAGCGAAGCCCCCATCCTATCAGGCTTTTCGCAGGTTGTTCACCACATTTGGCATACCGGTTTCCATTACCAGAATGCGCTATCTCATCGATGCACCGCAGGGTAGCGTATCAACCACCAATCCTGCGCGCTTTCACCCGATAGCTGGGGCTGTATTTTGCCGTAGCCGCGCTATTTTCCACCGTCCGAGGTGTCCAGCACCAGTACTGCAGGCATTTTTCTCCGGAACGCCCACAGCGCGGCCTTGATCAGCGGAACCGTATTCATCCGAACCGCGATGTTCTGCGGTACCCGGGTCAGACAAGCTGCAGCTCAAAGGCCTTGAGCACGGCACGGGTACGGTCGCGCACGCCCAGCTTGGAAAGAATGTTGGAAACGTGATTCTTGATGGTGCCCTCGGCCACGCCCAGGGAGTTGGCGATCTCCTTGTTGGAGAAGCCGCTGGCCATCAGCCGCAGGATCTCGGTCTCGCGGTCGGTCAACGGGTCCGGCCGGTCCAGGCTGACGAACTCATTGCGCATGTGTTCCAGCCCCGACAACAGGCGCTGGGTCACCGCCGGCTGCACCAGCGAGCCACCGTTGGCAACGGTGCGGATGGCGCCCACCAGCTGTTCCAGGGTCACATCCTTGAGCAGATAGCCCTTGGCGCCAGCCTTGAGCCCAGCCAGCACCAGTTGGTCATCGTCAAAGGTGGTCAGGATGATCGAGGGCGGCAGCGTGCCGGCGCGGCTCAGCGTCTGCAGCGCTTCCAGCCCGGACATCACCGGCATGCGCATGTCCATCAGCACCACATCCGGCTGCACCTGCGGAATCATCTCCACCGCCTGACGCCCGTCGATGGCCTCGGCCACCACTTCAATACCGTCATCCAGCGCCAGCAGCGAACGGATGCCCTGCCGGACCAGGGTTTGGTCGTCGACCAGACAGACACGGATCATCAATTCACTCCTTGCGGCCCCGAGGCCAACATCATATTGGTAACCAGTGGCAGGCTGGCGCGAAGACGGAAACCCTCACCGCTTCGTGCCGATACGTCCAGCACACCCCCATACTGCGCCAGCCGCTCGCGCATGCCGCGCAAGCCATTGCCCGGCATTATTTCCTCGAAATCGCCACCGATGCCGTCATCATGCGCGCTGATGACCACCTGGGCGGCGTCCCGCTCCACGTTGATCCACAGATTGTGGGCGCCGGCATGGCGCACCGCATTGGTGATGATTTCCTGCGTACAGCGCAGCAGCACATGGGCACGCTCGGGATCTTCAACGCTGAACGGGTCATCGATCTGCAGGTGGATATCCAGCGACGGTACCCGCTCGGTCAGTGGCCGCAGGGCGGCCGCCAGGTCGATCGCCCCGCTCTCGCGCAGCTGGCTGACCGCCTCGCGCACGTCGGTCAGCAGCAGCTTGGCCAGGGTATGCGCCTGGCGGACGTGTTCCTGCGCCTGGCCCTCGGTGATATGGCCGGCCACTTCCAGGTTCAGGCTCAGCGCGGTCAGATGGTGGCCGAGCAGGTCATGCAGCTCACGGGAAATACGCGTGCGCTCGTTGACCCGGGCGCTTTCGGCCAACAGCAGCCGCGTGGCCCGCAGCTCGGCGTTCAAGCGCCGCTGCTCCTCCCGCGCCTGGGTCTGCTGCCGGGCCACCAGGCTGGTGACAAAGATGAACATCGAGAAGCCACCGTATAGCAGCGACTGCAGCAGCGCCTCGAACAGCGGCAGGCCGAGGATCAGGTTGTAGACCGGAAGCACCGCCAGCTGGCTCAGCACCAGCCAGATGACGCCGACCCAGCGGCTCAGCAGCCACGGAATCACCCCGGCCGCGACCATCATCAGGATGCTGCCCAGGCCAGTGGCGGACAGATAGCTCACCACCAGCGCCGAAACCGTCAGCAGCAGCAACGCCAACCGGTCGTACCAGCTGGTGTGGCCGGCGGCGTTGAGCCCGCGGGTCAGCCAGAAGTAGCAGCCGCCAAAGGTCAGGTAGGCCAGGAACAGCCAGATCGCCTCGCCGGCGGCAGGCTGCAGCACACCCTCCTCAGGCGCGTACTGGGTATAAATCAGGGGCAGGCTGACCAGGGCCCAGGTAAACAGGCCGGCCAGGCGGAGGACTCGGGTATGGCTGAGGTATCCCAACATGCCTGCATGGTAAGGACCCGGCCGCCCCAACGCCCTCCCTCGGAAGTCATGCATGGCGACCTTCGCTGATGGCTCGCCCGGCTCGGGCCACCCATGCGATAATCGCGCCACAGCCCTTTGGGCCGACCGCGATACCCCACGGAGTCACAATGTCGATTGTTATCCGCGACGTGCGCGAGCACGAGCTCGATTCCGTCCTGGCACTGAACAACAACGCTGGTCTTGCGATTCTTCCGCTGGATGCAGCCAAGGTCCGCCGTTTCTACGAAACAGCCGAATACTTCCGGGTTGCCGAACGCGACGGCAACATGGCCGGCTTCCTGGTCGGCTACGGCAGCAACAGTGCCCATGACAGCTGCAACTTCGCCTGGTTCCAGCAGCGCTACCCCAGCTTCTTCTATATCGACCGCATCGTGGTGGCCAGTCGCCGCCGTGGCGGCGGTGTCGGCCGCGCGTTCTATGCCGATGCCCAGAGCTATGCTGAGCTGCGCTACCCACAGATGGCCTGCGAGGTCTTCCTCGACCACGGCGCCGATGCCGCCCTGCTGTTCCATGGCAGCTTCGGTTTCCGCGAGGTCGGCCAGAACACCATGCCCTCGGTCGATGTGCGGGCCAGCATGCTGCTCAAGGATCTGTGCAGCTACGAGTGGGTAAAAGAGACCTATGGCGACAACCTGCCCGACGTTCCATGGGTGGGCAACACACGCCGGCTGCTGCAACAGCGGCCGACCGGAACCTGAGATGGCAGTGAATTTGGATTACGAACAGGCTGGTGAACTGAAAATCGGGCAGGTAGGCATTGCCAACCTGCGCATCCGCACCCTCGACGTGGAGCGCCTGGCCCAGGAAATGCGCGAACGCGTGGCGCGTGCGCCCAAGCTGTTCGGTCGCGCGGCGGTGATCCTGGATTTTGGTGGTTTGAGCCAACTCCCGGACCTGGCCACCGCACAGCAGCTGGTCAACGGCCTGCGCGACGCCGGCGTCCTGCCGGTGGCACTGGCCTACGGCACCAGTGAAACAGAAACCCTGTCGCAGCAGCTGGGCCTGCCTGTACTGGCCAAGTTCCGTGCCCAGTACGAGCCCGTCGAGACCGAGCCGGCTCCGGCCGCAGCCCCCGCTCCCAAGCAGAACAAACGTGCTGCAGCCGCAGCGGCAGCCCCTGCCCCACAGCCCGCTGATGGCGCTGCACCACAGCCCGGCAAGATGCAGCTGACCACCGTGCGCTCGGGCCAGCAGCTGTACGCAGAGAACTGCGACCTGACCGTACTCTCAACGGTGGGCGCCGGCGCCGAGGTCATCGCCGACGGCAGCATCCATATCTACGGTACGCTGCGTGGCCGCGCATTGGCCGGTGCCCAGGGCAACACCAGCGCACGCATTTTCTGTCGCGACTTCCACGCTGAACTGGTCGCGATTGCAGGACGGTATAAGGTACTGGACGATATTCCGGACAACCTGCGCGGCAAGGCCGTGCAGGTGTGGCTGGAACAGGACCAGATCATGATTGCTGCGCTGGATTGACGCAGCTCACAACGACATTCAGGAGAGATCCTTTGGCTGAAATCATCGTAGTCACCTCCGGCAAGGGCGGCGTCGGCAAGACCACCTCCAGCGCCAGCATCGCCTGCGGCATCGCGCGGCGCGGCAAGAAAGTTGCCGTCATCGACTTCGACGTCGGCCTGCGCAACCTTGACCTGATCATGGGCTGCGAGCGCCGCGTGGTGTACGACTTCGTCAACGTCGTCCACGGTGAGGCCACGCTGAAGCAGGCCCTGATCAAGGACAAGCGCTTCGACAACCTGTACGTGCTGGCTGCCTCGCAGACCCGCGACAAGGACGCGCTGAACAAGGAAGGCGTGGAGAAGGTCCTCAAGGACCTGGCTGCCGACGGCTTCGACTACATCATCTGCGACTCCCCGGCCGGCATCGAGAAGGGCGCGTTCCTGGCGATGTACTTCGCTGATCGCGCCGTCGTCGTGGTCAACCCGGAAGTGTCTTCGGTACGCGACTCGGACCGCATCATCGGCCTGCTCGACTCCAAGACCGCCAATGCCGAAGCCGGCAAGGCCGTGCCGGCCTACCTGCTGCTGACCCGCTACAGCCCCTCGCGCGTTGAAAGCGGCGAGATGCTGAGCATCACCGACGTGGAAGAAGTGCTGGGGCTCAAGGCCATCGGCGTCATCCCCGAATCCGGCGACGTGCTCAACGCCTCCAACAAGGGCGAGCCGGTCATCCTGGATGCCGAGTCGCCGGCCGGCCAGGCCTATGAGGACGCCGTCGGCCGCATCCTGGGTGAAGAGCGCCCGATGCGCTTCACCACCGTGGAGAAGAAGGGCTTCTTCAGCAAGTTGTTTGGAGGATAAGCATGGGACTGCTCGACTTCCTGAGACAGAAGAAGACGACCGCCGAAACGGCGAAGAACCGCCTGCAGATCATCATCGCGCAGGAACGCAGCACCCGCGGTGGCCCGGACTACCTGCCGCTGCTGCAGCGTGAGCTGCTGGAAGTGATCAAGAAGTACGTCAACATCGACGCCGACGCGGTCAAGGTGGACCTGGTCAAGGATGGCGCCAACGATGTGCTCGACATTTCCGTGGCCCTGCCCGACGACAAGTGATAACAGCCCGGCGGCCACGGCCGCCGGGACTCCAGTGCCCGTGAACGAACGCCCTGCCAACGAACCAACCCAGCCCGTGCTGTGCGTTGGCGATATCCAATGGACCGACGCTGCGGACCTGCTCGCGCGCCACGGCCTGCGCCTGAACCACGTCGCCGCCGGCGAGAAGATTCCCGGCAGTTATTGGGGCGAGCCCGAAGCCGGCATCATCGCCTGCGATGTCTATGTGCGCGACGACACGCCGGTGCATTCGATGCTGCACGAGTCCTGCCACCTGATCGTGCTGCCGCCCGAGCGGCGTGCGCAGGTACACACCGACGCCACCGACTCGGTGCCCGAGGAAGACGCCACCTGCTACCTGCAGATCGTGCTGGCCGGGCAACTGCCCGGCGTAGGCAGCGCGCGGCTGATGGCCGACATGGACAGCTGGGGCTACACCTACCGGCTGGGCTCGACCCAGGCGTGGTTCGAACAGGACGCCGACGATGCAAAGCGTTGGCTGATCGAGCGCGAGCTGATAACACCGTGAGCCTGTAGTGCCGAGCCATGCTCGGCAGAAGCCTTCTCCGGTAAAGCCCCAGCGCAGCATGGCTGCGCTCTACAGGTGAAGCGCTCCTAGCGCGGCCTGGAACTCCCCATGTCCAAGATGACCCGCGTGCCCCGCTCCGGCTGCGAATGGATCTCCAGCTTCCAGCCCAGGTGATCACACAAGCGCGCGATCAGGTCCAGGCCAATTCCAGCGCCTGGGTTGCGCTCGCCCTTGCTCATCCGCGCATACACCTGCGCGACCTCTTCCGGGCTCATGCCGTGCCCCGGATCTTCGATGGTCAGCACGGCATTGGCGGAGATCCCAAGCCGCACCACGCCGCGATCACTGTTCTCGATGGCATTGCGCAGCAGATTGCCAACCGCCGCCTGCACCACTGCCAACGGCGCAAGCACCTGGCACGGCACGGATTCCACCAATACCAGCTCCAATTCCTTGCCCTTGGCCAGGTAGCGATGGTCTTCGGCAACCTCCGGCAGCAACTCATCCAAGGCAACCAGCTCACTCATCGCAGCCAGCTTGGCCGGATCGCGCGCAAGCACCAATAGCAACTGGATCAACTGTTCCATGCCGGTCGATGTGCTGCGCACGCGCAGCAGTTGCTGGCGCGCTCTGTCCGGCAAGCCCGGCTGCTCCAACGCCAATTCGGCGGCACCGGTGATCACCGCGATCGGCGTGCGCAATTCGTGGCTGGCGGTGCTGATGAAGGCACGTTCGCGATCGACGAAATGCTCGTTGCGCTGCAGGTAATCATTCAAGGCACCGGCTATCACTTCCAGCTCGGTACTGCCGCGCTTGTCCACCTTTACCTGCTGCCCGCGCCGCTCGGGGCGCAGCTTGGCAATGTCCTGCGCCAGCACCGACAAGGGCCGCACCAGGCGGGTCATGCCAACCCAGGCCATCAGCAAGGTCACCAGCAACAACGCCACACCCGCCAGCAACGCCCAGCGGGTGATGAAGTGCTCCAGCTCGCCGAAATCGGAGATATCCAGCGCCAATACCACCCGACCGAAATCGGAGGTATCGCGGACCATGACCGCGGTGTCCTTGCCATCCAGCAACGCGCCGTCATGCAGTCCGGGATGCAGCCTGCCCAGGCTCTCGGGAATACCTGCCGGCTCTCGTTCCGAGTAGAACCGCAGCGTGTCCGAGTCCTGCCAGTGGTATGCCGGATCGGTGCGCATCTGGCCGATGATGCTGTCCAGTTCGGTGTTCAACAGCGAGCGCCACACCGCGTGCTCGGCGTGTTCGTGCACATAGTTGGCGGCACTGAACACCGCCAGTGTCACCAGCGCGACATAGATCGCCAACCAGCCGAGCAATTTGCGCCGCAGCGTGCGCCGTGTCATTGCGCGCCCCCCACCGCGGGTGCGGACAAACGGTAGCCCACGCGCGGCAAGGTCTGCAGCAGCTTCTGTTCGAATGGACCATCCACCGCGCGACGCAGTTCGTAGATATGCGAGCGCAGCATGTCGCCGTCCGGCGGATCATCGCCCCAGAGCGCATATTCGAGCTGGTCGCGGGTAACCGCCGCCGGGCTTGCCCGCATCAGCACCTCGAGCAGTTTGCGGCAGGCCGGGTACAGGTGCAGCACCTGCCCCGCGCGTCGGGCCTCGAACGTGGACATGTCCAGTTGCAGGTCATGTACTTCCAGCACCTTGCGCGGGTTGCGCCCGTTGGTGCGCGCCAGCACCGCCTCCAGCCGCACTTCCAGCTCCGGCAGCGCGAACGGCTTGGTCAGGTAGTCATCGGCACCGGCGCGGAAGCCGGCGATCTTGTCCGGCAACTCGTCGCGGGCGGTCAGCATGATCACCGGCACCTCGGAGCGGAACTCCTCGCGCAGCTTGCGCAGCACTTCCGGCCCTTCCATGCGCGGCAGCATCCAGTCCAGCAGGATGGCGTCATAACTCTGGGTGCCGGCCAGGTGCAGGCCGGTGATGCCGTCGGGGGCGACGTCGAGGGTATGCCCGCGCGCCTCGAAATAATCGAACAGGTTGGCGATCAGATTGCGATTGTCTTCTATGACCAGCAGCCGCATGCGGGCATGACCTTGCTGCCCCGGGCCGAGGCATTACCGTCGTATCCTAGCGCCGCCAACGTCGGATTGTCGTCGAAATGCAGCCGACGTCGTCCGCGGGTAGATTTCGACGTGTTTCCAACGTTGTTTGCGGCATGATCCTGCCAGCCTTTGATAACGAGCCATCTGTGCGCCCAACTCCGCCCCGCTCTTCATCCAATAGACTGTGGTTCGTCATCCTGATCGCCCTGGTCATCGCCAGCCTGCTGGCAGGACTGGGCATGCGCTCGCCGCAGCCACCGGACGAGCCGCGCTTCGTGCTGGCCGCACGGCATATGGTGGAGACCGGGCAATGGCTGCTGCCACACCGTGGCAGCGAGTTGTATGCGGAGAAGCCCGCCACTTTCATGTGGATCCAGGCGGCCACTTACAAAGTGATCGGTGACTGGAACCTGTCCTTCCTGGTGCCCTCGCTGCTGGCCGCCCTGCTCACGCTGTGGCTGACCTGGGACATGAGCCGGCGCCTGTGGAACCGGCAGATCGCCCGTTATGCCGTCGTCGGGCTGTTCGTCTGCATCCAGTTCGGGTTGATGGCCAAGCGCGCGCAGATCGACATGGTGCTGGTCGGCATGACCACGCTGGCGCTCTGGGGACTGGTACGCCATTTATTACTGGGCCCGAACTGGTGGGCGCTGGCCCTGGCCGCGTTCGCCGCTGGTGCTGGCACCGTGACCAAGGGTGTCGGCTTCCTGCCCTTGCTGATGCTGCTGCCGTGGATGGCCTGGCGCTGGCGCCATCCGCAGGCCGCCGGACCGGGGCGCAGCTGGGGCTGGTGGCTGCTGCTGCCCGCCTTCCTGGCTGGCACCGCGATCTGGCTCGGTCCATTGGCCATTGCCTTGTTGCAGAACCCCGAGCCGCACCTGCAGTCCTATGCCAAGGAACTGCTGTTCAAGCAGACCGGCACCCGCTACGCCAACGCCTGGCACCACCACCAGCCGTTCTGGTACTACCTGCAGGTAATGGCCACGTTGTGGCTGCCAGGCAGCCTCCTGGCACCGTGGCTGCTACCGGCGTGGTGGCGCCGCTGCCGCCGCGCCGATCCGCGCTACATCCTGCTGCTGGGCTGGGCCCTGTTGGTACTGGTCTTCTTCAGCGCAAGCCCGGGCAAGCGTGAGGTCTACATCCTGCCGATGCTGCCGGCCCTGGCCATCGCGGCGGCGCCATTGCTGCCCGGCCTGCTGCGCCGCACCGGCGTGCGCTGGCTGCTGCTGGCCTACGTGCTGCTGTTGGCACTCGCCACCCTGGTGGTCGGCTACGGCGCCGTGCACGGCGATGGCTGGGCCCAGCGCAATGCGATCAAGCGCGCTATCGACCCGTGGGTGCTACCGCAGGTTGGCTGGTGGCTGATCGGCTTTGGCGCCGCCTCGCTACTCGTGGTGGCGGTACTGCGACTGCGCCGCGCTGGGCTGGCGGTAGTGCTGACCACGGTAATGCTGTGGTCGATGTATGGGCTCGGCGCGATGCCTGCACTTGATCCCTACAGCTCCGCTTCGCTGGTGATGGACAAGGTCCGTGCGCGCATCGGACCGGACGCCGAGCTGGGCATGGTTGCCTGGCGTGAACAGAACCTGCTGCAGACCCATCCGCAGGCTACCGACTTCGGCTTCAAGCGCCCGGTCGCCGAACAATGGGAAGACGCGGCACGCTGGGTCACTGCCGACCCGCAGCGGCGTTGGCTGTTCGTGCTGGACAAGGCAATGACACCCTGCGCAGATCGTAGCCAGGTCATCGATATCGGCAGCGCCAACCGCAACAACTGGCAGTTGCTGCCTGGCACCGCGCTGCAGGCCGATTGTGTCGCAAGGACCCACGGCGTCGTGGCCGGCAGTGAAGGCGCACTGGAAAGCGACGGCGATTGACGCCTGAAGTCTGCAACGCGTCTATGGACGCGGACCTGTTGAAACACACCTGAGAGAGGCTGCGCCGGACCCGGCACAGCCTCTCTTGCATTCATGCTGCCGTGCCGTCCCGGTAGCCAAGCTGAAGCACCGACAAATTCACGACATCGCTCCTACCTGTCTCCGACACAGGCCGACCGAGCATGGCTGCATCCAGATTGACGGTGCCCCAGCTCCATGTCGCAGCAACCCACTTCCGCCACCCTGATTCCGGCCGCCGAACGCAGCCGTTTGAGTTTCGCCGGGCGTGCCCTGCTGATCCCGCTGCTGATTGCTGCCGCCGGTAGCCTGTTGTTGATGGCAGGCAACGGTGACCAATGGCTTGCCGATCAGCTGTTCCGCTGGCAGGGCAGCCAGTGGGCGTTGAAGGATGCGTGGTGGACCAGCCACCTGATCCACAAGGGCGGCCGCAACCTGACCTGGTTTGTTGCCCTGCTGGTGATCCTGGCGCTGATCCGCAGCTGCATGGACCTGCGCTGGCGCCCGCTGCGGCGGCCGCTGGCCTACCTGCTGTCATCGGTAGCGCTGACCACCAGCATCGTCGCGCTGCTGAAATCCTGGACCCATATGGACTGCCCGTGGGACCTGGAGCGCTACGGTGGTCTGCGCCCCTTCATCGGCCTGTTCGAACAGCGCCCGGTTGCCCTGGGTCACGCCGCCTGCTTCCCGGCCGGCCATGCCGGTTCGGGCTACGCCTGGGTGGCGCTGTTCTTCTTCATGTTGCAGGTGCGCCCGCAATGGCGCTGGCCGGCACTGGGCACCGCCCTGCTGGTCGGCATGGTATTCGGCCTGGCCCAGCAGCTGCGTGGCGCCCACTTTGCCTCGCACGACCTGTGGGCACTGGCAATCAGCTGGCTGGTCGCAACCGTTCTTTACCTGTGGATGTTCCCAGAGTCTGCATCGATCACATCCCCGGCGCGTGCTGCACATGGCGCCATTGGAGAAAACGCATGAACGTCGCTGTCGCCCGCCCTGTCGGATTGCAGCTGTCCTGGTCGCGCCTGCGCAACTGGCGCCCGGAGATCAGCACCGAAGCCTTGATCCTGTTGGCCAGCGTTTTCTTCGCATTGGTCTGCAACACCTTGTTCTGGCGCAGCGCGCTCGCCACCAACCCGGGCAGCATCCTGTTCGCGGTATCACTGTTTGCACTGCTGGTGAGCACGCACGCGATCCTGTTCAGCCTGCTGATCTGGCGCTGGAATGCCAAGGTCGTGCTGACGGCGCTGTTCATCACCACCGCCTTCGCCACGCACTACATGAACAGCTACAACGTCTATCTGGACGCGGACATGCTGCGCAATGTGCTGGCCACCGACCACAAGGAATCAGGCGAGCTGATGACGCCGGCATTGTTGCTGCCGCTGCTCGGCTACGGCCTGCTGCCAACCCTGCTGCTGTGGCGCGTGCGGCTGCGCAAGCGCAGCTGGGGACGTACCCTGCTGTGGCGTGTCGCCTTCCTGCTGGGCGTGATCGTGGCCGGCGGCGCCGGCACCATGCTGTCGTTCCAGAATGTTTCCGCGTTGATGCGCAATCACCGTGAAGTGCGCTACCTGGCTACGCCGGCCAACTATCTCATCGCGCTGAAGCAGAACCTGGCCAGTTCCAGCCCGATAAAGAAGCAACCCAAGTTGCCGCTGGGCACGGATGCCAAGGCCACGCCGCGTGCCGCCACCAGCAAACCGCGCCTGTTGGTACTGGTTGTGGGCGAAACCGTGCGTGCACAGAACTGGGGCTTGAACGGCTACGCCCGCCAGACCACGCCGGAGTTGGCGCAGACCGGCGTGATCAACTTCCCGGACATGCATTCCTGCGGCACCAGCACCGAAGTATCGCTGCCGTGCATGTTCTCGCCGTTTGGCCGTCACGACTACGACGAAAAAAAGATCCGCGGTCACCAGTCACTGCTGCACGTGCTTGAACATGCAGGCATCGCTACCCTGTGGCGCGACAATCAATCAGGCTGCAAGGGCGTTTGCGACGGTCTGGAAATCCAGCGCCTGGATGATGCGACCACGCCGGGCCTGTGCGCCGACGGCCGCTGCATGGATGAGATTCTTCTGGAAAACCTCGCTGCACAGGTCCGCGCCAAGCCCGGCGACCGGGTGGTTGTGCTGCACCAGCTGGGCAACCACGGCCCGAGCTACTTCCAACGCTACCCGGCGCAGTTCCGCCAGTTCGCGCCAACCTGCGATACGGCAGACCTGGGCAAGTGCAGCCGCGAGGACATCGTCAACAGCTACGACAATGCGATCCGCTACACCGATCACTTCCTGACCCGCACCATCGCCGCCCTGCGCGGAATGGAAGACTACGACACCGCGATGATCTACCTGTCCGATCACGGCGAATCGCTGGGTGAGAAGGGTCTGTATCTGCACGGCGTGCCGTATGCGATTGCTCCGGAAGAGCAGACCCGGGTACCGATGGTGATGTGGTTCTCGCCGGGGTTCGCCGCGGACCGTGGCCTGGACATGAGCTGCGTACGCCACCGCGCCGCGCAGCGCAGCGACCAGGACAACCTGTTTCCCTCGGTGCTTGGACTGATGCAGGTGCAGACGTCGGTGTATGACCAGTCCCGCGACCTGTTCGCCCCCTGCACATAAGGCCATATGTAGTGCCGAGCCATGCTCGGCAGAGGCTTTCCCAACACCCCCACCGTAGTGCCGAGCCATGCTCGGCACAGGCCTTACCGACAATCCCCATGTAGTGCCGAGCCATGCTCGGCAGAAGGCTCTACCGGTAACGCCCTTGCCGAGCATGGCTCGGCACTACAGG